>CAYPTW010000050.1:0-19866 GCA_964413755.1 uncultured Thioalkalivibrio sp. | reverse complement strand
GGATGTGGATGTGCTCGTCCGCGGTGACGATGCCCGCCGCATCCTGGCCGCGGTGCTGCAGCACCGTGAGCGCGTCATAGATCAACTGGTTGACCGCACCCGCACCCACGATTCCTACAATTCCGCACATCAGTCTGTTACTCCGCCAGCATTTCGCCGAGTTGATCCAGCCCCGTATCCAGGTAGCCCCGCAGCCAGCTCGTCAGCTCGGCAGTGCGCGGCACGATGAGCGACTCCTCCCACCAGGCCTCGCGATCCATTTCCAGCAGCTGGAACAGGATGACCATCAGGCCGATCACCAGTACGCCGCGCCCGGCACCGAACACCATGCCGAGGACGCGATCGGTGCTGGTCAGGCCGCTCTTGTGCACCAGCATCACCACCAGCCTGGAGACTACTGCCCCGGCCAGCATCACGCCGACGAACATGATCACGCGGCCGGCCCACAGCTTGAGCGCCGGCGAACTTACGGTGGCCAGCAGCGGGTCGAGCACGCCGGAAAAGCGCCAGGCCACCCACAACGCCAGCACCCAGGTCGCCAGCGACAGGGCCTCGCGGAAAAAGCCGCGGAAAAAGCCGATACCCACAGATACCAGGAAAGCCCCCAGCAAGATGTAGTCGACGATGACCATGCGCGCCTTGCTCCCTCAGTCCTGGGCGCGCGCGACGCGCGCTCCGGTGTGCCCCGCGGCGCGCAGGCGCGCCATCAACTGTTCAGCTTCCGCGCGCTCCGCCACCGGGCCGACTCTTACGCGATGCATGGTACCGGCGTCGGTGGCCACACGCGAGACGAAGGCCTTGAACCCCTCCCCGGCCAGCCGCTCGCGCAATGCCGCCGCGTTGTCCGCCTGGGAGAAACTGCCGACCTGCACGGTCCAGCTTTCTTCCGCCGGCGCTTGCGGCGTCGGCTCCGGCTGCGCCGCGGGTTGCGGGGCGGGACGTGGCGGAGGCTGGCGTGGTTGTTCGGCGGGTGCGCTCGAGGGCTGGCGCTGCGGCGCGGGATCTTCCAGCGCCGGACGCTGGATCACGCCCACCGGCGCAGCCGCCTCGGGCTCCGTCGCTGCATCTTCCCCGGCGGCGCCGGCGGCCCCGGCAGCCTCTGCGGCCCCGGCCGCCTCGGGTTCGCTGCCGCCGATCTGTACCGGGCGTCCTGCAGCGGGGTCCAGGGGGATGCTGTAGCTGCGCGTGGGCGCATCACTGCGGGGCAATTCGAGTTTCTGCTCGACCGCGCGCGGCGACTGGGCCGGGCCGTCGAGCAACCAGGGGATGATGATGATGCCGAGCGCCACGATGACAGTGGCGCCGACGATGCGCTCCTTCAATTGCCGATTCATATAGCCAGTTGGTGACGCGGCCGGCGCTATCGTGTCTGGGGTGCGCAGTATCCCCCAAGCCACTCCATGGCCGGGCCGACAGTGTGGAACGATCCGCACACCACGATGCGGTCGCCCGGCCGGGCTGCGGCCGCCGCCGCAGCGCAGGCCGCAGCGACCGACTCGGCCCGCGTCACGAGGCCGCCCAGGGTGCCGTCGATACGCATTTCCAGGGCCTCCGCGGCCAGGCCGCGCGGCGGCGGCAGCGAGGCGAGAAACCAACCGTCGACGCTGTCTTTGAGTAGCGCCGCGACGGCACCCGCGTCCTTGTCCGCGAGCATGCCCAGTACGCACCAGGTGCGGCCGCGCACCGGCGCAGCTGCGAGCGCCTGTGCCAGCACGCGCGCGGCGTCCGGGTTGTGGGCCACGTCCAGCCACCACTCCACCTCACCAGGGATACGCTGCATGCGGCCGGCCAGCCGGATGCTCCCGAGGGCGCGCCCTGCGGTCCCCGCCGTCATCGCCGCCGGCTCCAGCGCGAGGAAGGCGGCGATGGCACAGGCGGCGTTATCCTTCAACGCGGATGCCGGCAGGGCCGCGCCCGGCAGCCCGGGCAACACCCGCGTGCCGTCCTGCCAGCACCAGCCCGCGGGCGTATCCACCCAGTCGAAATCGACTCCCAGCCGCAGCGCGCCCGTGCCGGCGGCCGCCAGCAGCGAGGCCGGCGGGTCCCGGTCGCCGATCACCGCGGGCTTGCCGGGACGAAAGATGCCGCCCTTCTCGCGTCCGATGCTCTCGCGGTCCGGACCAAGCCATTCCATGTGATCGAGCCCGACCGAGGTCACCACGGCCGCGTCGGGTTCCACCGCATTCACGGCGTCGAGTCGCCCGCCCAGCCCGACCTCGAGCACGGCCGTGTGCACGCCGCGCCTGCGGAAAATCTCCAGCGCCGCCGCAGTGCCGAACTCGAAATAGGTCAGCGAGATCTCGCCACGCGCCGCGTCGACGGCCTCAAAGGCGCTCACCAGCGCAGCGTCGTCCGCCTCGATGCCATCGACGCGCACGCGCTCGTTGTAGCGCAGCAGGTGTGGCGAGGTATACGCGCCGGTGCATCGGCCGGTGGCGAGACTCAGGGCTTCCAGCGTCGCGACGCAGCTGCCCTTGCCGTTGGTGCCGCCGATCGTGAACACGCGCTGGCAGGGGCGCAGGAGGTCCATGCGCTCGAGCACCGTGCGCACGCGCTCCAGGCCGAGCTCGATTTCCGCCGGATGGAGGCGCTCCTGCCAGGCCAGCCAGTCGGCAAGCGTGCGGCGGGACAAGCGCGGCCTATTCCGCCATTTCCAGCGCGCGCCCGGTAAGCATGGAGAGCACCCGCGCGATGGTGGGGCGCAACTCCCGCCGGTCGACGATCATGTCGAGCGCGCCGTGCTGGAGCAGGAACTCGCTGCGCTGAAAACCTTCGGGCAGCGTCTCGCCGACGGTCTGCTGGATGACGCGCGGGCCGGCGAAGCCGATCAGCGCCTTCGGCTCGGCGATGTTGACGTCGCCCAGCATGGCGAGGCTGGCGGACACGCCGCCCGTGGTCGGGTCGGTCATGACGGATATGTACGGCTGGCCCGCGTTCCCCAGCCGGCGCAGCGCCGCGGCGGTCTTGCTCATCTGCAGCAGGGAATAGAGGCCCTCCTGCATGCGCGCGCCGCCGCTGGCTGAGAAACACACCAGCGGCATGCGCTCGTCGGCGGCGGCATCGGCCGCACGCCGGAAGCGCTCGCCGACCACCGAGCCCATGGAACCGCCCATGAAGCGGAACTCGAAGGCGCAGGCGGCGAGCCTGAGTCCCATCAGCGTGCCGGTCATGGCGACCAGCGCATCCTGCTCGCCGGTCGTTTTCTGCGCCTGCGTAATGCGGTCGCGGTAACGCTTGCTGTCGCGGAATTTCAACGGATCTTCCGGCTGCAGCGACTGGCCGAGTTCGCGTCCCGAACCGGGGTCGAGAAAAAGCTTCAGGCGCGTGCGTGCGCCGATGCGCATGTGGTGGTCACACTTGGGACAGACGTGCAGGCTGCGCTCGACTTCCGGCCGGTAGAGCACGGCATCGCAGGCCGGGCACTTGGCCCACAGCCCCTCCGGCACGGAGCGGCTGCGGCCCTGGGTCCCGCCCTGGGTCTTGATTCGCGACGGCATCAGCTTGTCGAACCAGTTCATGCGCTCCTCCGGGGACCATCCCCGCAGCGTGCAGCATGCACCATGCTGCACGCGCTCGTGCCTGGAGGCCGATGATAAACGAATACGCTCATGCCGGCGGCCCGGGGAGCTCGGCCGCGGGTTGCGCCAGCAGGGGGCCGTAGTCCACGTGCACCATGTACAGGCCCGCGGCCGGGGCCGTGGCGCCGCCCTGGCAGCGGTCCCGTCCGGCCAGCACCTCGGCCACCCAGGCCTCCGGGGCGTCACCCCGACCGACCACGGCCAGCGTGCCGACGATATTGCGCACCATGTGATGCAGGAAGGCGTTTGCAGTGACGTCGACGCGGATGAAGTCGCCCGTGCGCCGCACGGCAAGCGCGGTGAGCCGGCGCATCGGCGTGCGCGACTGGCACTCGGCGGCACGGAAAGCCGAGAAGTCATGCTCCCCGAGCAGGTGCTGGCCGGCGCGATGCATGCTTCCGGCATCCAGTGGACGATGGACCCACCAGGCCCGCTCGCGCCACAAGGCCGGGCGCGTCTCGCGGTTCAGCAGCAGGTAGCTGTAGCTGCGCGCCACGGCCGAGAAGCGTGCGTGGAACCCCTCCGGGGCCGGCTGCGCCCAGCGCAGGGCGATCCCCGGCGGCAGCCCGGTGTTGGCGCCCAGCACCCAGGCACGCATCGACCGCTCCGCGCGCGTGTCGAAATGCGCCACCTGCCCCGTGGCGTGCACCCCCGCGTCGGTGCGTCCCGCGCCGGTCACCGCCACCGGTTCGTCCGCGACGCGGGACAGCGCGGCCTCGAGGGCATCCTGCACGCTGGGACCGTCCTTCTGCGTCTGCCAGCCAAGCAGTCCGCAGCCGTCGTACTCGACGCCCACCACCACCCGACTGTTACCGGCAGCGGGCCCGTTCACGGCAGCCGCGCCAGCAGCAGGCAAGCCGCCACGCCGCCCCCGAGCAGCAGCCAGTCACGCAGCCCGGGACGGGACAACAAGGGAAGCCGGGCGGCAGGCGGCAACGCCATGGCGTCCTGTTCGACATCGCGCACCAGCGCGGCGGCCGCGTCACCCCAACCCGCGAGGCCCGGCCGCCGGCCGCCGGCAGCACCGGCCACGCGCTCGGCCGTCAGCGGCACGGCTTCCAGCGTCAGCGCCAGCCGCCGTGCGAATACCTCGACCTCCAGGCCGAGCCACGCCAGGGGCTGCAACAACATCACCAGCCCGGCCGCCATGTGCGGCGCGCCGGTGCGACGCCGCAGCAATTCCACGGCCGCCACCAGCACCACCAGTACGCCGCTGCGCCGCAGCGCAATATCGAGCTCCTGCCACGACGGCAGCCATGCGCTGCCCCCGCTGGGGCCCGGCTCCGGCGCGATCCACAGGTAGATGACCACGATGGAGAGCAGCAGCCAGCGGATCCGCCGCAGCGCCTTGAGGATCCCGGCCAGCGTCTCACGTCCATCAGCGGCGGCAGCGAACAGCACCAGCGCCAGCACGATGCCGAGCGCCGCGAGCGAGTACTGGAACAGCACAGCCGCCAGGACCAGCAGCAGCAGGATGCGAAACGCCGGATGAAGCCCCGTCAGGGCCTCATCCGGCGTCATGCCGCCGGACAGCGGAGACATCGCTCAGCCGAGGCTGTCGAGGAGCTGGCGCGCTTCCTCCTGCTGCGCCTCCGTGCCTTCGTCAGCAACCTCCTCGAGGATGCTGCGTGCACCGTCCGGATCGCCCATGTCGATATAGGCGCGCGCCAGGTCGAGCTTGGTGCCCACTTCGTCCAGCTCTTCCATTGCAGCGGTCGCTTCCACGTCCGACTCGGAGCGTCCGGAGAAGCCCACCGCCACCTGGGTCGCGTCCGCTTCCGCGGAGAAGTCGTCGCCCTTGCCGGTCTCGGCTTCCAGCACCTGCGTAAGCTCGTCGAGGTCCAGGTCCTCTTCCTGCACCGGGGCCTCGATGGTCTCGTCGCCGAGGTTCTCGACCTTGCGGATCATCGTCTGCTCGGCCTCTTCGTCCTCGAGGCGGGACTCCAGGCCCATGATGGTGGGCTCGTCGTCGTCAGCCACGTGGGGGCCGACCTTGACCTGCGTCTTGTCACCGTCGTCTTCGAACTGCAGCGCCGTTTCACCGGACAGCGTGGGCTCGTCCGACTCGGACTCGAACTCGACGCCCTCGCCCCTGCGGGTCGGATCCTCCTCCCCGAGCGGCAGGACGGCGGTTTCCATCATCATGGTGCCTTCGTCTTCGTCGCCCGCCGCCCCTGCGCCGGCCGGTGCCTCCGCCTCGTCCTCTGCGGGACTCTCGTCGGGAAAATCGGGCGCCCGCTCCGCCAGGTCCTGCAGCGCATATTCACCCGACTCGCCGAGATCGAGGTCGATGCCCAGCTCGTCCAGGTCCAGCTCTGCGGTCTGCTCAACCTCGCCCCCGGACAGCGCACGCTGCTCCTGGGTGTCATCGGGTGTCGGGATGAAGACCTCGTCGCCGGCGCCTTCACCTTCAGCCGCGCCGATGTCGAAGTCGAGCCAGCTGCCGGATGTGGCGGTGTCCGGAGTCTCCGCAGCGGCCGAGTCGTCGCCGCCGAGGTCGAGGTCCACGGCGACGTCGTCGCCACCCTCGAACATCGATTCGCCCGGACAGATCTGCCGGCCCATGATGGCGATCTTGGGCCAGTCGGCCTCCGCCTGCGGGCCGCCTGCATCACGAATGGCGTGCGCCTGGGCGAGGAATTCGTCGGCGTTGCCCCACACGAAACAGATATCGATCAGCTTGCGCTTCAGGTCGTAGCGGTCGGGCTCGTGCGCGATGGCCTTCTTCATGATCTCCGCGGCCTGGTCGTAGAGACCGTAGGCCATGTGGAAATCGGCCTCGGCCAGCGGGTCCGACTGGTCCAGGTTGATGCCCGCCTCGCTGGCGATGGTGTCCTCGAAGGGATACTGGTACTCGTCGGAGGCCGGCGCCGAAGTATCGCGTTCCGCCTTGGCTACCTGCGCCGCCTCGGGCTCTGCAGCACGGGAGTCCGCCGGGGCAGGTTCCGGAACGGACTCCTCCACCTCGATCTGGGACCTGGCCGTCGGCTCACGCGGCGTGATCTTGGGTGCCGTGGCCGCTGCGCCGCCGACGCCGAGCTGGCCGCCGGTCGGTTCAATCGCGCCCCAGGTGCCCGTCTCCGCCAGTTCGTCCTCGATGGAACGCGTGTCTTCCTGGCGCTTGCGCAGGAAAACCCCGATCGCGCCGACGATGAGCACGGCGGCCAGCACCACCCACAGCCACAGGTTGCCGAGCCAGCCCATGATGCGGTCGGTGAGCGAAGGCGCCGGCTGCGCCGGGGCAGGCGTAGCGACCTCGGCCGGTTCCGGTTCCGCTTCTGCTTCTTCTGCTTCCGCCACGGCTGCCGCGACAGGCTCCGCGGCGGCTTCCGCCGCGGGCTCTTCGCCGGGGACCGTACCAGGCTCCGTACCAGGCTCCGTGGCCACCGGCGGCTCAGCCACCGGGGCTGCCTCATCGGGCGCAGCAGCAGTACCGCCGTCGGCCGGGGCGCCTGCCTCGAGCTCCGCGAGGCGCGCCTGCAGCGCGGCAATCTCGTCGTCTTTCAGGTCGACCAGGCGACGCGTCTCGGCCAGTTCGCCGCGCAGCGACTCCACCGCCTCGAGCACCGGATCTGCGCCCGCGCTGCCCGCGGGCAGGCCGGTCGGCGCTGCCGGCGCCGCGTCCGCGGCCCGGCCCGTGGCCGGTTCAGGCGCCGTCTCAGCAGGCGGCGCCAGCTCGAGACGCCGTTCCTGCGGGGGTGCGGCGGTGGCGGTGGCGGTGGCCGCGTTCCACGCCTGGTTCTGGCGTCGCACTTCCGCAGTGGCCTGCTGCGCCGAGGTGGCCGCCATGGTGTCGCGGTCCGGCACGCGCAGGATGGCGCCCGCCCGCAGCCGGTTGATGTTGCCGTCGAATGCTTCGGGATTGGCGTTGTAGAGCGCCACCATGACCTGGTTGGTGCTCAGCGAGGCGTCCGGGCGCACGCGCTGTGCAATGCCCCACAGGGTCTCGTTGCGCTGCACGGCGCCATATTCCGTGCCGTACTGCGCGGCGTAGGCGGGGCGCACCGGCGCCGGCGCAGCCACCGGCGGTGGCGTCGGCGCCGGCCGGGACACGGCCTCAGGCGCCGGGCGCGGCGCCTCGACTGCCGGGGCCGGGGCGGCCTGCGGCTCGGGGGCCGGCAGGAACACCGGCGGGTCCAGCAGCACCGTGTACTCGCGCAGGATCTGCCCACCGTTCCAGCTGGCCTGGACGAGGAAGGTCACGAACGGTTCCACTATCGGGCGCGAGGAGCTCACTACGATCGTGGCCGCGCTCGGCCCGCTGGCACGCACCTCGAACTCGATGTCGTCGAAATAGGCAGGCCGGGTCAAGCCGTAGCGCGCAAAGGCCTCGGCAGGCGCCATGGCCACGCGCAACGAGTCGCGCTCCTCCGGAGACGAGATGCTGAGGTTGATCTCGGCGTCCAGCGGCTGGTTGAGGTAGGAATTCAGGCGGATCTCGCCGAGGCCGAGCGAGAGGGCCGCGCCCGGTGCGAGGATAAGGGAAAGCACCCCAATTAAGATCAGCTTGCGCGACATTGTCACTCCCTGGCTGCGACCTTGCGCAGGCACGTACCGTCCCTGGCCGGGGCGGCACGCGCTGTCGACGGATGGCATTTCACATAATGAGCCGAATATAGACTCACAAGTATTTTTTTACAAAAGTTTCAGCGATCTGCACGCTATTCAGAGCCGCGCCCTTGCGAATGTTGTCGGCCACGATCCAAAGGTTCAACCCCCGTGGGTGCGAGATATCTTCGCGGATCCGCCCGACGAAAACGGGATCCGCACCACCCGCCTCCGTGGCTGCAGTGGGATAACCGCCCGGCTGGCGCCGATCCAGGACCGTCACGCCAGGGGCCTTACGTAACAGGCTTCGCGCCTGGCTCGCCGTGATCTTGTCCACGGTTTCCAAGTGTACCGCCTCAGAGTGACCGAAGAATACCGGGATGCGGACCGCGGTCGCGTTCACGCCGATGTCCGGGTCAGCGAAGATCTTGCGGGTCTCCCAGCACATCTTCATCTCTTCCCGCGTGTAGCCGTTGTCCTCGAACACGTCGATTTGCGGCAGCGCATTGAAGGCCAGCTGGCGTGGCGTCAGCATCTTGCCGAGCGGCCGACCGTTCATCAGTTCGGCGGTCTGGCGCGCCAGTTCCTCGACCATGCTGCGGCCTGCCCCCGAGACCGACTGGTAGGTCGCCACGTTGATGCGCGTGATGCCGACTGCGTCGTAGATGGGCTTCAGGGCCACCACCATCTGGATGGTGGAGCAGTTCGGATTGGCGATGATGTTGCGCTGCCGGGCGCCGTCCAGCGCCGCCGGGTTCACCTCGGGCACCACCAGCGGCACGTCGTCGTCGTAACGGAAGCAGGAAGTGTTGTCGATCACCATGGCGCCCGCGGCCGCCGCGCGCGGCGCGTGCTCGCGCGACACCGAGCCGCCGGCCGAGAACAGGGCGACGTCCACGCCCTTGAAGTCGAAACTCGCCAGCTCCTTCACCAGGTGCGACTTGCGTGCGAAGTCGATGCGCGTGCCGGCGGAGCGCTCACTGGCCAGCAGGTGCAGCTCGCGCACCGGGAACTTGCGCTCCGCCAGGCAGGCCAGCATGGCCTCGCCCACCAGCCCGGTGGCGCCCACCACGGCCACGGAAAACCCCTGCTTGCCACTCATAATATTCAGTACCTGCCCGTATTCACTTGCCCGTTGCGCCGCCGGCCCCCATGGCCCCCGCGGCGGCCTCGTTGCGCGCCAGGCCGCGCCACGCCACCACGGTAGCGATCCCCGACAGCACCGCGGCGCCCGTCCAGGTCAGCGCCGCCCCGCCGGCCGCCCATGCGTAGCCGCTCGCCAGGCTCCCCAGCGCACCGCCGACCCCGAAACCCAGCGCACTGTACAACGCCTGCCCCCTGCCTTGCAGCCTGCCGGGAAAAGCGCGGTGCACCAGCAGCACGGCCACGGCATGAAACAGGCCGAATGCAGCCATGTGCATGGTCTGCGCCAGCACCAGCAGGGGCAGCCAGGCGGCCCCCCAGGCCGTCAGCAGCCAGCGCAGCGCGCTCACGGCCAGCGCAGCAACCAGCAGCAGGCGCGAGCCGAAGCGCTCGATGAGGCGTGGCGCAAACACGAACATCAGCACCTCGGCCGCCACGCCCCAGGCCCACAACAACCCGGCCGCCCCGGTGCCGTATCCCAGCCGGTCCAGGTAGATGGTGAAGAACACGTAGTAAGGTCCGAATGCGGCTTGCTGCAGCACGCATACCAGCAGCAGCGCGAGGACCCACGGCCGGCGCAGCGCGGAGCCGAGCCGCTGCGGCACGTCCTCTACCGGCGTGACCGGCGCGGGCGGCACGCGCCACACGGCAAGCGCCGTGGCGGCGACCACCACCAGCAACACCAGCGGCACGCGCGCCACGCCGGGTCCGGAAAACGCCAGGCCGCCGAGCACCACGGCGGCGATGAAGCCCACCGACCCCCACAGCCGGACCAGTCCGTAGCGCTGCGGTTGCGTGCCCAGATGGCTGAGCGTGGTGGCCTCGAACTGGGGCAGCAGGCCGCTCCAGGGCAGCGCGAAGGCGGCCAGGCCGAGCGCCACGGCCAGGTAGCCGGAGGCGCCCCACAGCAGCGCCGCGCCGCCGGTGGCCAGCAGGGCGCCGGCCCGCAGCGTCAGGTCGCGCCGCCCGGTATGGTCGGCGGCCCAGCCCCAGAAGCCGGGCGCCAGGATGCGCATCGCCATGGGAATGGCCATCAGCTGGCCGATGGCGATGGCGCTGAAACCCTCGTGCTGCAGGTAAAAGGAGAAGAACGGCACCAGCACGCCGATGGCGCCGAAATAGCACAGGTAAAAACCCGACAGCCGCGGGTACAGTCCGGCCGGCGACTCTACCGGGCGGGCGCCGCCCGGCTCAGCCCGGGGCATCCGGGATCAGCGGCGCTCCCGGCACCACGCCTGCGTTCTGGCCGCGGTCCCTGAGCAGGTGATCCATCAGCACCAGCGCCAGCATGGCCTCGGCGATCGGGGTGGCACGGATGCCGACGCAGGGATCGTGCCGGCCCGTGGTCACGACCTCGGCCGCCTCGCCGCGCACGTTCACGGTGCGGCCCGGCAGGCGCAGGCTGGAAGTGGGCTTGATCGCCATGCTGACGCGGATGGCCTGGCCGGAGGAGATGCCTCCGAGCGTGCCGCCGGCGTGGTTGGAGAGGAAACCGTCGGGCATGATCTCGTCGCGGTGCTCGGTGCCCTTCTGCTCCACCACGGCAAAGCCGTCGCCGATCTCCACGCCCTTGACGGCGTTGATGCCCATCATGGCGTGGGCGATGTCGGCGTCGAGCTTGTCGAACACCGGCTCGCCGAGACCCGGCGGGACGCCGGTGGCGATGACACTCACCCGCGCACCGATGGAGTCGCCCGACTTGCGCAGCTTGTCCATGTAGGCCTCGAGCTCGGGCACGCGCGCCGGGTCCGGGCAGAAGAAAGGGTTGTCGTCCACCGTATCGAGGTCGACGGGATCGAGCCGGATGGGGCCGAGTTGCGCCAGCCAGCCGCGGATGTCGACGCCGAGTTGCGTGGCGAGGTACTTGCGCGCCACCGCGCCCGCCGCCACGCGCATCACCGTTTCCCGCGCGCTGGAACGGCCGCCGCCGCGATGGTCGCGCAGGCCGTACTTGCGCGCCCAGGTGTAGTCCGCATGCCCGGGCCGGAACAGTTCGGCGATCTTGGCGTAGTCTTTCGGCTTCGCGTCCTGGTTCTCCACGATCAGGCCGATCGGCGCCCCGGTGGTCAGTCCCTGGTAGACGCCGGACATGATGCGCACCTGGTCGGGCTCGCGCCGCTGGCTCACATGGCGCGACTTGCCGCTGCGGCGGCGCTCCACGTCGCGCTGGATGTCTTCCTCATCCAGCTCCAGCCCGGGGGGGCAGCCGTCGATGATGCAGCCGAGGCCGGGGCCGTGGCTCTCGCCGAAGGTGGTGACGGTGAAGCTGCGCCCGAAAGTATTGCCCGACATCAGCCCAACTCCTCTGCGGTGAGCAGGAACACGCCGCTGCCGCCGCGCTCGAATTCCAGCCAGGTGAACGGCAGCTCCGGCCAGGCCGCCATCACCGCAGCCGCGGAATTGCCGACCTCGACCACCAGCACGCCCTCCTCGGCGAGGTGCCGGCCGGCGTCCTCGAGGATGCGGCGCACGATCGCCAGGCCGTCATCCTGCGCCCGCAATGCCATGTCCGGCTCGTGGCGGTATTCCGGCGGCAAGGCGGCCATTTCGGCATCACCGACATAGGGCGGGTTGCTGACGATCAGCTCGTAACGCCGCCCCGCAACCGGCTCCCACAAGTCGCCTTCGAGCACGTTTACGCGCTCGTCCAGCGCGTGCCGCGCCACGTTGCGACGCGCCAGCGCGGCCGCCGCGGGAGACAGCTCCACCGCGTCCACCTCGGCCTCAGGAAACGCCAGCGCGCAGGCGACCGCGATACAGCCGCTGCCGGTACAGAGATCCAGCACGCGGGTCACGCCGTCCTCGCGCACCCACGGCTGGAACGCCTGTTGCGCCAGCTCGGCGAAAGGCGAGCGCGGGATCAGCACCGAGGCGTCGACATGGAAGGGGAGCCCGGCAAACCACGCCTCGCCCGTCAGGTAGGGAGCAGGGACGCGCTCGTCAATGCGTCGCTCCAGCAGGGCGGCCACCGCGGCGCGCTCGGCCTTGGTCAGCCGCGCGGCGTAGAGCTCACGCGGCAGGTCGTGGCCGAGATGCAGGGCGTGCCGCACCAGCACCAGCGCCTCGTCCACCGGGTTGTCCGTGCCGTGACCGTAATGCAGGCCGGCCGCGGCGAAGCGGCTGGCGCCCCAGCGGACGAAATCCACGATGGTCTTCAGGCCCTTGTACGGCTTGCTGCTGGAACTCACGGGCGATCCCTGTGTCAGACCGGCGACGGCGGCGCCCGTCATCATAACCGAGCGCCGCTGCGGCGCGGCCCCCGGACGGGGCTGCGAGATCAGGCTGCGCGATCGTGCTGTGAGATAATGCCGACCATGTCCAGGAACAATTTCATCGCCGCCGCCGTCGTGCTGGCCATCGCGGCCGCGGTCGCCGGTGCGTGGTTCGCCGCGCGCCTCGCTGCGCCCGAACTGCCGGAGCAGGCGCGCGTGCTGACCACGCCGCGCCCGGTCCCCGCCGTCCCGGCCACCGACCAGGCCGGCCGTCCGTTCGGGCCGGAGCAGTTGCGCGGCCGCTGGACGGTCGTGTTCTTCGGCTTCACCCATTGCCCCGACATCTGCCCGGCCACGCTCCAGGTCCTGGCCGGGACGCGCGGCATGCTGGCAGACCTGCCCGCGGAGCAGCGCCCCGCAGTGGTCATGATCTCCGTCGACCCGGGGCGCGACACGCCCGAGAGGCTGGCCGAGTACGTGCCCTTCTTCCACCCGGAATTCCAGGGTGTGCACGTGGAGCCGCAGTACCTGCCGGAGATCGCGCGCGTGTTCGGCGCCGCCTACGCCTACTCGCCGGCGGGCGAGGACAGTTACACCGTCGACCACACCGCCTCGCTGTTCCTGGTCGACCCGCAGGCGCGTGTCGCCGCGGTATTCCCGACCCCGCACACGGCGGCGGGGATCGCCACCGACCTGCGCCGCATCATCAAGCTGGAGGAATGATCATGAGATTGACGATTCTCGTGCTGGCCGCCGTGCTCGCGGCTTGCGCTCCGGAGGAGGCAGCGCCCCCGGCCAGCCCGGCGCCGGTGGCCGGCGTGCCTGAGGGTGCGCTGGTGATCTCCGAGGCCTGGGTGCGCCAGGTACCGCCCGCGGCGCGTATGACCGCGGGTTACCTGAAGCTGCGCAACACCGGCACCGAACCGGCGGTCGTCGTCGGCGCCCGGAGCCCCCTGTTCAATGCGGTCGAGATCCACGGCACCTTCATGGTCGACGGCATGGCGCGCATGCGCCAGCAGGAAAGCGTGACCATCCCGCCGGGCGAGACCGTGAGCTTCGAGCCGGGCGGCCTGCACCTGATGCTCATGCAGGCAGTGGAAGGCATTCCCGGCGAGGGCGAGATCCCGCTGAGCCTGCTGCTGGCCGATGGTGACCGTATCGACCTGACCGCGCCCATAGGCCAGCCGGCCGACTGATGGGCGCACGGCTCTTCGCCTGGCTGCAGTACCTGCTGCCCCAGCACGCCATCTCGCGCCTGGTCGGGTGGCTGGGCCGGCTGGAACAGCCGTGGGCGCGCACCGCGCTGGTGCGTGGCTTCATGGCGCTGTTCCGCGTCGACATGAGCGAGGCCGCCGAGCCGGATCCGCTGGCATATCCCAGCTTCAACGCCTTCTTCACGCGCGCACTCAGGCCCGACGCGAGGCCCATGCCGGAAGCCCCCGAGGCGCTGGCCTGCCCGGTGGACGGTCGCGTCAGCCAGTGCACGGACGTGGAGCATGGCACGCTGTTCCAGGCCAAGGGCTTTCGTTACGACCTCGAGCGGCTGCTGGGCGGCGCGGCGCCCGAGGCGTTGCAGGACGGCAGCTTCGCCACGCTCTACCTGGCGCCCTACGACTACCACCGCATCCATGCGCCGGCGCGCGCGCGCCTGGTGGAGATGCGCTACTTGCCGGGCGCACTGTTCAGCGTGAATGGCGCCACCGTGGGCGCCGTGCCGCGCCTGTTCGCCCGCAACGAGCGCGTGGCGTGCCTGTTCGAGACGGATTTCGGCCCCATGGCCGTGGTCCTGGTGGGCGCCCTGAACGTAGGCTCCATCGCCACCACCTGGGCCGGCGAAGTCGCGCCCGGCCCCGACCGCCAGGCGGCTTTCTGGCGCTACCCGGAGGACGGGGCGGGGTCGGTGCACCTGGAGCGCGGCGAGGAACTGGGGCGCTTCAACTTCGGCTCCACGGTGATCGTGGTGCTGCCGCAGGGCGGGCCACGCTTCGCGCCCGCCATCAGTGCGGGACGCAAGGTCCGGCTCGGCGAAACGCTCGCGTCCTGAGCGGAAGCCCCGCTACCAGCGCACCGCCGCGGCCAGGGCCTCGACCCCGGCAAGATCTTCGGCATCGAAGCGTCCCGGCTCCGGACTGTCGATGTCCAGCACACCGATGATGGCGCCGGCGGCATCCCGCAGCGGCACCACCACCTCGGATCGCGAGTCGACGTCGCAGGCGATGTGGCCCGGGAACGCGTGCACGTCCGCCACGCGCTGGCTGCGCGCCTCCGCCACCGCGGTCCCGCACACGCCCTTGCCGACGGGGATGCGCACGCAGGCGGGCTTGCCCTGGAAGGGCCCGAGGACCAGCACCTCGCGCTGCAGGAAATAAAAGCCGGCCCAGTTGATGCGCGGCAATGCCTGGAACACCAGTGCCGCGACGTTGGCGGCGTTGGCCACCCGGTCGGGCTCGTCCGCGGTCAGGGCACGGGCCTGCGCCACCAGTTCGCGGTAGAAGGCCGGCTTGTCGGCGTAATCAGGGGCGTGCGCTGCATGCATCGGTCAGTTCCTCGGGATGGGGCCGGCGCGCGGCCGGCTCAGGCCCGCCCCCAGCCGAAGGCGAGCACTTCACGGATATCTTCCACTCCGGCCAGCAGCATGACCAGCCGGTCGAAGCCGAGCGCAACCCCGGAGCATGCGGGCAGCCCGTGCGCCAGGGCGGCAAGGAAGCGCTCGTCCAGCGGCGGCGTCTCCAGGCCGCGGCGCCCGCGTGCGTCGAGGTCGGCGGCGAAGCGCGCGCGTTGCTCGGCGGCGTCGGTCAGCTCGCAAAAGCCGTTGGCCAGTTCCATGCCGCCGAGGAACAGCTCGAAGCGTTCCGCGACCGGGGGATCGCCGGGCCGGATGCGCGCCAGGGCGGCGTGGCTGGCGGGAAAATCGTGGATAAAGGTCGGTTGCGCAGGATCCAGCGCGGGCTCCACCAGCAACGCCAGCGCGAGATCCAGCAGGGCTTCCTTGTCCTGCGACATGTCCCGCGGGACCTCGATCTCACGCGCCTCGAGGGCGGCAGCCAGCGCGCCCGCGGAGACGTCGAACGGGTCGAGGCCGGCATGACGGCGGAACGCCTCGCGATAGCTCAAGCGCAGCGAACCCGCGAGGGGCAGCCGCCCGGACGCCAGGGCGCGCACGAAGTCGTCGACCTCGTCCATGAGTCGCCCCGCATCCCAGCCCACCCGGTACCACTCCAGCAGGCTGAATTCCGGGTTGTGGCGGCGCCCGTGCTCGCCGCCGCGAAACACGCGCGCCAGCTGCCAGCAGTCACCGCTCCCGGCCGCCAGCAGGCGCTTCATCGGGAACTCCGGCGAAGTGTGCAGCCAGCCGTGCGGCACGCCGTCCGGCGCCCGCGCACTCAGGCTGGCGAGGTGCAGGTCCGTGGCGGCCGCGGCTGACAGCTGCGGGGTTTCCACCTCGAGCAGGCCACGCGCGCCGAAGAAGTCGCGCAACTCCGCCAGCAACCGGGCACGCAGGCGCAGCGCCTCGAGCGACGCCGTCGGCTGCCAGCTCGGGGGATTACTTGACGCGGGAGACGTAGGCACCGGTGCGGGTGTCGACGCGGATCACCTCGCCTTCCTCGATGAACAGCGGCACGCGCACCACGGCCCCGGTCTCCAGCTTGGCCGGCTTCTGGCCGCCCGTCGCGGTGTCGCCGCGCACGCCCGGATCCGTCTCGACGATCTTCAGCTCGACGAAGTTCGGCGGCGAGACCAGCAAGGGCTGGCCGTTCCACAGCGTGACCTGGCAGAGGTCCTGCTCCTTGAGCCAGTCCTTGGCGTCGGCCACGACCTTGGCGTCGGCGGCATGCTGCTCGTAGGTGTCCGGCACCATGAAATGCCAGAACTCACCGTCGTAATAGAGGTACTGCATGTCGGTGTCGACGACATCGGCGCCCTCGACGCTGTCGCCGGACTTGAAGGTCTTCTCGTTGACGCGGCCGGTCTTGAGGTTGCGGAGCTTCACCCGGTTGAACGCCTGGCCCTTGCCGGGCTTGACGAACTCGTTCTCCAGGATCACGCAGGGGTCGCCGTCGAGCAGCAGCTTCAGGCCGGAACGGAACTCGTTGGTACTATAGGTCGCCATGAAATTACCCGCGGCTGGGCCGTAAGTGGAGGGTGGATTGCATAAGCAGGCAATGATAACGCCCGGGACGGCGGCGCGTCACTTGGAGCCGTGGCGACGCGAGCTGGCGGAAGCGATCACCGATCCCGCCGAACTCCTGCGGGAGCTGGACCTCGACCCCGCCCTGCTGCCGGCGGCGCGGCAGGCCGCGGCGCTGTTCGGCCTCAAGGTGCCGCGCAGCTTCGTCAGCCGCATGCGCCGCGGGGATGCGCAAGACCCGCTGCTGCTGCAGGTGCTGCCGCTGCATGCCGAGACCGTCGCGGTGCCGGGCTACGGCGCCGACCCGGTCGGCGACCTGCCCGCCATGCAGGTGCCCGGCGTACTGGCCAAGTACCAGGGCCGGGCCTTGCTCATGACCACCGGCGGCTGTGCCGTGAACTGCCGTTACTGCTTCCGGCGCGAGTTCCCTTACGAGGCGGGGGCTTTGACGCCGGCGCGCCTGGACGCCGCCATCGCCGGGCTGTCGGCCATGACCGGGCTGGAAGAAGTGATTCTTTCCGGGGGCGATCCGCTGGCCCTGCCGACGGCACGCCTGGCGCGCATCAGCACCGCGCTCGCGGGCGTCGCGGGCCTGCGGCGGCTGCGCATCCACACGCGCACGCCGGTGGTGTTGCCGGCGCGCGTGGACCCGAAGCTGCTCCGTTGGCTGGGCGGCCTCCCCTGGCAGCTGGTCATCGTGCTGCATGTGAATCACGCGCGCGAGCTGGACGCGGAGGTGCGCGCGGCCTTGCAGGACCTGCGGGCCGCCGGCGCGACCCTGCTCAACCAGTCCGTGCTGCTGCGCCAGGTCAACGACGATGCCGCGACCCTGGCCGCGCTCTCGACGGCCTTGTTCGATGCCGGGGTGCTGCCGTACTACCTGCACCTGCCGGACCCCGCGCGCGGCACGGCGCACTTTGCCGTCGACGCGGCCCGTGCGCTGGAGCTACATGGCGAGGTGAGCGCCCGGCTCCCCGGCTACCTCGTGCCGCGGCTGGTGCGCGAGGTCGCGGGCGCGCCGGCGAAGCTGCCGCTGCAGGCGGGGCGCCGCCAAGCGCAGCGGTGCTAGAATGTCGCGCCATCATCTGAGGGCCCCCGCTTGAGCGAAACCACAGCCGTCCCCGTCATCGTGCTCAGCCGGCATGAAGACAACGCCGAGGCGATCAACCGCGTGCTGCGTAACAGCGGGCGCGCGGCGCATGTCCTGCGCATCGACGACGCCGGCGACCTGCCGGCGCGGCTGGACGAGCGGGAATGGGAACTGGTGGTGGTGTTCGCGGACGAGAACGAGGACCTGCTGGCGACCGCGGCCGGCGTGCTGGAGACGGCCGGTGCCGACCTGCCGCTGGTCAGCTGTCGCGAGCAGCTCGACGAGGATGCCATCGCTGATGACATCGCCGCCGGCGCCATGGATGCCACCACGCTGCGCCGCACCGACCGCCTTGCCGCGGTGCTGGCGCGAGCCCTCAAGACCGGGCGGCTCAACCGGGCCTTCAAGGGCGCCATGCGCAGCGCCTCGAGCTATCGCGAACAGTTGCAGCAGGTCGTGGCCGGCACCGGCGACGCCATCGCCCATGTCGGCGAGGGGATCGTGCTGGATGCCAACCACGCCTGGGCCGAGCTGTTCGGCTTCGACGACGAGCAGGCCATGCCCGGCCTGACCTTCATGGACCTGTTTTCTACGGAACACCAGCCGGCGATCAAGGGCGCGCTGGTCGCCTGTGCCCAGGGGCGCTGGCCGCCACAGGGACTCAAGGCTGTCGGCATCAACCTGCAGGACCAGCCGGTGTCGCTGATCCTGGAACTCGAGCCGGCGCGCTTCGACGACGAGGACTGCGTGCGCGTGCGGGTGCCGGCACGCGGCCAGGAGGACGACGAGACCCTCGCCGAACGCCTGCAGGCGGCACTGCGGGTCGACCAGGCCACCGGCCTCTTCGGGCGCCGCTACCTGCTGGAGCAGGTCAGGCAGCGGCTCGCCGAGGAACCGCCGGCCGGCGTGCAGGCACTGGTGCTGTTCAGCATCGACGACTTCCCCGGCTTGCAGCGCCAAGTGGGCGCGAGCCAGCTTGAGTCCGTGCTCGCAGGCCTCGCGGACGTGCTGCGCGACACCGTGCAGGCGCGCGACCTGTACGGGAGGCTGGCGACCAGCGAGTTCGCCGTCCTCGCCGGACGCGGCACGCGGCGCGATCTCAAGGCGTGGGCCGGCAGCGTGATCGCGCGCGTGGCGCGCACCCTGTTCGAGGCGGGAGGCAAGTCGGTGTCGCTGTCCGTCAGCGCAGGGATCGCCATCGCCGACAGCCGCGGCATCGATCCTGACGAGCTGTATGCCGAAGCCGGCGAGGCCATGGTGCGCGCCACCGAGCATGCCGGAGGCCAGGTCGGCATGAGCCAGCGCACCGAGGACTCGACGCGCATCGAAGAGCAGGACCGGCTCTGGATCGCGCGCATCAAGCGTGCCCTGATCGAGAACCGCTTCCGTCTCGCCGACCAGCCCATTGCCAGCCTCACCGGAGAGGAGCGGGACCTGCACGACCTGTTCGTGCGCATGATCGACGAGCAGGGCGACGAGGTGATGCCGTCGCAGTTCGTGCGCGCGGCGGAACGCAACAAGATGATCAAGAACATCGATCGCTGGGTGATCGGTGCAGCCATCGCCTTCTGCCTTAAACACCCGGGCGCCACCGCGCTGGTGCGGCTGTCGCGCGACACCATGCTGGACGGGATGTTGCCGGCATGGCTCGAGACCTGCCGCAAGAACGCCAAGCTGCCCGAGAACGTGATCGTGTTCCAGGTCACCGAGGAGGTCGCCTCCAGCCATCTCCGGCAGACCATGGACATGGCCAACCGGCTGAAGAAGATCGGCTTCGGGTTCTCCCTCGAGGCCTTCACCGCCGGACCGACCTCCAGCGTGCTGCTCGGCCACCTGGCAATGGACTACCTGAAGATCGACGGCTCCCTGATGCAGGGCCTGTCCGGCGACGAGCCCCTGCAGGAGCGCGTCCGCGCCATCGTCACGCAGGCGCGCGAACGCAACATCAAGACCATCGCCGAGCGCGTCGAGGATGCCAACACCATGGCCGTGTTGTGGCAGCTGGGCGTGGAGTACATCCAGGGCTACCAGGTCAGCGAGCCCGAGGTCGTGCTCTCCGGCGACTAGCTGCCGGCGCTGCGTTGGCAGGAGCACGGGCTTAGTGCCGCGCCGTCACAGGCTCCCCTCGCTCGGGAAATCTTTATCTCGCTCGGTGAGCCTGTGACG
>CAYPTW010000049.1:0-19993 GCA_964413755.1 uncultured Thioalkalivibrio sp. | reverse complement strand
GTCGAGGAGAAGCTGGGATGAGCCAGGAACGACTGATGACCGTGCTGCTCGAGCCGCACGTTTCCGAGAAGGCGACCCTGGCGAACGAGCAGGGCAACCAGGTGGTTTTCAAGGTGCGCCGCGACGCCACCAAGGCAGAGATCGGCAAGGCCGTCGAGCTGATGTTCGAGGTCAAGGTCGAGGCCGTGCAGATCGCCGTGGTCAAGGGCAAGACCAAGCGCTTCGGCGCCATGACCGGGCGCCGCTCGGACTGGAAGAAGGCCTACGTCAGCCTGGCTGCAGGCCAGACCATCGATTTCCTGGGCGGCGAATAGCCCGGCCGCGCAAGGACAGGACTGAGACTCATGGCAGTACATAAGACAAAACCGACGTCGGCAGGCCGCCGCTTCGTCGTGCAGGTGAAGACCCCGGGCCTCCACAAGGGCGAGCCCTACGGTCCGCTGCTGGCGAAGAAGAACCGCAGCGGCGCCCGCAACAACGCCGGCCGCATTACCGTGCGTCACCAGGGCGGCGGTCACAAGCAGCGCTACCGGATCGTGGACTTCAAGCGCGACAAGGACGGGATTCCCGCCCGGGTCGAGCGTCTCGAGTACGATCCGAACCGCAGCGCGCACCTGGCCCTGCTGCTGTACGCCGACGGCGAGCGCCGTTACATCATTGCGCCCAAGGGCCTGCAGGACGGCGACGCCGTGATGTCCGGCACCGATGCGCCGATCAAGGCCGGCAGCGCGCTGCCGCTGCGCAATATCCCGGTCGGTTCGACGGTGCACTGCGTCGAGATGAAGCCGGGCAAGGGCGCACAGCTGGCGCGCAGCGCCGGCGCCTCGGTGATGATCGCCGCGCGCGAGGGTATCTACGCCACGCTGCGCCTGCGCTCGGGCGAGACGCGCAAGGTGCACGTCGACTGTCGCGCCACCGTGGGCGAGGTCGGCAACGGCGAGCACTCGCTGCGCAAGCTCGGCAAGGCGGGCGCGACGCGCTGGCGGGGCATCCGCCCGACCGTGCGCGGCACCGTCATGAACCCCGTCGACCACCCGCATGGTGGTGGCGAGGGCCGCAACTTCGGCAAGCACCCCACCACCCCGTGGGGCGTGCCGACCAAGGGTTACAAGACCCGCAAGAACAAGCGCACCGACGCGATGATCGTTCGTCGTCGGGGCCGCAAGTAAGGGAACGGAGAGGTAATAGCCGTGCCACGTTCGGTCAAGAAGGGCCCTTTCATAGACGCCGCGCTGCTGAAGAAGGCGCGCGACGCGCAGGACAGGAATGATCGTCGCCCGATCAAGACCTGGTCGCGTCGCTCGATGGTCGTCCCCAACATGGTGGGACTGACGATTGCCGTGCATAACGGTCGTCAGCACGTACCCGTGCTCATCTCGGAAAACATGGTCGGGCACAAGCTGGGCGAGTTCGCCCAGACCCGCACCTTCAAGAGCCACAGCGGCGACCGCAAGGCCAAGTAGGAGTCATTGAGATGCAGGTAGCAGCCAGGCTTCGCTACGCCAGGATCTCGCCGCAGAAGTGCCGGCTGGTCGCGGACATGGTCCGTGGCAAGCCCGTCGGCGCCGCGCTGCAGACCCTCGAGTACACGCCGAAGAAAGCGGCGCGCATCGTGAAGAAGGTGCTGGAGTCGGCCATTGCCAATGCCGAGCACAACCACGGTGCGGACATCGATGAGCTGAAGGTGTCGACGATCATGGTTGACGAGGCGCCGACCTTCAAGCGCTTCCGGGCGCGGGCCAAGGGCCGCGGCAACCGCATCATCAAGCGCAACAGCCACATCACCATCCAGGTGGCGGACGAGTAGACGGGAAAGTATCCATGGGTCAGAAAGTACATCCGGTAGGCATTCGACTCGGCATCACGCGGGAGTGGGACTCCCGTTGGTTCGCCGACACGAAAAACTTCCCCGACTACGTGCAGAGCGATTTCCAGATCCGCACGCTGCTGCGCAAGCGGCTGGCACAGGCGTCGGTGAGCCGGATCCAGATCGAGCGCCCGGCCCGTAAGGCCCACATCACCATCCACACGGCGCGGCCGGGGATCGTGATCGGCAAGAAGGGCGAGGACATCGAGAAGCTGCGCACGGAAGTGGCGCAGATGCTCGGGCTGCCGATGGGCGACGTGCGCATCAACATCGCCGAGATCCGCAAGCCGGAGCTCGACGCGCAGCTGGTCGCCGAGGGCATTGCCCAGCAGCTGGAGCGTCGCGTGATGTTCCGTCGCGCCATGAAGCGTGCCGTGACCAACACCATGCGCCTGGGCGCGCAGGGCGTGAAGATCAAGGTCGGCGGCCGGCTGAACGGCGCCGAGATCGCGCGCTCGGAGTGGTACCGCGAGGGCCGCGTGCCCCTGCACACCTTCCGGGCCGACATTGATTACGGCTTCGCCGAGGCGAGGACCACCTATGGCGTCATCGGCGTCAAGGTGTGGATCTTCAAGGGCGAGGTCATCGAGAAGACCGCGGCTGCGCCGGCCGAAGCCGCAGCCAGCTAGGAGTTACGAGGATGCTGCAACCAAAGCGCACCAAGTACCGCAAGCAGTTCAAGGGTAAGAACCGTGGACTGGCACAGCGCGGCGCGGACGTGTCCTTCGGCGAGTTCGGCCTGAAGGCGACCACGCGCGGCCGGCTTACGGCGCGCCAGATCGAGGCTGCCCGTCGTGCCATGACCCGCCACGTCAAGCGCGGCGGCAAGATCTGGATCCGCGTGTTCCCGGACAAGCCGATCACGGCCAAGCCGATCGAGGTCCGCATGGGCAAGGGCAAGGGCAACGTCGAGTACTGGGTGGCCGAGATCAAGCCCGGCAAGGTGCTCTACGAAATGGAAGGCGTGTCGGAAGAGATCGCGCGCGAGGCGTTCCGGCTGGCGGCCTCCAAGCTGCCCTTCGGCACGGCGTTCGTCTCCAGGCAGGTGATGTGATGGAAGCGAAGGATCTGCGTGGCAAGACCACGATCGAACTCAACGAGGAGCTCATCAAGCTCCGCCGCGAGCAGTTCAACCTGCGCATGCAGCGGGCCACGGGCCAGATGGCCCGCCCGGACCAGTTCGGCAAGGTGCGCAAGGACATCGCGCGTGTGAAGACGGTGCTCGGCGAGAAGGCGCGGACCGAAGTAAAGGATAAGGCGTGATGAGCGAGACCATCGAGAAGGCGGCCGAGGCGACGGCGCGGACCCTGACGGGCCGCGTGGTAAGCGACCGCATGGACAAGACGGCCGCGGTGACGGTGGAGCGCCGGGTGAAGCACCCGGTGTACGGCAAGTACATCCGCCGCACCACCAAGCTGCTGGCCCACGATGAAAACAACGAGTGCCGCATCGGCGACACGGTGAGCATTGCCGAGACCCGGCCCCAGTCCAAGCGTAAGGCCTGGCGGGTGGTCGAGATCCTCGAGCGGGCTCCTGAGCGCTGAACGGAAGCGGGACGACTTAAGAGAGTGCAGTCATGATCCAGATGCAGACCGTACTGACGGTGGCCGACAACAGCGGGGCGCGGCGCGTCCAGTGCATCAAGGTGCTCGGCGGTTCGAAGCGCCGCTACGCCGGTGTCGGCGACGTCATCAAGGTGAGCGTCAAGGACGCCATCCCGCGCGGCAAGGTGAAGAAGGGCGAGGTCTACAACGCCGTTGTGGTGCGCACACGCAAGGGCGTGCGCCGTCCGGACGGTTCGCTGATCCGCTTCGACGGCAATGCCGCCGTGCTCCTGAACAACAAGCTGGAGCCCATCGGCACACGTATTTTCGGGCCCGTTACGCGCGAGCTGCGTACCGGGAATTTCATGAAGATCATCTCGCTCGCGCCTGAAGTTATCTAGGGCGCCGGGGAGCCAGGAATGAACAGGATCAGGAAAGGCGACGAAGTCATCGTCATCGCGGGGCGCGACAAGGGTCGGCGCGGGACGGTGCTGCGGGTATTCGACGACGAGCGCGTGCTCGTGGAGAACATCAACGTCGTCAAGAAGCACCAGCGCCCCAATCCGCAGCGCGGCGTGGCCGGCGGCATCATCGAGAAAGAGATGCCCCTGCACGCGTCGAACGTGATGCTGTGGAACCCCGTTGCCAAGAAGGGCGACCGGGTCGGGATCCGCGCGCTCCAGGACGGCAAGAAAGTGCGTTACTTCAAGTCGAACAACGAGGTCGTGGACGTCTGACGGCGTCCGGGTGAAACATGGCCAGGCTGAAAGAACACTACGAACAGAAACTCACGCCCGCGCTCATGGAGCGTCTGGGTCTGAAGAACCCCATGGAAGTTCCGCGGATCACCAAGATCACGCTGAACATGGGCGTGGGCGAGGCCGTTGCCGACAAGAAGATCGTCGACAACGCCGTCAAGGACATGGAGGCGATCACCGGCCAGAAGGCCGTGATCACCAAGGCGCGCAAGTCCGTCGCCGCCTTCAAGCTGCGCGACGGCATGCCCATCGGCTGCAAGGTCACGCTGCGCCGGGAACGCATGTACGAGTTCCTGGACCGGCTGATCAACGTCGCCATCCCGCGCGTGCGCGATTTCCGCGGCCTGTCGGTGAAGTCCTTCGACGGCCGTGGCAATTACAGCCTCGGCGTGAAGGAGCAGATTATCTTCCCGGAGGTCGACTACGACCAGGTCGACGCCATCCGGGGCATGGACATCACGATTACGACGACGGCGAAGGACGACGTTGCGGGCAAGGCTTTGCTCGAAGCGTTTGAATTCCCCTTCAGGAAGTAGAGGACCGCAAGCCTATGGCCAAGAAATCCATGCTCGAGCGCGAGGTTCGCCGTGCGAAGCTGGTGGCGAAGTACGCCGCCAAGCGCGCCAAGCTCAAGGCGATCATCGTCGACGCGAACTCCAGCGACGAGGAGCGCCTCGAGGCGGTAGCCAAGCTCGCCGCGCTGCCGCGCGACGCCAGCCCGTCGCGGATGCGTAACCGGTGCTCGATCACGGGAAGGTCGCGGGGCTATTACCGCAAGTTCGGCCTCGGGCGCAACAAGCTGCGCGAGAGCACGATGAGCGGCCAGATCCCGGGCCTGCGCAAGGCCAGCTGGTAAGCAGGCGAGAGACAGGGCAAGGATTCTGAAATGAGCATGACTGATCCCATCGCGGACCTCCTGACGCGTATTCGCAACGGCCAGAAGGCGGGCAAGGCGCAGGTGCGCATGCCTTCCTCCGGCGTGAAGCAGGCCATCCTGAAGGTGCTCGAGGACGAAGGCTACATCGACGGCTTCAGCGTCGAGGAGGCCGGTCCCGGCAAGCAGGACCTGGTCGTGGCGCTGCGTTACCACGACGGCCGGCCCGTGATCGACGATGTGCAGCGTGTGAGCCGACCCGGCCGCCGCGTGTACAAGGGCAAGGACGAGCTGCCGACGGTGTTCGGCGGCCTGGGGGTGGCCATCGTGTCGACCTCCGAAGGATTGATGAGCGACCGCCAGGCGCGTGCCAAGGGTCGCGGCGGTGAAATTATCTGCGTCGTGTCCTGACCGGGCCCGACCAAGGAAAGCGAGAAAGAACGATGTCCAGAGTCGCCAAGGTACCGGTGCAGCTGCCCAAGGGTGTCGAGTTCAAGCTCGACGGCCGGCTCGCCGTGCTCAAGGGGCCGAAGGGAGAGCTGTCCCTCGAGGTGGATCCCTCGGTCGAGGTGGTGCAGGAGGGCGCCGAGATTCATGTGCGCACCCCCGGCACCGAGAAGCCGAAGGGCGCCATGGCGGGCACCGTCCGCGCGCTGCTCGCCAACATGGCGAAGGGCGTCTCCGAGGGCTTCCAGAAGAAGCTCGAACTGGTCGGCGTGGGTTATCGCGCGCAGGCCCAGGGCAAGGTGCTGAACCTGACCCTCGGTTTCTCGCACCCGGTGGCCTACGAGGTCCCGGAGGGCATCACCATCGAGACGCCCAGCCAGACGGAAGTCCTGGTGAAGGGTATTGACCGGCAGAAGGTCGGTCAGGTGGCCGCCGACATCCGCGGCTATCGCCCGCCCGAGCCCTACAAGGGCAAGGGTGTGCGCTACTCGGATGAGCGTGTGGTCCTGAAGGAAGCGAAGAAGAAGTAAGGCAGGGCGAGGCATGGAAAAGAAAGTTGCACGCATCCGGCGCGCGCGCCGCGCCCGGTCCAAGATCCGGGAGCTGGGATACAACCGTCTCAGCATCCACCGCACGCCGCGCCACATTTACGCGCAGGTCCTGTCGCCCGACGGCGGCAAGGTGCTCGCGACGGCGTCGACGTTGCAGCCGGCGGTGCGCGAAGGCATCGAGAAGACCGGCAACATCGCAGCCGCCCAGGCCGTGGGCCGTGCGATCGCCGAGGCCGCCAAGGCGGCCGGCGTGAGCAAGGTGGCATTCGACCGCTCCGGGTTCCGCTATCACGGCAGGGTCAAGGCCCTGGCTGATGCGGCCCGTGAAAACGGTCTCGAGTTCTAGGCATACGCCCGGGGACAGTTGAACAATGGCAGCACCAGATAGAAATAGCGCCGGCGACGACCTGATTGAAAAGCTCGTCACCGTCAACCGCGTAGCCAAGGTCGTGAAAGGCGGACGCCAGTTCGGTTTCACCGCCCTCACGGTGGTGGGCGATGGCTCCGGCCGGGTCGGCTACGGCTACGGCAAGGCCCGTGAGGTCCCGGTCGCCATCCAGAAGGCGATGCAGAGCGCGCGCAAGAACATGCGCCGCATCCAGCTCAGGGACGACACGCTGCAGTACGCCACCGAGGGCCACCACGGTGCGACCAAGGTGTACATGCAGCCGGCCTCAGACGGTACGGGCGTGATTGCCGGCGGCGCGATGCGCGCGGTGTTCGAGTGCGCCGGCGTGCGCAACGTGCTGGCCAAGAGTTATGGCTCGCGCAATCCGATCAACGTGGTGCAGGCCACGATCAACGGCCTGTCGGGCATCCGCTCGCCGGAGCAGATCGCGGCGAAGCGCGGCAAGACCGTAGAAGAGATCCTGGGTTAATACCATGGCTGAGAACAACGCAAACGCCCGCCAGGTCCGCGTGAAGCTGGTGAAGAGCATCAACGGCCGCAGCGCCAAGCACAAGGCTTGCGTCTCCGGCCTGGGTCTGCGGCGCATGCATCACAGTGTGGTCGTGGCGGACACCCCCGAGAACCGGGGCATGATCAACAAGGTCTCGTACCTGTTGCAGGTAGAGGAAGTCTGAGATGCGTCTCAATGAAATCAAGCCCGCCGAGGGCAGCCGCAAGGAGCCGAAGCGCCTCGGGCGCGGTCACGCGGCCGGCCAGGGCAAGACCAGCGGCCGCGGCGTCAAGGGCCAGCACGCCCGTTCCGGCGGCTACCACAAGGTCGGCTTCGAGGGCGGCCAGATGCCGCTGCAGCGCCGCCTGCCGAAGGTCGGCTTCAGCTCGCGCAAGAGCCGCTACGCCGGCGAGTTGCGCCTGGGCGAGCTGGCCAAGCTGGACGGCGAAGTGGACCTGCTGGCGCTCAAGGCTGCCGGCCTGGTCGGCCACGACGTGAAGCGCGTGAAGATCATCGCTTCCGGCAAGATCGACAAGGCCGTGACCGTCAAGGGCCTGGCCGTGACGGCCGGCGCACGCGCGGCCATCGAAGCGGCCGGCGGCAAGATCGAGGAATAGAGTGGCCAAGACCCCCTCCAGCATGAACCCGGCTGCGGCCCTCGGCCAGGCTGCCCGCCTGGGCGACCTGCGCAAGCGGATCTTTTTCCTGCTGGGCGCCCTGATCGTTTACCGCATCGGGACCTTCATCCCGGTGCCGGGTATCGACCCCGTGGCGCTGGCCCGCTTCTTCCAGGAGCAGCAGGGCACCATCCTGAGCGTGTTCAACATGTTCTCGGGCGGCGCGCTGGAGCGCCTGTCGATCTTCGCGCTCGGCATCATGCCTTACATCTCCGCCTCCATCATCATGCAGATGATGGCCGTCGTGGTGCCGTCGCTCGCCGCCATGAAGAAAGAAGGCGAGTCCGGGCGGCGCAAGATCACCCAGTACACCCGTTACGGCACGCTCGGGCTGGCGACGTTCCAGTCGATCGGCGCGGCCGTGGCATTCCAGAACCAGGGCGTGGTCATCGCCCCCGGCCCGCAGTTCGTGTTCATCGCCTGCGTCACCATGGTGACCGGCACCATGTTCCTCATGTGGCTGGGCGAGCAGGTCACCGAGCGCGGTATCGGCAACGGCATCTCCATGATCATCCTCGCCGGCATCGTGGCCGGCCTGCCCTCGGCGCTGGGCGGCACCCTCGAGCTGGTGCGCAACGGCGAGATGCCGGCCGCGCTGGCGCTGATCCTGTTCTTCCTGATCCTGGCGGTGACGGCCTTCGTCGCCTTCGTCGAGCGCGGCCAGCGCCGCATTGCGGTGAACTACGCCAAGCGCCAGCAGGGCCGGCGCATGTACCAGGGCCAGACGACGCACCTGCCGTTCAAGCTGAACATGGCCGGCGTGATCCCGCCGATCTTCGCCAGCAGCCTGATCCTGTTCCCGGCGACCGTGGCGCAGTGGTTCGGCACCGCGGACAGCATGGGGTGGCTGCAGATCATGGCCTCCAGCCTGGCACCGGGCCAGCCGGTGTACACGCTGATCTATGCCGGCCTGATCATCTTCTTCTGCTTTTTCTATACTGCGCTGGTGTTCAACTCGCGCGAGACCGCGGACAACCTGAAGCGGTCCGGCGCGTTCATCCCGGGCATCCGCCCCGGGCAGCAGACCGCGGAGTACATCGACAGCGTGCTGACGCGCCTGACCTTCTGGGGCGCCATGTACATCACGGCGATCTGCCTGCTGCCGGAATTCATGATCATGTACTGGAACGTGCCGTTCTACTTCGGCGGTACGTCCCTGCTCATCATCGTGGTCGTCAGCATGGACTTCATGTCCCAGCTGCAGGCGCACATGATGAGTCACCAGTACGACGGCTTGCTGAAGAAGGCCAACCTCAAGGGCTACGGCCGTGCCGGTCAGGTTCGCTGAGCGGTACGGAACCAGGAGAGAAAGATGAAAGTGCGTGCATCGGTCAAGAAGATCTGCAGGAACTGCAAGATCATCCGCCGCGGCGGGGTTATCCGGGTGATTTGCTCGGATCCGCGCCATAAGCAGCGGCAAGGCTGAAAGACATTGAAGGCGACTGCCGAATCAGGCACAATGTTCGGCTTCGCGTGAGCGATAGGAGACGGCGTTAATGGCCCGTATTGCCGGGATAAATATCCCAGCCAACAAGCACACTGTGATTGCGCTGACCCACATTTATGGGGTCGGCAACACGCGCGCGAAGCAGATTTGCGAAGCTGCCGGCGTTCCGCCCGACACCAAGGTGAAGGACCTGACGGAACCCGAGGTGGAGCAACTGCGTGCCGAGGTGGCGCGCATGGTCGTCGAAGGCGACCTGCGGCGCGAAACCTCCATGAACATCAAGCGCCTGATGGACCTCGGTTGTTACCGCGGCATCCGTCATCGCCGCGGGCTGCCGCTGCGCGGCCAGCGCACGCGCACCAATGCGCGCACGCGGAAAGGTCCGCGCCGTCCGGTGAGGAAGTAAGGAATGGCTAAGCAAGCCCCCAGGGTGAAGAAGAAGGTCAAGAAGCAGGTGGTGGATGCCATTGCGCATATCCATGCCTCCTTCAACAACACCATCATCACCATCACCGACCGCCAGGGGAACACCCTGTCGTGGGCGACCTCCGGCGGCTGCGGCTTCCGTGGTTCGCGCAAGAGCACGCCCTTTGCCGCCCAGGTGGCGGCCGAGAAGGCCGGCAACGCCGCGGCCGAGTACGGCGTCAAGAACGTGGAGGTCCGGGTCAAGGGCCCGGGCCCCGGCCGCGAGTCGGCCGTCCGCTCCCTCAATGCCGTGGGATTCCGCGTCACGAACATCGAGGACGTGACCCCGATCCCCCACAATGGCTGCCGGCCGCCCAAGAAGCGCCGCGTCTGACCTCCAGAGGCTCGAATTATGGCTAGATATCTCGGACCGAAGTGCAAGCTCTCCCGCCGGGAGGGCACGGACCTGTTCCTCAAGAGCAGCGTCCGTCCGCTCGAGTCCAAGTGCAAACTCGAGGTGCCGCCCGGCGGCGCGCCGCAGCGTCGGCCGCGCGTTTCCGACTACGGCCTGCAGCTGCGCGAGAAGCAGAAGCTGCGCCGCATGTACGGCGTGCTGGAGCGGCAGTTCCGTAACTACTACAAGCGCGCTGCGCAGCAGAAGGGCTCCACCGGTGAGAACCTGCTGAAGCTGCTCGAGGGCCGGCTGGACAACGTTGCCTACCGCATGGGCTTCGCATCCACTCGTGCCGAGGCGCGCCAGCTGGTGGGTCACAAGGGCGTCACGGTCAACGGCCAGGTCGTGAACATTCCCTCCTACCAGGTCAATCCGGGCGACGAGATCGCGGTCCGGGAAAAGGCCAAGAAGCAGCAGCGGGTGCAGAACGCCCTGCAGCTGGCCGGGGAGGCAGGCTTCCCGGAGTGGGTCGAAGTGGATCAGACCAAGATGAGCGGCGTGCTGAAGCAGCTGCCCGATCGCGACGACATCCTGCCCGACATCAACGAAAACCTGGTCGTCGAGCTCTATTCCAAGTAATTGCGAGGCACGAAGCCCATGCAGGCATCGGTCAACGAATTTCTGCGTCCCCGCGTCGTCAAGGTCCAGCCGCAAGGCCGGACCACCGCCCGGGTCACCATTGAGCCGCTCGAGCGCGGCTTCGGACACACGCTGGGCAATGCCCTGCGTCGCATCCTGCTGTCTTCCATGCCGGGTTGCGCCGTGGTCGAGGTCGAGATCGACGGCGTGCTGCACGAGTACACCAGCATCGAGGGCGTGCAGGAGGACGTTGTCGATGTCCTGCTGAACCTCAAGCAGCTGGCCGTGAAGATGCACCAGCGCGACGAGATCGAGCTGACCCTGGCCAAGAAGGGCCCGGGCGTGGTGACGGCGGCCGACATCGAGACCGGACACGACGTCGAGATCATCAACCCCGACCTGGTCATCGCCACGTTGACCAAGGCCGGCCAGCTGTCCATGCGCCTCAAGGTGCGCCGCGGTCGCGGCTACCAGCCGGTGACCCAGCTGGACGATGACAGCGGGCCCATCGGCCGGCTGCAGCTCGACGCGTCCTACAGCCCGGTGCGCCGCGTCTCCTACACGGTCGACGCCGCCCGCGTGGAGCAGCGCACCGACCTGGACAAGCTGATCATCGATATCGAGACCAACGGCACCATCGACTCGGAAGAGGCGATCCGCCGCGCCGGCGCCATCCTCAAGGACCAGCTGGCGGTGTTCGTCGACCTGCAGGGCGAGGGCCTCGGCCCGGAGCCGGGCGACAAGGCGATCGACCCGATCCTGCTGAAGCCGGTGGACGAGCTCGAGCTGACCGTGCGCTCGGCCAACTGCCTGAAGGCCGAGAACATCAACTACATCGGCGACCTGGTCCAGAAGACGGAGGTGGAGCTGCTGCGCACCCCGAACCTGGGCAAGAAGTCGCTCACCGAGATCAAGCAGGTGCTGGACAACCACGGCCTGCAGCTCGGCATGCGCCTCGAGGGCTGGCCGCCGGCCAGTCTCAGGCACGACGACGACCGGGTCGCCTGAGGCGTCCCAGCCAACAGGATAACGAGTCATGCGTCACCGCAAAGCAGGCCGCCAACTGGGCCGCAACAGTTCCCACCGCAGGGCCATGTACCGCAACATGGCTTCGTCGCTCTTGCTGCACGAGACCATCAAGACCACGCTGCCCAAGGCCAAGGAGCTGCGGCGCGTGGTCGAGCCGCTGATCACCATGGCCAAGGAAGACGGCGTGGCGCAGCGCCGCCGTGCTTTCGACCGCCTGCGCGACAAGGCCGTGGTCGGCAAGCTGTTCAACGAGCTGGGGCCGCGCTACCAGGCGCGCCCGGGCGGTTACCTGCGCATCCTGAAGATGGGCTTCCGCCCCGGCGACAACGCCCCGATGGCACTGGTGCAGCTGGTCGACCAGCCTGAGAAGGCCGAGGCTGCCGGCGACTAAGCGCGGGGCGCGCGGCGCCGGAGCGAACGAAGAAAGGCCGGGCTCGCGCCCGGCTTTTTCTTTTTGCGGGGTGAGCGCGCCATCAGCCGGCTGTCCCGCGGTATCCTCTCTGGCAAAGCCGCCGTGAGACGTAAAGATCATGATCATCCACCGTTCTCTCTGCGTTGCCGCTCTGCTGACGGCCACGGGCTGTGCGCAGCTGCCTGCGCGCGCGGAGCTTCCCCCGCAGCACGCCTACCCACCGGGGACCACCTCCCGCCTCGACGGGTTCATCGGCCCGGCGGAGACGGCGCGCCCTGGGCAGTCCGCCTTCCGGTTGCTGGGCGACGGCCCCGAGGCCTTTGCGCTGCGCGCCGCTTCGGTCCAGCTCGCGGATCGCAGCCTGGACGTGCAGACCTACATCTGGCACGAAGACCTGACCGGCAGTTACCTTGGCGGGCTGGTCCTGGAGGCGGCCGACCGGGGGGTGTCGGTCAGGCTGCTGGTCGACGACATGGATGCGCGCGCGAAGAATTACGGCTTCGCGGCGCTGGCGGCTCATCCAAACATCCAGGTGCGAATGTTCAATCCCTTTGCCACGCGCGAGGGTACCTTAGCCCTGGCCTTCGAAGCGCTCGGCAGCTTCGGCCGCATCAACCGGCGGATGCACAACAAGACCTGGATCGCCGACAACCGGCTGGCGATTGCCGGGGGGCGTAATCTCGGTGACGAATACTTCGGTGCGTCCGAGGAAGGCAATTTCATCGACCTCGACTTTGCGATGATCGGGCCGGTCGTACGGGATGCGTCCGCCTCTTTCGATGCCTACTGGAACTCGCCGCTGGCCTACCCGATGACGGAGCTGTCGCCGGATGATGTATCGGCTGAGCAATTGGATGTCTTGCGGGCCCGCCTCGCCGAGTGGAAGCCGAAAGCCTGGGAAAGTCGCTATGCCGCGAGTTTGCGGGACGATGCCATCGTGCGACGCCTCGTCGAGGGCGACTGGCCGATGACCTGGACAGCGGACTACCGCTTCGTGGCCGATGACCCGCGCAAGGCCGAGGACGCCTTCGACGGTGCCGAGGGATCGTCGGTGATCGCTGCGCTGCTGCCTGCGATGGAGGCTGCGCAGGCAACGCTGACGGTGATTTCGCCCTATTTCGTTCCGGGCGAGGAGGGTACGGCCCTGCTGACCGGCATCGACGAGGCCGGCAGCGAGGTGCGGATACTGACCAATTCGCTCGCCGCGAACGACGTGGCGGCGGTGCACGGCGGCTACTCGCGGCACCGCGAGGCCCTGCTGGCCGGCGGCGTGGAGTTGTGGGAGCTGAAGCCGTTGCGCGAAGGCGGCTCACGCCTGAGCCTGGTCGGCTCTTCCGGCGCCAGTCTCCATACGAAAGCGATGGTGGTCGACAGCCGGGGGCTGTTCGTGGGCAGCTACAACCTCGACCCGCGCTCGACCACGCTCAATTGCGAACAGGGCGTGCTGGTGGAGAGCGAGGGCCTGGCCCGCGAGCTCGAGGCCCTGTTCGCCACGCAGGTGACAGGTGCCCATGCCTGGACCGTGACGCTGGAAGAAGGCGACTTATACTGGCGCGACGGCGTGCGGGAAGAGCGCAGCGACCCTGACGCCGGCTTCGGCCGGCGCTTCCAGGCCTGGCTGGCCCGACTACTGCGGCTCGACGCGCAGCTGTGAGCGTTGATCTGGCCGACTGCCTGGTGGTGGGCATCTCCTCCCGGGCGCTGTTTGACCTGCGCCAGGAGGATGCCCTGTTCATCGAGATGGGCCTGGATGCCTACCGGGCCGAGCAGCTGGCGCGCGAGGACGATATCCTGCCGCCGGGCACGGGCTTCCCGCTGGTGCGGGGCGTGCTGGCGCTCAATACGCCCGGCGCGCCGCGCCGTGCCGAGGTAGTGGTTATGTCGCGCAACTCCACCGAGACCAGCCTGCGGATCTTCAACTCCATCCGCCACTATGGGCTGGATATCACCCGCGCCGCCCTGTCGGGCGGCGCGCCGCTGGCGCCGTACCTGCAGGCCTTCCATGTCGACCTGTTCCTGTCGCGATACGAGGACGACGTGCAGCGGGCGCTGGCCGCGGGCACGGCGGCAGCGCTGCTCTACAACCAGCCGGACGACCCGCTGGAGACAGCGGAGGAGATCCGCATCGCCTTCGACGGCGACGCGATCCTGTTCTCGGACGAGTCCGAGCGCATCTTCCAGGAGAACGGGCTCGAGGCCTTCGCGCGCCACGAGGCGGAACGGGCGCGGGAACCGCTGCCGGCGGGCCCCTTCGCCAACCTGCTGCGTAAGCTGTCGCACCTGCAGCAGGCGGCGCGCCGGGAGCGCGTGACGTCGATCCGCACCGCGCTGGTCACCGCCCGCGGCGGCCCGGCGCACGAGCGCGTGATCCGTACCCTGCTTGCCTGGGGCGTGGAGGTCGACGAGGCGTTCTTCCTCGGTGGCGTGCCCAAGACCGAGATTCTCGCGGCTTTCCGGCCGCACATTTTTTTCGACGACCAGGCGGCGCATTGCGAACGCGCGGCCCCGCGCGTGCCTACCGGCCGTGTGCCCCCGGTCCCTGCAGACAGCGAAAGGTGAGTCCATGAGCATCCCCGACCCGCGCGAGTACCGCGCTCTCGGCTACATGATCGACGGCACGCCCTTTTTCCTGCGCGCCGTGCGCGAGTGGGACCGCGAGGCGCTGCGCGACCTGTTCGAGCGCTCCAGCCAGCAGTCCCGCTACTTCCGTTACTTCGAGAACAAGAACACGCTGTCCGACCAGGAACTGGATTACTACACGCGGCTCGACTTCGAGCACCACGCCGCTCTCGCGGCCGAGGCGCCGGACGAAGACGGCATCATCGCGGTCGGGCGCTACATCGAGATCCAGCCCCTGACGGACCCGCGCCGCGCTGAAGTGGCCTTCCTGGTGCGCGACGACTACCAGGGGCAGGGCGTGGCGACCCAGTTGCTGAAACACCTCACCCGCATTGCACGCGACAACAACATCGTCGAGTTCGAAGCCGAGATGCTGCCGTCCAATCGCAAGATGATCGAGGTCTTCGACCACTCCGGCTACGAGATGAAACGCAGCCGCGAGCCCGACAGCGTGCGGGTCGTGTTCCCCATCCACGACGAGCGCATCCCGTTCTGAGCATCAGCCCGGAGAGACGAATGTCCCGTAGAATGTCCCGCATCACCACAGCCCTGGTCCTGAGCCTCGCCAGCAGCATGTCCCTGAGCGCCGATCGCGTCACCGGTCCCGAATTCGTCACCCGCTCGGAGGTCATGGCGCCCGCGGTCATGGCGGCCACCAGCCAGCCGCTGGCGACGCAGATCGCCCTCGACGTCATGCGCCAGGGCGGCAACGCCATCGATGCCGCCATCGCCGCCAACGCGGCGCTCGGCCTGATGGAACCGACCGGCTGCGGCATCGGCGGCGACCTGTTCGCCATCGTCTGGGATGCCAAGAGCAAGAAACTGCACGGCCTGAACGCCAGCGGCCGTTCGCCGCGTGCGCTGTCGCTGCAATGGTTCAAGGACAACGATTACGAGAGTATTCCGCGTTTCGGCCCCTTGCCGGTCAGCGTGCCGGGCGCCGTGGACGGCTGGTTCGAGCTGCACGGCCGCTTCGGGCGCCTGCCGATGAAGGACGTGCTGGCGCCGGCCATCCGCTACGCGCGCGAAGGCTTCCCCGTCTCCGAGGTGATCGCGCACTACTGGGCCATCAACGCCGAGCGCATCGGCGAGTACCCGGGCTTCGCCGACGTGTTCATGCCCGGCGGGCGTGCGCCGGCGAAGGGCGAGATCTTCCGTAACCCGGCCCTGGCCGACACCTACGAGAAGATCGCCGCGGACGGCCGCGACGCCTTCTACAAGGGCGAGATCGCCCGCACGATCGCGTCTTACATGCAGGCCAACGGCGGTTTCCTGTCCTATGAAGACCTGGCGACACACAGCTCCGACTGGGTCGAGCCGGTCTCGGTGAACTACCGGGGCTACGACGTCTGGCAGCTGCCGCCCAACGGCCAGGGCATCGCCGGGTTGCAGATCCTGCAGGTGCTCGAGGGTTACGACGTAGCGGGCATGGGCTTCGGCAGTGCCGACTACATGCACCTGTTCGTCGAGGCGAAGAAGCTGGCCTTCGAGGACCGCGCGCGCTTCTACGCCGACCCGGATTTCATGGACGCCAGCGTGGCGAAGCTCATCTCCGACGAGTACGCAGAGGCGCGCCGCGCTCTCATCGACCCCGAGAAAGCGGCAGCCATGTATCCGCACGGCGATCCCGCGGTGCTGGAGAACGGCGACACCATCTACCTCACGGTGGCGGACGCCGAGGGCAACATGGTCTCGCTGATCCAGAGCAACTATCGCGGCATGGGTTCCGGGATGACGCCGCCGGGGCTCGGTTTCGTGCTGCAGGATCGCGGCGAGATGTTCAGTCTCGACCCGCAGCACCCGAACGCCTTCGCCCCGGGCAAGCGGCCTTTCCACACCATCATCCCGGCCTTCGTCACCAGGGACGGCGAGCCCTGGCTGAGCTTCGGCGTCATGGGTGGCGGCATGCAGCCGCAGGGACACGCGCAGGTGCTGGTGAACATGATCGATTTCGGCATGGACCTGCAGGCCGCGGGCGATGCGCCGCGCATCCGGCATGACGGCTCCAGCGAGCCGACCGGGGAACGCATGACCGACGGTGGCGTGGTGCGGCTGGAGAAAGGCTTCCCGCCGGAGGCCGTCGCCGAGCTCGAACGTCGCGGTCACCGTGTCGAAGTACGCAACGACGGCGGCTACGGCGGCTACCAGGCCATCCGCAAGGGCGATGGAAGCTGGGTCGGAGCGTCGGAGTCGCGCAAGGACGGACACGCCGCGGGTTACTGAAGGCAGCCGGGCGCTGCCGCTGCACGAGGAGCTAGACGAACATGAAATCCCTGCCGGTGCACGAGGGTGCATTCAACGTCCTGCTGGTGTTCGACTGCAAGGCGGGCGACAGCGAGTATTTCGCCAACTTGCTGGCCGACTTCGTCGAGAAGCGCATGCGCTTTCACCCGGGCTTCATTTCCGGGCTGGTATACCTGAGCGAGGATGCCCGCAAGGTGGTCGAGGTGTTCCAGTGGGCCCGCGCAGAGGACTGGCTGGCCTATCGCAAGAGCGAGGTCGGCCAGGAAGCGCTGAGCTGGCTGTCCGCACGCGCGCCCGCCACGGACTTCCTCGAGCTGGTGCGTTGCGTGGACGCGCCCGCGCCCGGGGACTATGCTGAGTCTTCATACACCCTCGAGGAATGAAGCCATGACTCTCTGCCCCGTCGCCCTGGCCACAGGCTGCAAGAAGTGCGCGATTTTCTCGATGTGCCCGCTCAAGGGCGTGATCGGCGACTACAAGAAGGACTCCGGCGCAACCTCGAAGCGCGACGCCGGCTCCGGCAAGAAAGGGCATTGAGTCCCGTCCGAGCGCGCCGGTGAGCGCGCCCGGCCACGACCTGGCGTCGGACCTGCGCGGCGCCAGCCGCCTGCTGGTCGATGCAGCGACCGGCGTGACCGACCTGGTGGAATCGATGCACGGCACCATCGCCGGGCTCGCAGGCATCATTCCCGGATCGAGCAACCAGCGCACGCGCGGCATTACCGGCTTCGTGTACCGCTGCGTCGGTGGCGGCATCCGCCTGGCCGGCGCCGGCATCGAGCGGACCCTGCTGCCTCTCTCGGCGTGGCAGCAGGCCGGCGGGCGTGCGCAGCAACGCCCATCAGGACACGACACGGCGCTGGGCGTGCTCAACGGCGTGCTCGGCGATCACCTCGCTGCTACCGGCAACCCCCTGGCGATCAGCATGGGGCTGCGCCGGGACGGCGCGCGGCTCGAACTCAGCCGTGCCGCGCTGCGCGAGGCGGTGCCCTGCGCCGGCTCCCGCATCCTGGTCCAGGCGCACGGCCTGTGCATGCATCCCGGGCACTGGGGGCGCGCCGGTCGCGACGAGGTCGCGGCAGCCGGCGCCAGGCTGGGCTACACCACCCTGCAGTTGCACTACAACACCGGCCTGCACATTGCAGCCAACGGGCGCGCTCTAGCTGCGCTGCTGGAAACCCTGCTCGAACAGTGGCCGGTCGAGGTGCGTGAACTCGCCGTCGTCGGCCACAGCATGGGCGGGCTGGTGGCACGCAGCGCGCACCACTACGGCACGCTCGCCGGTCATGCCTGGCCGGCGCGGCTGCGGAAGCTGGTTTTTCTCGGCACGCCGCACCACGGTTCGCCGCTGGAGCGCGCCGGCAACGGCCTCGACACGCTGCTGGGGCTGAGTCCTTACAGCCGGCCCTTCACGCGTCTCGGTCGCGTGCGCAGCCACGGCATCACCGACCTGCGCTTCGGTATCCTGCTGGAGCAGGACTGGGCAGCGCGTGATCGTTATGCGCCGATGCGCAAGGACCCGCGCACGCCGCTGCCCCTGCCCGCGCGCGTCGAGTGTTACACCGCCGCCGCGCTGCATGCCGACAACGACGCGGCACTTTCAGCGCGCCTGCTCGGCGACGGCCTGGTGCCGCTGGCCAGCGCGCTGGGCGAACACGAGGACGAGCGTTTCAGGCTGGATTTCCCGCGTGACAACCGCTGGATCGGCACGAGCCTGGGTCATTTCGACCTGGTGTCGAGTCCGCGCCTGCTGGCCCGGCTGGAACGCTGGCTCGGGGACTAGGGACCAGCGTCCGTCCTGCCGCAGCCGGCAGTGGCTCAGCTTCGCAGCACCGCCCGGCCGGTGGCCGCGGTCGCGTCGAAGCTTTCCACGCGCAGGTCGATGAGCTGGTCCACCTGCGCGGCCGCGGCCCCTTCGACCTGCAGCACGGTGTCGCCGATGCGCACCGTGCCGGCACCGGTGGCCGGGTCGAAACCCGTCAGGTAGGCGCGGATTTCCTCGCCTGCGACGAAAGCGGGCCGGGTGCTGCGGAAGCGCCAGTTGGTGAAGAGTTTCCTGATCACAGCCCGGCCCCTCCCTTGCTCACCCGGTCAGTGGTGTATTCACGGCCGAAGCCGGTCCAGGCGGAGAACAGGAACACGGCGACCAGCAGCCAGCCGTGGAACACCCAGGGCCAGGCCTGGATCGGTTCCACCACCATCTCCGGCGTGAACCACTCGTAGGTCGTCACCAGGGACTGCATCTGGGTGTAGCCCACCAGCACGCCGCCGGCCCAGGGGAAGATGTAACCCAGTGCCGAGGTGTTGGCGTCCAGTATGTTCGCGCGCCGGTAACCGTTCAGGTTGAAGCGCTTGCCGATGGTGGCGATGTAGGGCGCGATGGCGATCTGGGCCGCGGTGTTGATGGTGATGGCGGCGTTGATGCCGGCCGTTACCGTGACCATGGTCACCTCGGCGGAGCGCACCGTGCGCGCCACTTTGCGCAACAGCCAGTCCTGCAGCGCCTGGAATCCGCCGCCGCGGATCATCACCTGGGCACCGCCGAGGACCAGCAGGATCAGCACCGCCAGGGTGGCGAAGCCGACCGGCCCGTCGTACAGGCTGCCGCCGACGCCGGCCGCCGCGGCCGGCACGACCTCGACCAGCGGCCAGCCGCCGAAGGTCGTGGCCGCCCAACTGTCCGCGGCGACACGGAAAGCCAGCATGTCGGTGCCCGCCGCCAGGCCGAACACCAGGTTGATGACGATGGCGACGATCAGGCCCGAGGAGATCGCCTCGATGATGTGCCGGCCGCGCACGGCGAGGCCGATCACCAGGGCGATCGGCAGCAGGTGGAACAGGCCGCTGGCGTCGGACTGGGCCCGGAAAAGCGCCGCCGCATCGCCGTCGACCATGGCGCCGGAGGACGCGAAGCCGAAGCCCAGGTAGGCGATGAAGGCCAGCACGGCGGCGATGATGGCGTACTTGAAGCGGCTCGCGACCACGCCGCCGACATCGGAGTCCTGCGTGACCGCGCTGACGATGGTGGTGTCGCTCACCGGCGCGAGGTTGTCGCCGAACACGGCGCCGGACAGGATTGCGCCGAACATCAGCACCGGGTCCGCACCCAGCGCCACGCCGGCGGGGAAGAACAGGGCGACGAAGGCGATCACCGTGCCGTAGCCGGTGCCGATGCCGGTGGCGAGCA
>CAYPTW010000048.1:0-20634 GCA_964413755.1 uncultured Thioalkalivibrio sp. | reverse complement strand
ACAAGCGCCCGGTGATGTCGGACCTGCGCGAGTCGGGCGCCATCGAGCAGGACGCCGACCTGATCGCCTTCATCTACCGCGAGGAGGTCTACAACAAGGACTCCACCCGCAAGGGCATCGCGGACATCATTGTCGCCAAGCAGCGCAACGGCCCCATCGGCGACGTGCAGCTGACCTTCCTCGGCGAGTACACCAAGTTCGAGAATTACCTGCCCGATGCCTACGGCAGCGCCTCCTTCGGCTGAGCGGGATCCGGGCGAGCAGCCACCGTGCCGGGCCGCGCGTGCCACGGTCTCGACGGCGGCGCTGCGCCACAACCTCCGCCGCGCGCGTGCGCTGGCGCCGGGGGCGCGCGTCATGGCCGTGATCAAGGCCAACGGCTACGGGCACGGCCTGGTGGGCACGGCGCGGGCCCTGCGCGAGGCCGATGCCTTCGCCGTAGCGCGCATGGAGGAAGCGACGGCGCTGCGCGAAGCGGCCCTGGACAATCCCGTGGTGCTGCTGGAAGGGGTGCTGGATGCGCAGCAGCTGCCGCTGGCCTCGGCGCTCGGGCTGGAGGTCGTGGTGCACTCGCCGGAGCAGCTGGAAATGCTCGAGTCGGCGACCCTGTCGCGGCCGCTGCAGGCGTGGCTCAAGCTCGATACCGGCATGAACCGCCTTGGCGTACCGCCGGAAGCCGCGCGCGAGGCGCTGCAGCGCCTGGAGCGCTGTCCCGGCGTGCTGCCGGGAGTGCGCCTGATGACCCACCTGGCCTGCGCCGATGAGCGTGACGAGGACACTACGGCGCGCCAGCTGGCGCGCTTCGACGCGGCCGTGGGCGAATTGCCGGGCGAGCGGAGTATCGCCAACTCCGCGGGGCTGCTGTGGCGGCCGGACGCCCACGCGGACTGGGTGCGTCCGGGCATCATGCTGTACGGCGTATCGCCTTTTGCCGACGACACCGGTGCCGACCTCGGCCTGGAACCCGCCATGGAGCTGCTCAGCACGGTGATCGCGCTACGCACGGTCCGGCGCGGCGAGCGGGTCGGCTACGGCGGCGTGTGGCAGGCGCGGGAGGATGCCCGCGTGGCCATCGCGGCGATCGGCTATGGCGACGGTTACAGCCGCCACCTGGGCAGCGGCACGCCGGTCCTGGTGCGCGGCCAGCGAGCGCCGCTGGCCGGACGCATTTCCATGGACATGATCGCGGTGGACGTGACGCGCGTGCCCGAGGTACGCGTGGGCGACGAGGTGAAACTGTGGGGCGCGGGGCTGCCGGTGGAGGAGCTGGCGCGGCTGGCCGGCACCATTCCCTACGAGCTGCTGTGCGGGGTGACGCAACGGGTCGGCGTCACGATGAGTTGAGCCCTGCGCGGCTCAGCCGGCGAAAAAGCCCATCTTGATGCCGGCCACCTCGAGCACGTCGTTGTCATTCAACGGCCGGGCGCTCTGCCCGAGGGGCTCACCGTTCACCATCGGCGATCCCTTGCTGGCGCTGAGGTTCATGGCGATCACGGTGTAGCTATCGCCACGGCGCGTCACGGCGACCACCTGCACGCCCGGCCGGCCGAGGGTGGTGATCGGCTTCTTCAATTCCAGGTCGCGGCCGGCAAAAGCGCCGGTAAGGATCTGCAGGCGCGCGGGCGGTGCCTTGATCACGTTAGTGGCGATCGCGGGGTCGGCAGGTTCGGCATCGGCGGGAGGCGAGGGAAACCGGTCCATTCCCAGGTCACGCGGCGACAGCACCAGGGTCTTCTCGACGATATCCGCGTCGTCTTCCATGTCGCTGTCGACGAACTTCAGCTGGTGGTGGCCGACGGTGATGACGTCGCCGTGCGACAGCGCATGCTTCTTGATGAGGCGGCCGTTGACGTAGGTCCCGTTGGTGCTGTTCAGGTCCTCGAGGAAGGAATCGTTGAGGATATTGATGACCAGCGAATGGTGTCCGCTCACCGCCGGGTTGTCGATGCGGATGTCGTTGTCGGCGAGGCGCCCCACCGTATAGCGCTCCTTGCTGAGGTTGTACTCCGCAAGGGTCTGTCCGTTGAGGCTGAGGATCATCCGGGCCATATCTGCTCCGACCAAAATTACGGCGTCAGCCGAACCAACCCTTCAGGCGGCTGACGATTCCGCGCGATTCCGCGAACGACTCGACGACCTGAGCCAGGCATACGGAGATGTTGTCCCGGCCGCCGTTGCTGTTCGCCAGCTGCACGAGCTGATCGCCGCCGGTGCTGAGGTTAGCACTAAAGGTGCTGAGCGTTAAATGGATGTCTTCCTCTTCCACCATGTCCGAGAGGCCGTCGGAGCAGAGCATGTAGATGTCGTCCTTCCTGACCGTCTCTTCCTGGATCTCCACTTCGACCCCGGGTTCCACGCCCAGGGCGCGGGTGACGTAGTTCCGGTTGGCCGAGCGCATGGCTTCCTGGTGGGAGAAATAGCCGCGATCCACCAGCTCCTGCATCAGCGAATGGTCGAGAGTCAGCTGCTCGAACCGGTTCTTGCGCAGCCGGTAGACGCGCGAATCGCCGACGTGCGCGATCGAGGCGCGGTCGTCGTGAAACAGGCAGGCGGCGATGGTGGTGCCCATGCCGCGGCACTGCGGCTGGGTCTGGGCGGTCTGCCAGATGATCTTGTTGGCGCGGATGATGGCGTTGCGCAGCACGATGCTCTGGCGCATCAGCCCGCTGGATTCGTCGATGTCGCTGCGCGTTTCGCGCTGCACGCCGGCACGCACCATGTCGGCCACGGTCTTGATGGCCAGCTCGGACGCAACTTCGCCGGCGTTGTAGCCCCCCATGCCGTCCGCCAGCACCACGAGCCCGAGGTCGAGGTCCCCGAACACGGCATCCTCGTTGTGGTCCCGCACCTGGCCGGTGTGAGTGAACTCGAAATAGCGAATCTTGTCGTTCAGGCTCATCTAGTCGTTCTTATCCGTAATGGTCCCGGTCTGCGCGCGCGTCGCTGCCGTGCCATCACGGCCTGTCGGGCCGGTCTGCCTGCGCCCGACCGGTAATTGAACAGCTTAATACACCCATGCGACAAGTCCGAGCAAAGGATCACATTAATTGCGCCGGAATGCGCCGGAATGCGCCGTGCTTGCGGCCGGCGTCCCGCCGCGTATACCTTGACGGCCTGCCGCCGGCACCGGAGATCCCATGGCGAAGCCGAAGACACTGTTCGTCTGCAACGAATGCGGCGGCTCCAGCCCGAAATGGGTCGGCCAGTGCCCTGACTGCGGGCGCTGGAACACCCTCGAGGAGAGCCTGGAGGCGGCCCGGCCGCGCGCGGTCGGCTGGACCGGGGAAGCGCCGCGCCTGGTGTCCGAGGTCGAGGCCGAGGCCGAGGCGCGCTGGCCCACCGGCATCGGCGAGCTCGACCGGGTGCTCGGGGGCGGGCTGGTGCCCGGCTCAGTGACCCTGATCGGCGGCGATCCCGGCATCGGCAAGTCGACGCTGCTCCTGCAGGCCGCGGTGCGCCTGGCCGGGGCCATGCCGACGCTGTATGTCACCGGCGAGGAGTCGCTGCGCCAGGTGGGCATGCGGGCGCGGCGCATCGGCATGGAGGAGGGCGGCCTCAAGCTGCTGGCCGAGACCAATATCGAGCGCATCCTGGCCCAGGCCGACACCGTGCGGCCCCGCGTGCTGGTGGTGGACTCGATCCAGACCATGCACACCGACGCCCTGCAGTCGGCGCCGGGGGCAGTGGCCCAGTTGCGCGAGAGCTCGGCGCGCCTGGTGCGCTACGCGAAACAGGGCGGGCCGGCCGTGTTCCTGGTCGGGCATGTCACCAAGGACGGCGCCATCGCGGGCCCGCGCGTGCTCGAGCACATGGTGGACGCGGTGCTGTATTTCGAGAGTGACGTCGGCAGCCGCTTCCGCATCATCCGGGCGGTGAAGAACCGCTTCGGCGCGGCCAACGAGATCGGCGTCTTCGCCATGACCGGGCAGGGACTGCGGGAGGTCGTCAACCCGTCGTCGATTTTCCTTTCCGGGCACGACGACGCGGTCTCCGGCAGCGCCATCATGGTGGCGCGCGAGGGCAGCCGCCCGTTGCTGGTAGAGGTGCAGGCGCTGGTCGACGAGAGCCATTCCGGGCACCCGCGGCGGGTCTCGGTCGGGCTGGATTCCAACCGTCTCGCGCTGCTGCTCGCCGTGACGCACCGGCATGCCGGGATCGCCATGTATGACCAGGACGTGTTCGTCAACGTGGTGGGCGGGGTGCGCATCGTGGAGACGGCCGCCGACCTGCCGATGCTGCTGGCGGCGCTGGGCAGCCTGCGTGACCGCCCGCTGGAGCGCGGGCTGGTCTCCTTCGGCGAGGTCGGCCTGGCGGGCGAGATCCGGCCCGTGCCCTACGGTGAAGAGCGCCTGCGCGAGGCCGCCAAGCACGGTTTCCGGCGTGCCGTGGTGCCGGCGGCAAATGCGCCGCGCGGGCGCCTTGAGGGCCTCGAAATCGTGCCGGTGAAGCGCCTCGACCAGGCGATCGAAGCAGCCTTCCGCTAGCCGTCAGAGCCGGCCGGCTTCCCCGGCGGACGCACCCGCACGGCCCGCACCGCGTTGTCCGCGGTCTGCACGATCTCCAGGCTGTAACCGGCCAGCTGCAGCGAAGCGCCGGCCTCGGGAATGGTCTCGAGGCGCTCGACGATCAGCCCGTTCAGCGTCTTCGGCCCGTCCATCGGCAGGCGCCAGGCCATCATGCGGTTCAGCTCGCGCACGTTGGCGCCGCCGCTGACCATGTAGCTGCCGTCCGGCTCCGGCTGCACCTCGCGGTAGATGTCCGCCGGATCCGTGGTGAACTCGCCCACGATCTCCTCGAGGATGTCGTCCAGCGTCACCAGGCCCTGGATGTCCCCATACTCGTCCACCACCAGCGCCAGGCGTCGCTTGGCGCGCTGGAAGTTCACCAGCTGGGTGTGCAGCGGCGTGCCTTCGGGGATGAAATACGGCTCCAGGGCCTTGGCCTCGAGGTCGGCACGGCTGAGCTCGCCGTCGGCCAGGCGACCGAGGATGCTGCGCAGGTGGATGATGCCGACGACCTGGTCGAGATCGCCGCGGAATACCGGCATGCGCGTGTGGCGGCTCTCCGCCAGTTGCTCCAGCAGGTCGTCCCAGTCGTCCTCCAGGTCGAGCCCGTCGATGTCGTTGCGCGGCACCATGATGTCGTCGACGGTGACGTCCTGCAGCTCCAGCACGCTGATCAGCATGCGCTGGTGGCGCTTGGGGATGAGCGCGCCGGCCTCGCTGACGACGGTGCGCAGCTCCTCGTGCGAAAGGGCGTGCCCCTGGACGTGGCTGGTGCTGATGCCGAGCAACCGCAACACGCCGTTCGCCAGCAGGTTGACGGCCCACACCAGCGGGTAGGTGATCTTCAGCAGGGGGTAGTAGATCAGCGCCGCCGGCAGCGCCAGGCGTTCGGGATACAGGGCCGCGACCGTTTTCGGCGCCACCTCGGAGAACACCAGGATCACCAGGGTGAGGATGCCGGCGCCGATCGCGATGGCGCCTTCGCCGCCCACGCGCAGCGCGATCACCGTGACCAGCGAGGAGGCGAAGATGTTGACGAAATTGTTGCCCAGCAGGATCAGGCCGATGAGGCGATCAGGCCGTTGCAGCAGGGCTTCCGCGAGGCGCGCGGCGCGGTGCCCCTGCCGGGCGCGATGGCGCAGCCGGTAGCGGTTGATGCTCATCAGGGCGGTCTCGGTGCTGGAGAAGAACGCCGAGAGCAGCAGCAGCACCGCCAGCAGGGAAAAAAGCGTGCCTAGCGGAACATCGTTCAAGGCGAGCGCGGACCCCCTAGCCCCAGTGCCGACCGAGGATGAACTCCAGCACGAAGCGACTGCCGAAATACGAGAGCGCCAGCAAGCCGTAGCCGGCGAGTACCCAGTGGACCGCCTGGCGGCCGCGCCAGCCCAGGCTGATGCGGCCGAACAGCAGCACCGCGAACACGCTCCAGGCAACCAGCGACAGCACGGTCTTGTGTAGCAGGTGCTGCGCGAAGATGTCCTCGAGGAACATCAGGCCGCTGAACAGCGCCAGCGTGAGCAGGGAGAAGCCGGCCACCAGCGCAGTGAACAGCGCCGATTCCAGCGACTCTAGCGGCGGCAGGATCCGCGTCCAGGCCTGCAGGCGACGCTGGCGCAGCGTCCGTTCGCGATACAGGAACAGGACGGCGAGGGCGGCGCCGAGACTCAGCAGGCTGTAGGAGAGGATGGACAGGGTTACATGGGCGTGGATGCCCCAGTCGGGCGCCTCCGTGCGCGCGGAGACCGGGTCGGGGACGAGCGCAGCCAGGGCGGCCAGGCCGGCAGCCGGCAGCACCACGGCCGCCAGGCCGCGGAAGCGCGGCTTCAGCGCGGCGAGCAGGGAGAAGGCGGCCAGCAGCCAGGCGACCAGCGACAGGACGCCGCCCAGCGACAGCGCCGGGCCGCCCGCCTCGCCGACCAGCCCGGCAAGGGCGAAGGAATGCAGTGCCAGGCCGGCAGCGCCGGTGAGCAGCGCCGGCGCGACGCGCTCATCGGCGGCTGTGGCGGGTCCGCCGGCGAGCTGGCGGCGCAGCAACTGCAGGCCGGACGCGAGATAGAGAAGGAAGACGATGATCGGTGTCATCAGGGCGCTCGATGGCCAGGGTCAAAACCGCATTCTGACACAGCGCCGCACCGGGATAGAAACGGGGAAATCCGAAGCGCGGCGCGGCGGGTATAATTGCCCGCCGATCACAGCAGCGATGCCGCCCCATGTTCGAGAACCTGACTGACCGCCTGTCCCGCGCCGGCGACGCCCTCAAGGGGCGCGGCCGCATCACCGAGGACAACATCCGGGATACGTTGCGCCAGGTGCGCATGGCCCTGCTCGAGGCGGACGTGGCCCTGCCGGTGGTCAAGGACTTCATCGCCCGCACCCGCGAGCGGGCGCTGGGCGCCGAGGTCGCCAAGAGCCTGACGCCGGGCCAGGCCTTCATCAAGATCATCCACGACGAGCTCGTGCGCACCATGGGCTCGGCCAACGAGACCCTCAACCTGCGCGCCCAGCCGCCGGCGGTGGTGATGCTGGCGGGCCTGCAGGGCGCCGGCAAGACCACCACGGCGGCCAAGCTGGCGCGGCGCCTGCAGGAGCGCGACGGCAAGAAAGTGATGCTGGCCAGCGCGGACGTCTACCGCCCGGCCGCGATCCTCCAGCTGGAGCGCCTGGCGGCCGAGGTCGGCGCGGCGTTCTGTCCCAGCGAGGCCGGGCAGGACCCGGTGGAGATCGCGCGGCGGGCGCTGGAGGCGGCGCGACGCGAACTGTGCGACGTACTCATCATCGATACGGCCGGCCGCCTGCACGTGGACCAGGACATGATGGCCGAGGCGGGCCGCATCCATGCCGCCGTGACCCCGGTGGAAACCCTGTTCGTGGTCGACAGCATGGCGGGCCAGGACGCGGTCAACGCGGCGCGCGCCTTCGGCGAGGCGCTGGACCTGACGGGGGTGATCGTCACCAAGACGGACGGCGACGCGCGCGGCGGCGTGGCCTTGTCGGTGCGGCAGGTGACCGGCAAGCCGATCAAGTTCCTCGGCGCCGGCGAGAAGACCACCGCCCTCGAGCCGTTCCACCCGGACCGCCTCGCCTCGCGCATCCTCGGCATGGGCGACGTGGTGTCGCTGGTGGAGGAAGTCCAGCACAAGGTCGACCGCGAGCAGGCCGACAAGCTGGCGCGCAAGATCTCCAAGGGCCAGGGCTTCACGCTGCAGGACCTGCGTGACCAGATCCGCCAGATGCAGGACATGGGCGGGCTGGCGGGCCTGCTGGACAAGCTCCCGGGCCAGGCCATGCCGGCCAAGCTCGACTCCCGCATGGGCGAACGCGAGATGCGGCGCCAGGCCGCGGTCATCGATTCCATGACCCCGCGTGAGCGCCGGCACCCGGCGATCATCGACGGCTCACGCAAGCGGCGCATCGCGGCCGGCTCCGGGGTCCAGGTGCAGGAGGTCAACCGCCTGCTCAAGCAGCACGCCCAGATGCAGAAAATGATGAAGAAATTCAGCAAGGGCGGGATGGCGAAGATGATGCGCGCCATGAAGGGGCGCCTGCCGCCGGGCTTCGGTTGAGGGCGCTGCGTCGCCGCTCTTCCCATCAGGCGATTTTCCAGTAGAATAGCGGGTTTACTTGCGGCGGCCCCTGGCTGGCCGCTTTGCGGTGTCCGGGCCCCTGCCCGGCGCGGCGTACAGCGCGAACGAGGAAATCTGGATCCATGGTGACGATTCGTCTTACCCGGGGCGGCGCAAAGAAGCGGCCCTTCTATCACGTGGTGGTGACCGACAGCCGGAACCGTCGCGACGGCCGCTACATCGAGCGGCTCGGCTTCTTCAACCCGGTTGCGACCGGCAACGAAGAGGGCCTCAAGCTCGACCTGGAGCGCGTGCAGTACTGGCTCGGCCAGGGCGCGCAGCCGTCCGAGCGCGTCGCCAGCCTGATCAAGCGCCTCGAGAAGCAGGCGGCCTGAAGTCCGGCCGCGGCGCGACCGCGGCGGGGTGGATCATGAGCGCCGGCAAGCGGGTGATCCTCGGCAAGGTAGGCGCGGTGCACGGGGTGCGGGGCTGGGTGAAACTCTGGTCCTACACCGACCCGCCGGCCAACCTGCTCGATTATGGCGAGGTCGAACTCGGGCAGGGCGGCCACTGGGCGCCCGCCAGGCTGGCCGAGGCGCGGCCTCACGGCAACGCCCTGGTAGGGCGCTTTGCCGGTGTCGAGGACCGCGACGGGGCCGCGGCACTGGTCGGCGCGGAGCTTGCGGTGGCGCGGGAGAAGCTGCCGCAGCCGGGCGAGGGAGAGTATTACTGGACCGACCTGGTCGGGCTCGAGGTGGTGAACCGCGACGGCGTGCACCTCGGCCGGGTCAGGGAAATGATGGCCACCGGAGCGAACGACGTGATGGTGGTCGAGGGCGACAGGGAGAGGCTGGTGCCTTTCCTGCCCGGGCACTGGGTAGACCAGGTGGACCTGGCAGGCGGACGCATCGTCGTCGACTGGGACCCGGAATTCTGAGGACGGCGGCATGCGCTTCGAGGTCGTGACGCTGTTCCCCGAGCTGGTCGCCGCAGTGGGCCGGTTCGGCGTGGTAGGACGCGCCGTGGAGCGCGGCCTGCTGCAACTGGAGATGACGGACCCGCGCGAGTTCGCGACGGATCTGCACCGCACGGTGGACGACCGGCCTTACGGCGGCGGCCCCGGGATGGTGATGAAGGTCGAACCGCTGCGCAGCGCGATTCGCGCGGCGCGGGCGAAACTGCCACCGGGCAGTCGCACCGTGGTGCTGTCACCGCAGGGGCGGGTGTTCGACCAGGCGGTGGCGCAGGAGTACGCTGCGCTGCCGGGAGTGCTGCTCGTGGCAGGGCGCTACGAGGGCATGGACGAGAGAGTCGTCCGCATGGAGGCGGACGAGACGCTGACGGTCGGCGACTACGTGTTGAGCGGGGGCGAGATTCCCGCGATGCTGGTGGTCGACGCAGTGGCGCGGCTGGTGCCGGGCGTGCTGGGTGACGAGGACTCCGCGCTGGAGGACTCGTTCAGTGACGGGCTGCTGGACTGCCCGCACTACACGCGGCCGGAAGAGGTCGACGGCCTGCGGGTGCCCGCGGTGCTGTTGTCCGGCGACCACGGCGCCATCCGGCGCTGGCGACTGAAGCAGTCGCTGGGGCGGACCTGGCAGCTGCGGCCGGACTTGCTGGCACGGCGCGAGCTGTCGGCGGAAGAGCAGGGATTGCTGGCGGAATACATCGCCGACCGGGAAACCGGCGGCGCGGAATGAACTGGAACTGGACTGGCTATAGCCTGGGTGCGGGTGACGATATGAGCAATATCATCGAACAACTGGACAAGGAACAGATGCAGCGGGAGATTCCCGACTTTGCCCCCGGCGACACCGTCGTCGTGCAGGTCAAGGTGAAGGAAGGCAACCGCGAGCGCCTGCAGGCTTTCGAGGGCGTCGTCATCGCCCGTCGCAACCGTGGCCTGAACTCCGCCTTCACGGTACGCAAGATCTCGCACGGCGAGGGTGTGGAGCGCGTGTTCCAGACCTACAGCCCGAGCATCGCGGACATCAAGGTGAAGCGTCGCGGCGACGTGCGTCGCGCCAAGCTCTACTACCTGCGCGAGCGCACCGGCAAGGCCGCGCGCATCAAGGAAAAGGTCTGATCCTTGCTGCGCCGTAGCATCGGGCGCGTGCTGGGCTTCGCCTGGCGGGTCCTGGACGGGATCCGCCGCGTAATCCACCTCGTCCTGATGCTGCTGGTACTGGTCCTGCTGGGCGCCATCGTGGCGCAGCGGCCGGGCAAGCTGCCGGAGTCGTTCGCCCTGGTGCTTTCTCCCCAGGGCGTGCTCGTCGAGCAGTACGAGGGGGATCCGCTGGAACGGGCGCTGGACGCGGCGCGCGGCCTGGAGTCGAACCAGGTCCTCGTCAGCGAGCTGGTAGACCTCATCGACGATGCGGCCGCGGATAAGCGCGTCACGGCGATCCACCTGGAGCTGGAGGGCTTCGCGGGCGGCAGTCTCGACAAGCTGGAGCGGGTGGCCGCCGCCATCTCGCGCTTCCGCGCAGCCGGCAAGCCGGTAGTGGCGTCCGGCGCGGACATCGAGCAGGCTGCGCTCTACCTCGGCGCGCACGCCGACGAGCTGTACCTCGACCCGGCGGGCGGCCTGTTCTTCACCGGTTACGGCTTCTACCGCAACTATTTCCGCAGTGCCCTGGACAAGATCTCCGTCGACTGGCACGTGTTTGCCGCCGGCGAGGCCAAGAGCTACGGCGATCCCTACGTGCGCGACAGTATGTCGGAGGCGGCGCGCGCCAACCTGCAGCCCATCGCCGACGGGCTGTGGGCCGCCTGGCGCGCAGCCGTGGCCGAGGCGCGCGGCCTCGAACCCGCCTTGCTGGACGATTACATCGACCGCTTCCTGCCGCGGCTGAAAGCAGCCGATGGCGACATGGCCCGGGCGGCAATGGACGCCGGGCTGATCGACGGCGTGCGCACCCTGGCCGAGCTGGAACAGCAGCTTGCCGACACCGGCGCGCGCGACGAGGACGGCAAGTTCGTCGGCGTCTTCGCCGAGGACTACCTCGAGGCCCGGCAACTGGCGGCCGCGGCGACACCCGGCGACGCCGAGGGCCCGGCGGTTGGCCTGATCGTGGCGCGCGGCAACATCCTTTCCGGGTACCAGTCGCCGGGCAGCATCGGTGACGCCAGCCTGCGCGAGCTGCTGCGTGATGCCGCGGAAAACGAAGACATCCGCGCGGTCGTGCTGCGCGTGGACAGCGGCGGCGGCAGCGCACTGGCCTCGGAGGCGATCCTGCGCGAGATGCAGATGGTGCGCGAGGCCGGCAAGCCGCTCGTCGTGTCCATGGGCGGCGTGGCGGCTTCCGGCGGCTACATGATTTCGCTTGCTTCGGACGAGATCTGGGCCCATCCCACGACCGTCACGGGATCGATCGGCGTAGTCGCGATGTTCCCGAACTTCGGCCGGCTGTTCGACAACCTCGGCATCAGCGTGGACGGTGTCGGCACGCACCGCTACAGCGGCGCGCTGCGGCTGGACGAGCCCATGGAAGAGGAAGTGAAGCAGGTCATCGAGACGCTCGTGGAGGGCGTCTACGTGCGCTTCAAGGGCCTGGTCGCGGAGTACCGGGAGCTGTCGCCGGACGCGGTGCAGCGTTTCGCCGAGGGGCGCGTCTGGCTGGGTCCCGTGGCGCAGGAGGCGGGCCTGGTGGATCGCCTCGGCACGCTGGATGACGCCCTGGCCAGCGCGGCGTCACTGGCCGGACTGGCGGAGGACTTCCGCGTCGAGCCGATCGAGCCGGAACCCGGGTTCGCGGAACAGTTCATGGCCGACATGCTGACGCGCGGGGCACGCGCGGGCCTCATCCGCCTGCCGCGCTCCTGGCTGGCCGAGGCGCCGGCGCCCGTGCGCAGCGTCCTGCACGAGGTGCGGCAGCTAGGTGAGCTGTCCGACCCGCGGGACCTCTACTACCACTGTTTCTGCGACACCTTCTGACCGCGACGCAAGCGGCGGTTCAGGTCCAGTCGAGGATCACCTTGCCGGACTGGCCAGATCCCATGGTGCGGAATCCTTCCAGGTAGTCGTTCGCGGCGAAGCGGTGCGTGATCACCGGCGTAACGTCCAGGCCGCTCTGCAGCATGCTCGCCATCTTGTACCAGGTCTCGAACATCTCGCGGCCGTAGATGCCCTTGATGGTCAGGCCCTTGAAGATGACCTGGTTCCAGTCGATCGCCATCTCGCCCGGCGGAATGCCCAGCAGGGCGACGCTGCCGCCGTGGTGCAGGGTGCGCAGCATGTCGCGGAAGGCCTGCGGGTTGCCGGACATCTCCAGCCCGACGTCGAAGCCCTCCTGCATTTCCAGCTCCTGCATCACCTCGTCCAGCGTCTGCCGGCCGACGTTGATCGCCCGGGTGGCGCCCATCTTGCGCGCCAGTTCCAGGCGGTAATCGTTGACGTCGGTGATCACGACATGACGTGCGCCGACATGACGCGCGATGGCCACGGCCATGATGCCGATAGGGCCGGCGCCGGTGATGAGGACATCCTCGCCGACCAGGTCGAAGGACAGCGCGGTATGCACGGCATTGCCGAGCGGGTCCAGGATCGAGGCGACCTCGTCGCTGATCGCGTCCGGCAGCTTGAATACGTTGCTGGCGGGAATGCAGAGATACTCGCCGAAGCAACCCTGGCGGTTGACGCCCACGCCCACGGTGTTGCGGCACAGGTGGCGCCGGCCGGCACGACAATTGCGGCAATGACCGCAGGTCAGGTGGCCTTCGCCCGACACCCGGTCGCCGGGCCGGATGCCCTGCACTTCGCTGCCGATCGCCTCCACGACGCCGACGTACTCGTGCCCGACCGCCATCGGCACGGGTATGGTCCTGGCGGCCCACTCGTCCCAGTTGTAGATGTGCATGTCGGTGCCGCAGATTGCGGTCTTGCGGATCTTGATCAGGACATCGTTATGCCCGGGTTCCGGACGGGGGATGTCCTGCATCCAGATACCGGGTTCGGCCTTGGCCTTGACGAGCGCGCGCATGTCGGACTCCGTGATGTAGAAGATTACCGTCGGGTTCGCCGGCCCGGGTTCAGCGGATGACGCCGAGCTCGCGCCCGACCTTCTCGAACGCGGCCACGGCTTTCTCGAGGTGATGCGTGCTGTGGCCCGCCGACATCTGCGTGCGGATGCGCGCTTCGCCGTGCGGCACGACGGGATAGGAGAAGCCGATGACGTAAACGCCTTCTTCGAGCAGCCGGTCGGCCATGGCACCGGCGAGCTTCGCGTCGCCGAGCATCACCGGGATGATCGGGTGCGAACCGGGCTTCAGGTCGAATCCCAGCTTTGTCATGCGCTCGCGGAAGAAATGCGTGTTGTCCCACAGGCGACGCCGCAGATCGTTACCCGATTCCAGCAGGTCGAGTACGCGGATCGAGGTGGCGGCGATGACGGGAGCGACGGTGTTGGAGAACAGGTAGGGTCGCGAGCGCTGGCGCAGCCAGTCGACGATCGGTGCGCGCGCCGCGACAAAGCCGCCGGACGCGCCGCCCAGGGCCTTGCCCAGGGTCCCGGTGATGATGTCGACGCGGCCGAGGACACCGTGGCGCTCGTGCGTGCCGCGCCCGGTGGCACCGAGGAAACCGGTGGCATGACAGTCGTCGATCATCACCAGGGCGTCGTATTGTTCCGCCAGGGCGCAGATACGCGCCAGGTCGGCGATGGTGCCGTCCATGGAGAACACGCCGTCCGTGGCGATCAGGCGTACGCGCGCGTCGGCCGCCTCGGCCAGCTTCGCTTCCAGGTCGGCCATGTCGTTGTGGCGGTAGCGGTAGCGCCGCGCCTTGCACAGGCGGATGCCGTCGATGATGGAGGCGTGGTTCAGCTGGTCGCTGATGACGGCGTCCTCCTCGCCCAGCAGGGCTTCGAACAGGCCGCCGTTGGCGTCGAAGCAGGAGGGATAGAGGATCGTGTCCTCCATGCCGAGGAAGGTGCTGATGCGCCGCTCCAGTTCCTTGTGCGGCGTCTGGGTGCCGCAGATGAAGCGCACCGAGGCCATGCCGTAGCCGTAGCGGTCGAGCGCTTCGTGGGCCGCAGCGATGAGCTCGGGGTGGTTGGCGAGGCCGAGGTAGTTGTTGGCGCACAGGTTGATGACCTCGCGGCCGCCCTGCATGCTCACCGCCGCCTCCTGCGGCGAATCGATGATGCGCTCCGACTTGTAGAGACCCTGCGCCTTGAGCTGGTCCAACTCGTCGCGCAACCGGTCGAGCAAGGCCTGGTTCATCGTGGTGTCCTGCTGCAGTGAAGCAGCGATTATAGCAAGCACGACCGCTGCAACTGGAGCCGCCTGCGCTAAACTGCGCGCATGGAAGAAGCGGAAGTCCGGCTGGATCGCTGGCTGTGGGCGGCGCGGTTCTTCAAGACCCGCGCGCTGGCCCAGCAGGCCATTACGGGTGGACACGTGCACGTCAACGGGCAGCGCAGCAAAGCCGCCCGGCCGGTGCATCCGGGCGACCGCCTGGAGATCACCCGCGGCGAGGAGCGCTTCGAGGTCACGGTACTCGCCCTGTCCGCGCGGCGGGGTCCGGCAGTGGTGGCGCGTGGACTGTATGCAGAGACCGAGTCCAGCCTGGCGGCGCGTGCGGCCGCGCAGCAGCTACGGCGCGATATTGCCGGCAACCGCCCGCCGGCATCGCGGCCCGACAAGCGGGCCCGGCGCCGCATCATCAGCTTCACCAAGACCCATGAATCCTGAGATGATGGGCGGCCACGGCATGATCCTTTCTGCGTTGCCCGCCAAGGCCACACCTTTTTCGCGTTGTATCCGGAGCCGCTTATGAAGCCGCTGATTGCTGCACTCTTGTTGATCCTGTCATGCGCCGCAGGCGGCGCTCCGGCGGCTGCCACGGAAGTGCCGATGGCCCAGCCCGCAGCGCTCCAGGCCACGCTCCCGGCACTGGAACAGGCGCTGGTCGAGATGCACGGGGAAGCGCAGCGCGAGCGCATCCACCGCGGTTTGCGGCAGGCCGCCGGACTGTGGCGTGCCGCGGACGGCGATGCCGATGCTTTCGCGGATTTCGCGCGCACTCATTTCACCGCTGACCAGGAATCGCTGGACGCAATGTTCGAGCGCTACCAGTACCTGCTGGAACGTTTCAACGGCCATATGAACAAGCTGGTGCAGGAGCTGCGGCGCCACACCGACCTCGATCTCGGTCCGGTCGAGCCCTTCGACATGCTGTTCGCGGGTTTCGATCCGTCGGCGCACCTGGCCGAGGACATGTTCAGCAGCGGCATCGCCTTTGTCGCCCTGCTCAATTTCCCTCTGACCACGCTGGAGGAACGCCTCGCGGAGGGCGGCGAGTGGAGCCGCCGGCAATGGGCCGAGGCGCGCCTCGCGCAGCGCTTCGGGCGGCGTGTTCCGGCCGAGGTCAACCAGGCGATCGCGCAAGCCAATGCGCAGGCGGACCAGTACATCGCCGAATACAACATCTACATGCACAACCTGGTCACCGAGGACGGCCAGCGACTCTTTCCCGAAGGAATGCGTTTGCTCTCCCACTGGAACCTGCGCGACGAGATCAAGGCGAACTACGGCGCCGAGGACAGCGCGGAGGCGCTGGCCAAGCAGCGCATGATCCAGCGCGTGATGGAACATATCGTGGCGCAGACCATTCCGGCGGCGGTGATCAACAACCCTGCCGTGGACTGGAACCCGTATGCCAACACGGTCGCGCCGGAGCCCGATAACACGCCGGAACCGGACGAGCGCTACCGCGTGCTGCTGGAGACTTTTCTCGCAGCCCGTCTGGCGGATCCGTACTCGCCCGCCGCACCGACCCTGATCGCGCGCCGCTTCGACGAGAACCGGGAGATTCCGGAGGAGCGCGTCGAGGCCATGCTGAAGGCCGTCGTGTCCTCGCCGCTGGTGCCGCGTGTCGCACAGCTGATCGAGGCTCGCCTCGGCCGGCCGCTGGAGCCGTTCGATATCTGGTACAACGGTTTCAAGGCGCCCAGCCCTTATTCCGGGGCGGAACTCGATGCGATTGTCGCGCAGCGATACCCGACCGCCGAGGCCTTCGATGCCGACCTGCCGAACCTGCTGGTGAAGCTGGGTTTCAGCCCGGAGCGCGCCGACGCCCTGGCGGCAAACATCGTGGTCGAGCCGGCGCGGGGTTCGGGTCATGCCTGGGGCGCGGGGATGCGCTCGCAAAAGACGCACCTGCGCACGCGGGTCGAGCCCGGTGGCATGAACTACAAGGGCTACAACATTGCCATCCACGAACTCGGCCACAATGTCGAGCAGACTTTCTCACTCAATGAAATCGATTACACGCTGCTCGAGGGTGTGCCGAACACGGCGTTCACCGAGGCGCTGGCCTTCGTCTTCCAGGCCCGTGACCTGGAGCTTCTCGGCCTGGCGCAGCCGGATCCTGCGGGCGAGGCCATCAAGACCCTGGACGATTTCTGGGGCACCTTCGAGATCGCCGGCGTGGCGCTGGTCGACATGGCGGTGTGGCACTGGATGTACGACAACCCCGAGGCCACGCCGGCGCAACTGAAAGCCGCCACCCTGCAGATCGCACGTGATGTGTGGAACGAGTACTACGCGCCGGTATTCGGCATGCGCGATGTCACGTTGCTGGGGATCTATTCCCACATGATCCACTCCCAGCTGTACTTGCCGGACTATCCCATCGGCGGGCTGATCGCGCACCAGATCGAGGAGCAGGTGCGCAAGACGGGCGCGGTGGCCGCCGAGATCGAGCGTATGTCCCGCATCGGTGACATCAGCCCCGACCTGTGGATGGTGCAGGCGACCGGGGCGCCGGTCGGCGCAGAGGCGTTGCTTGCAGCCACCGAGCGCGCGCTGGAGGAGTTCGAATGAGCGATGCTGCCGCCTTCATTTTTGCCCCCGGCCGGGCACCGTCTTCGGACGTGGCCGAGCGGGTCAATCCGCGCTACCTGGCGGACGAAACACCGCTGGTGCGGGAGCTCGCGGACCTGGCGCGTGTCCCGCCCGAAGAGGCCGGGGCCATTCGCGAGATGGCGCTGCGGCTGGTCGAGTCGGTGCGGCGCAATCGCGCGCGCGTCAGCGGACTCGACGCCTTCCTGCAGCAGTACGACCTGTCCAGCCAGGAGGGCGTGGTGCTGATGTGCCTGGCCGAGGCGCTGCTGCGCGTGCCCGACAAGGCCACCGCCGATCGCCTCATCGCCGACAAGCTGACCTCGGCAGACTGGCGCAGCCACCTCGGCACCAGCGAATCGACCTTCGTCAATGCCTCCACCTGGGGCCTGATGCTGACCGGGCGCATCATCCGTCCCGCCAGCAGGGACGTGGAACAGCCGGGCAAGTTCATGCAGCGGCTGGTGAGCCGGCTGGGCGAGCCGGTGGTGCGCGGCGCGATGCGCCAGGCGATGCGCATCATGGGGCACCAGTTCGTCATGGGCCGCACCATCGGCGACGCGCTGAAGCGGGCCTCGGGCGGCGAGGGCGCGGCCTACCGCTATTCCTTCGACATGCTCGGGGAGGCGGCGCTGACCGCGGCCGACAGCCAGCGTTACCTCGAGGCGTATCACGCCGGCATCCGCGCCATCGCAGCGGCCGACCGCCGGCCCGACTCGATTTTTGCCGCCGACAGCATCTCGGTGAAGCTGTCGGCGCTGTTTCCCCGCTACGAGTTCGCCAAGCGCGAGCGCGTGCTGGAAGAGCTGACGCCGCGCATTCTCGAGCTGGCCGTCGCCGCGCGCGAAGCGGGCGTGGGCCTCACCATCGACGCCGAGGAGGCCGACCGGCTGCAAATCTCTCTGGAGCTGTTCGAGCTTGTCTTCCGCGCCGACGCGCTGCAGGGCTGGGACGGCTTCGGCCTCGCGGTGCAGTCCTACCTGAAGCGCGGCCTCGATGCCTGCCGCTGGGTGCTGTCCCTGGCCGAGGAGACGGGTCGCTGCATCCCGGTGCGCCTGGTCAAGGGCGCCTACTGGGATGCGGAGATCAAGCGTGCGCAGGAAAACGGGCTGGACAGCTACCCGGTGTTCACGCGCAAGGTGAACAGCGACGTGTCGTTCCTGGCCTGCGCGCGGGTGCTGCTGGGCGCGCCGGGGCGCGTGTATCCGCAGTTCGCCACCCACAACGCGCACAGCGTGGCGAGCATCATTCACTTCGCGGGCGACAACCGCCAGTTCGAGTTCCAGCGCCTGCACGGCATGGGCGAGGAGCTCTACGCCGAAGTGATCGGCAAACAGCACTTCGACCTGCCCTGCCGGGTATACGCCCCGGTGGGCAACCACGAGGACCTGTTGCCCTACCTCGTGCGGCGCCTGCTGGAGAACGGCTCGAACACCTCTTTCGTGAACCGCATCGTCGACGAGGACGCGCCGGTGGAGCAGATCGTCGCCGACCCGGTGGCCACCGTGGACGCGCTGGACAGCGTGCCGCATCCGCGGATTCCGGCGCCGGCGGGGATTTTCGGCGCCGAGCGGAGCAACTCCCGCGGCATCAACCTGGCGGATCCTGCGGCGCTGAAGACCCTCGGGACGGCGATGGGCGAGGCCATGGCGCAGCCGCGACGGGCGATGCCGGTGATCGACGGGCAGCACTGCGCAGGCGACGTCCGGCCGGTGCGGGACCCGGCCGACAATCGCCGCGTCGTCGGCGAGGTGGTGTGGGCCTCGGAGGCCCAGGCGCGGCAGGCGCTCGAAGTCGCGCACCGGGCACAGCCGCGCTGGAATGCCGCCGGGGCTGCAGCACGCGCGGCGGTGCTGGAGCGCGCAGCTGACCTGTTCGAGACGAACGCGCCGGAGCTCCTCGCATTGTGCGTGCGCGAGGGTGGCCGCACGCTGCCCGACGCGGTGTCCGAACTGCGCGAGGCGGTCGATTTCCTGCGTTACTACGCCGCCCAGGCGAAGCGCGAGTTTGCCGCGCCGGAGCGCCTGCCCGGCCCCACCGGGGAAAGCAACGAGCTTTCCGCCCACGGGCGCGGCGTGTTCCTGTGCATCAGCCCGTGGAATTTCCCTCTCGCCATCTTCACCGGCCAGGTCGCCGCTGCGCTGGTGACCGGCAATACGGTGCTGGCCAAGCCGGCCGAGCAGACGCCGCTCACCGCGTCCGCGGCGGTACGCCTGCTGCACGAAGCCGGCGTGCCCGGCGCGGTATTGCACCTGCTGCCGGGCAGCGGCCCGGAGATCGGCGGCGTGCTGCTGCCCGATGCGCGCGTCGCCGGCGTCGCCTTCACGGGATCGACGGAGGTGGCACGCCTGATCAACCGCACGCTTGCGGCGCGGGACTCCGCCATACCCACGCTCATCGCCGAGACCGGGGGGCAGAACGCCATGCTGGTGGACAGCTCCGCGCTGCCGGAGCAGGTGGTGCTGGACACCGTCAAGTCCGCTTTCAACAGCGCGGGCCAGCGCTGCTCGGCACTGCGCGTGCTTTACCTGCAGAAAGAAATTTCCGAGCGCACGCTGCGGCTGCTGAAAGGCTTCATGCAGGAGTTGCGCATCGGCGACCCGGCGTTGCTGGCCACCGACGTGGGCCCGGTCATCGACCGCGAGGCGCTCGAGAACCTGGAGGCGCACGTGACGCAGATGGAGCAGCAGGGCCGGGTGCTCGCACGCTGCCACCTGCCGGCGGCGGCGGTCAACGGCACCTTCATCGCGCCCACGGTGGTGGAACTGGACGGCATCAGCCAGCTCGAGGGTGAAGTCTTCGGCCCGGTGCTGCACGTCGTGCGCTATGCCGCGGCGGACCTGGAGCGGGTGCTGGACGAGATCAACGCCACGGGCTACGGGCTGACGCTCGGCGTGCACAGCCGCATCGACGCGCGGGCGCGGGAGATTTTCGCCGGCGCGCGCGCGGGCAACGTGTACGTCAACCGCAACATGGTCGGCGCGGTGGTCGGCGTGCAGCCCTTCGGCGGCTCCGGCCTGTCCGGCACCGGGCCCAAGGCCGGCGGCCCGGCTTACCTGCACCGGTTCAGCAACGAGCGCACCCTGACCATCAACACCTCGGCAGTGGGCGGCAACGCCAGCCTGCTGTCACTGTCGGACGGCTGAGGCCCGGCGTCGTGGCGATCAGCATCTTCGACCTGGTCAAGATCGGTGTGGGCCCCTCCAGTTCGCACACCATGGGGCCCATGCTGGCGGCGCGGCAGTTCCTGCTCGACCTGCAGGAACAGGACCTGCTGGCGCGCGTGGAACGCGTGGGCGCGCAGCTGTACGGTTCGCTCGCCCTGACCGGCAAGGGGCATTGCACCGACCGGGCCATCCTGCTGGGCCTCGAGGGCGAGGTGCCGCGGACCCTGGAGCCGGCGACGGTCGAGGACCGCCTGGAACGCATTCGCGGCGCCGGGCGCCTGCGCCTGCTGGGTGAGCGCGAGATCGCCTTCGACGAACCCATGGACCTGCTGTTCCACAAGGAGCAGGTGCTGCCGCGGCACGCTAACGGCATGCGCTTCACTGCTTTCGATGCGGCAGGGGAGACGCTTGCCAGCGAGAGTTTCTATTCCATCGGCGGCGGCTTCATCGTGCGCGGCGAGGAAGCGGAAGCGGGGCCGGGCGACGGCAAGACCTCGGTGCCGTTCCCCTTCGACAGCGCGGCTGAGCTGCTGGAGCAGTGCCGCCGCCACGACA
>CAYPTW010000047.1:1748-20783 GCA_964413755.1 uncultured Thioalkalivibrio sp. | reverse complement strand
GACGTGGTGGCGATGATCGGCACCATCGACGTGGTGTTCGGGGAGGTGGACCGGTGAGCGGGACGAGCGTGCTCTCCGCGCATGTGCGCGAGGAGATCGATCACTGGGTGGCGCGCTTCCCGGAGGGACGGCAGCGCTCCGCCGTCCTGGCGGCGCTGCGTGCGGCCCAGCACGAGAACAACGGCTACCTGACGCCGGAACTGATGGACGGCATCGCGGCTTACCTCGACATGCCGGCGGTGCAGGTCTACGAGGTCGCGACGTTCTACTCCATGTTCGAGACCGAGCCCTGCGGCCGGCACCACGTGTCCGTCTGCACCAACGTCTCCTGCATGCTGCGCGGCGCTGACGACCTGCTGCGTCACGTGGAGAAGAAGCTCGGCATCAAGGTGGGCGAAAGCACCGCCGACGGGCGCATTTTCCTGAAGAAAGAGGAAGAGTGCCTGGCCGCCTGCTGCGGCGCGCCGATGATGATGGTGGACCACGTCTACCACGAGAACCTGACGCCCGAGAAGATCGACGAGATCCTGGAGGGACTGGACTGATGCAGCGGCCGCTCAACCAGGTCTGCTTTGCGCCGTTGGGCCACGAGGCGTCGTGGACGCTGCCGGTGTATGAGTCGCTCGGCGGTTACGAGGCCTGGCGGCGGATCCTTGCCGAGCGCCCGGCGCCGGAGACGATCGTGGAGGAGATCAAGGCCTCCGGGTTGCGCGGCCGCGGCGGCGCCGGCTTCCCGACGGGCCTGAAGTGGAGCTTCATGCCCAAGGACCCCGCGCTCCAGAAATACGTCGTGTGCAACTCCGACGAGAGCGAGCCGGGCACCTGCAGCGACCGCGACATCCTGCGCTTTAACCCGCATGCCGTGGTGGAAGGGATGGCCATCGCGGGTTACGCCATGGGCGCCACCGTGGGTTACAACTACATCCGCGGCGAGTTCTTTGCCGAGCCGGTGCCGCGTTTCGAGGCCGCGGTGCGCGAAGCGTACGAGGCCGGGTTGCTGGGCAAGAATATCGGCGGCTCCGGGGTGGATTTCGACCTCTATGCCTACGTCGGCGCAGGCGCCTATATCTGCGGCGAGGAGACGGCGCTGCTGGAGTCGCTGGAGGGCAAGCAGGGCAAGCCGCGCTTCAAGCCGCCGTTCCCGGCCAACAAGGGCCTCTACGGCAAGCCGACCACGATCAACAACACGCAGACCTTCGCCTCGGTGCCGACCATCATGCGCAACGGCGCGGCATGGTTCTCGGACCTCGGCGTGGAAGGCTCCGGCGGTACCGCGATTTTCTCGGTGTCAGGCCACGTCGAGCGGCCCGGTAACTTCGAGGTGGGCCTGGGCATCCCGTTCGCCGAGCTGCTCGAGCTTGCCGGCGGCGTGTGGCAGGGGCGCAAGCTCAAGGCCGTGATCCCCGGCGGTTCATCGGCGCCCGTGTTGCCCGCGGAAGCGATCATGGCGGCGCGCATGGACTTCGACTCCATCAAGAAGGCCGGCTCCATGCTCGGCTCGGGCGCGGTCATGGTGATGGACGAGACCACCTGCATGGTCCGCACGCTGGAACGCATCTGTCGCTTCTACCACATGGAGTCCTGCGGCCAGTGCACGCCCTGTCGCGAGGGCACCGGCTGGATGCATCGCGTGGTGCAGCGCATCCTTGCCGGCCAGGGACGCAGCGAGGACCTCGACCTGCTGGACGGCGTGTCGCGCCGGATCGAGGGACACACCATCTGTGCTTTCGGCGACGCCGCGGCCTGGCCCGTGCAGAGCTTCATCCGCCATTTCCGGCCTGAATTCGAGTACATGATCCAGCACCGCGGGCGCAGTATCCTCGCCGGCACCACCGGGACGCAGGCCGCCTGATGAGCGATGACATGGTCAACATCGAGGTCGACGGCGTGCCCATGCAGGCACGGCGCGGCCAGATGATCATCGAGGTCACGGACGCCGCCGCGGTGTACGTGCCGCGCTTTTGCTACCACCCGAAACTCAGCATCGCGGCTAATTGCCGCATGTGCCTGGTGGAGGTGGAAAAGGCGCCGAAGCCGTTGCCTGCCTGCGCTACGCCGGTGATGGAGGGCATGAAGGTCTTCACCCGCTCGCCACGCGCTATCGCCGCGCAGAAGGCGACCATGGAGTTCCTGCTCATCAACCACCCGCTGGACTGCCCGATCTGCGACCAGGGCGGGGAGTGCGAGTTGCAGGACCTCGCCATGGGCTACGGCGGCGACGTCTCGCGCTTCACCGAGGGCAAGCGCATCGTCAAGGACAAGAACCTGGGCCCGCTGGTCTCGACCGACATGACGCGGTGTATCCATTGCACGCGCTGCGTCCGCTTCGGCCAGGAAATCGCCGGCATCCAGGAACTGGGCACCATGGGACGGGGCGAGAACACCGTCATCGGCACGTATATCGAGCACAGCGTCGACCACGAGCTGTCCGGCAACATCATCGACGTGTGCCCGGTGGGTGCACTGAATAACAAGCCCTACCGCTACCGCGCGCGTGCCTGGGAGATGCTCCAGCACGAGATGGTTTCGCCGCACGACTGCGTCGGCGCACAGCTCTATACCCACACGCTGCGCGGCAAGGTGATGCGCAACGTGCCGCGCGAGTGCGAGGAGATCAACGAGACCTGGGCCGCGGATCGCGACCGCTTCGGTTGCCACGGGCTGTATGCCGACGACCGGCTGGAAAAGCCCATGCTGCGTAATGCGCAAGGCGAGTGGGAAGAGGCCGGCTGGGAGCAGGTGCTGCTGCGGGTCACCGAGAGCCTCAAGGGTCGCAAGCCGGAGAAGATGGGTTTCCTCGCCGCCCCGGGGGCGACGCTGGAGGAGCACTACCTGCTGGCACGCCTCGCGCGCGGGCTCGGCACGGAGAATATCGATCACCGCCTGGCGCGGCGCGATTTCTCGGACCAGGCCTGGGACCCGCTCGCGCCCGGTCTCGGATTGCCGCTGGCCGAAGTGGAGACCCTGGACGCCGCGCTGGTGATCGGCTCCGAGCTCAGGCTCGAGGCGCCGCTGCTGGCACACAGGCTGCGCAAGGCCGCCCTGGCCGGTGCGCAGGTGGGCTTCGTCAACCCCGAGGCCCTGGAGTGGCGGTTCCCGGTGGCGGCGGAGATGGTCATGCAGGCGGGTGCCCTGGCTGAGCGTCTGGCCGACGTGGTCTCCGCCGCGCTCGAGCAAAGTGATGCGGACCTGCCCGCGGATCTCGTTGCCCAATTGCGTGAACGCGCGCCCGACGCGGCCGCGCGGCGCATGGCCGCTGCGCTGCGCGACGAGGGAACGCGCGTGATCTGGCTGGGACTCGCTGCGCAACGTCACCCGGCCTATGCAGAGCTCCACGTGCTGGCCGCGGCCCTGTCGCGTCTCACCGGGGCCCGGCTCGGGTATCTCGGCGAGGGGGCGAACAGCGCCGGCGCCTGCCTGGCCGGCGCGCTGCCGCACCGTGCCGCGGGCGGCCGGGCGGTGGCGACACCCGGGCTGGATGCCGGTGCAATGCTGGCGGGCGGGCTCGATGCCGTGCTGCTGCTTGCCTGCGAGCCCGAACATGACGCCGCCGTCGGCACGGCTGCCCTGGCGGCGCTGGCCAGGGCGGATTTTGTGGCCTGCCTGGCGCCGTATGCCACGCCGGCGATGAAGGAATACGCGGATGCGCTGCTGCCGGTGGGCACCGCCTACGAGACGTCCGGGACCTTCGTGAACGCGGAGGGCCGCTGGCAGAGCTTCAGCGGCGCGGCACGACCCGTCGGTGAAGCGCGCCCGGCCTGGAAGGTGTTGCGGGTGCTGGGCACCCAGCTCGGCCTGGACGGGTTCGACTACATGTCCTCGGAGGACGCGCGCGAGGAACTGCGCGCAAGCGTCGCTGCGGCCCGGGTCGAGGTCAGCGAGATGCCGTTGCGCCGCGTGAGCCTGCGCCATGCGGGCGAGTGGGATGAGCCGGGTCCCTATGCGACGGACATGCTGCTGCGCCGCTCGCGCCCGCTGCAGGAGACCGGGATCGGTCAGGCAGGGCGGAGGCAGCGCTCATGATGGAGCTGTGGACCGGCCTGCCCGCGGAGCTGCAGCGGACGCTGATCATCACGCTGCAGATCATGGCCGTGCTGTTGCCGCTGATTCTCACCGTGGCCTACCTCACGCTGGCCGAGCGCAAGGTCATCGGCTGGATCCAGAACCGGATCGGCCCCAACCGCGTCGGCCCGAAGGGCTTGCTGCAGCCCTTCGCCGACGTGTTGAAGCTGCTGGTCAAGGAGATCGTGGTCCCGTCCCAGTCCAGCCGCTTCCTTTTCATCGTCGCGCCGCTGCTGGCCATCGTGCCGGCCTTCGCCACCTGGGCGGTGATCCCGGTGAGCCCGGACTTCGTGCTGGCGGACATCAATGCCGGTGTGCTCTACGTGCTGGCGCTCACCTCGATGGGGGTGTACGGCATCATCCTCGCCGGCTGGGCCTCGAATTCGAAGTATGCACTGCTCGGCGCCATGCGCTCGGCGGCCCAGATCGTCGCTTACGAGATCGCCATGGGTTTCGCCCTGGTGGGCGTGCTGATGGCCGGCGGCAGCCTGAACCTCGGCGAGATCGTGCGCGCCCAGGAAGGCAGCCTGCTGCACTGGTTCTGGTTGCCCCTGTTCCCGCTGTTCGTGATCTACTTCATCTCCGGCGTGGCCGAGACCAACCGCGCGCCCTTCGACGTCGCGGAAGGGGAGTCGGAGATCGTGGCCGGCTTTCACGTGGAATACTCCGGCATGGCTTTCGCCGTGTTCTTCCTCGCCGAGTACGCCAACATGATCCTGATCGCGGCCCTGTCCGCGACGTTCTTCCTCGGCGGCTGGCTGTCGCCCTTCCAGGGGATTCCAGGCCTCGAAGGCACCTTCCTCGCTGCGCCGAGCTTTTTCTGGTTCGCGCTGAAGACCTCGCTGTTCCTGTTCTGCTTCCTGTGGTTCCGCGCCACTTTCCCGCGCTATCGCTACGACCAGATCATGCGCCTGGGCTGGAAAGTGTTCATCCCGCTGACGCTGGTGTGGCTGTTCGTCGAGGGGGTCATGGTGTGGTTCCGCGTCGGCCCGTGGTTTGACTGATGAGAGCACTACGCAACCTTGCCCGCACGCTGTTCCTGACCGAGCTCCTGGCCGGGTTGCAGCTGACCCTGCGCAACCTGTTCCGGCGCAAGGTCACGCTGTATTACCCGGAAGAAAAGGCGCCCCAGTCGCCGCGCTTCCGCGGGTTGCACGCGCTGCGCCGCTATCCCAACGGGGAGGAGCGCTGCATTGCCTGCAAGCTGTGCGAGGCGGTGTGCCCGGCGCTGGCCATCACCATCGAGAGTGATGTCGGCGAGAACGGCCTCAGGCGCACCACGCGCTATGACATCGACCTGTTCAAGTGCATTTATTGCGGCTTCTGCGAGGAGGCCTGCCCGGTGGACTCGATCGTGGAGACACGCATCCACGAGTACCACATGGAAAAGCCGGGCGAGAACATCATGACCAAGGAAAAGCTGCTGGCCGTCGGCGACAAGTACGAGGCGATGATCGCCCGGGACAAGGCCGAAGACGCAGGCTATCGCTAAGGAATCGCGGTGATCGAGGCAGTCATTTTCTATTTCTTCGGTGCGGTGCTGGTGGGCGCGGCCATCGGCGTGATCGCCTCGCGCAATCCCGTGCATTCGGCGATGTTCCTGGTGCTGTGCTTTTTCACCAGTGCCTTCCTGTGGCTGCTGCTGGAGGCTGAATTCCTCGCCATCGTGCTGGTGCTGGTCTACGTCGGCGCCGTGATGGTGTTGTTCCTGTTCGTGGTCATGATGCTGGACGTCGGCACGGACCGCCTGCGCGGCGGCTTCACCCAGTACGCGCCCCTTGGCCTGGGCGTGGTGGCGCTCGTCGTCGGGATGCTGGGCGTGGTGCTGTGGACCCGCCCGGGTGAACTCAGCATGCTGGAAGCCCCGGCGCGCGCACCGGCGGACGCCAGCAACACCGAGGCCCTCGGCGCCGTGCTCTACACCGAGTATGTCTATGCCTTCGAGCTCGCCGCGTTGCTGTTGCTGGTGGCCATCGTGGCGGCCATCGTGCTCACCATGCGCAAGCGTCCCGGCCTGAAGGTGCAGAACGTGTCCGCGCAGCACGCGGTGCGGCGCGAGGACCGCGTGCGGCTGGTGCGCATGAAGCCGGAGCGCGAAGAATGATCGGCCTGTCGCACTACCTCACGCTCTCGGCGGTGCTGTTCACCCTCGCCATCGCCGGCGTGTTCATCAACCGGCGCAACTTGATCCTGCTGCTGATGTGCGTCGAACTGATGCTGCTGGCGGTGAATTTCAATTTCATCATCCTGTCGCGCTTCCTCGACGACATCGCGGGGCAGGTGTTCGTGTTCTTCATCCTCACCGTGGCAGCGGCGGAGGCGGCCATCGGGCTGGCGATCCTGGTCGTGCTGTTCCGCAGCCGGCGCAGCGTGCAGGTCGAAGACCTGGACTCGATGAAGGGCTGAGGCATGGAAAACGTCTACCTCGCCATCGTCCTCGCCCCCCTCGCCGCCGCGGTCATCGCCGGGTTGTTCGGGCGCCAGGTCGGGCGCGCCGGGGCCCATACGGTCACCATCCTCGGTGTCGGGGTGTCCTTCGCATTATCGGCATGGGTGCTGGCGGCCCTCCTGGCAGGCAACATTTCCCCCTACAACGGCACGGTCTACGAGTGGGCCGTGGTGGACGGGGTGCGCCTCGAGGTGGGCTTCCTGGTCGACCGCCTCACGGCCCTGATGATGACGGTGGTGACCTTTGTCTCGCTGTGCGTGCACGTCTACACCATCGGCTACATGCGCGACGATCCCGGCTACCAGCGTTTCTTCAGCTACATCTCGCTGTTCACTTTCGCCATGCTGATGCTGGTCATGGCGAACAATTTCCTCCAGCTGTTCTTCGGCTGGGAGGCCGTGGGCCTGGTCAGCTACCTGCTGATCGGCTTCTGGTACAAGAAGCCCAGCGCGGTGCACGCCAACATGAAGGCCTTCCTGGTGAACCGGGTCGGGGACTTCGGTTTCCTGCTGGGTATCGCCGGGGTGCTGTTCTGGTTCGGCAGCCTGGATTACGCCACGGTGTTCGAGCGTGCGCCGGCAGTGGCGGGTGCGACCGTGGAGATTTTCGACGGTAAGGCCTGGTCTGTGATGACCCTGGTCTGCGTGCTGCTGTTCATCGGCGCCATGGGCAAGTCTGCCCAGGTCCCGCTGCACGTGTGGCTGCCGGATTCCATGGAGGGTCCGACCCCGATCTCGGCCCTGATCCACGCGGCCACCATGGTCACGGCCGGGATTTTCATGGTGGCGCGCATGTCGCCGCTGTTCGAGTTTTCCACCACGGCGCTGTCCGTGGTGCTCGTGGTCGGCGCCACCACGGCATTCTTCATGGGCCTGCTCGGCCTGGTGCAGAACGACATCAAGCGCGTGGTGGCTTATTCCACGCTCTCGCAGCTGGGCTACATGACCGTGGCCCTGGGCGCCTCGGCGTATGCCGCGGGCATCTTCCATCTCGCCACGCACGCCTTCTTCAAGGCGCTGCTGTTCCTCGCCGCGGGCAGCGTCATCATTGCCATGCATCACGAGCAGGACATCCGCAAGATGGGCGGCCTGAAGCGCTACATGCCGGTGACCTACTGGACCGCGCTGCTCGGGTCGCTGGCGCTGATCGGCTTCCCCGGCTTTTCCGGTTTCTTCTCCAAGGACGCCATCATCGAGGCGGTACATCACGCCGAGCTGCCCGGGGCGGGCTATGCCTATGCCTGCGTGCTGGCCGGGGTGTTCGTCACCGCGCTGTACAGCTTCCGCATGTTCTTCCTGGTGTTCCACGGCGCGGAGCGTTTCGACCAGCACACCCGCAGCCACCTGCACGAGACGCCGCCGGTGGTGACCGGTCCGCTGGTCGCGCTCGCCATTCCTTCGGTGCTTGTCGGCTGGCTGGCCATGGAAGGCGTGCTGTTCGGCAGCTTCTTCGGCGACGCCATCTTTGTGCTGCCGGCGCAGGATACGCTCGGAGCCCTGGCGGCGACGGCGGGCACGCCCGGTGCCATGCTGCTGCACAGCCTGGTGACGCCGACGCTGTGGCTGGCGCTCGCCGGCCTGGCTGCGGCGTGGTTCCTGTACCTGAAGCGACCCGAACTGCCGGCACGGATCGCAGCGCGCTTCCCCGGCCCGCGCGCCGTGCTGGAGCACAAGTACTACTTCGACGCGGTCAACGAGCAGGTGCTGGCGCCGCTGGCACGCGGCCTCGGCGGCCTGCTGTGGCGCCGGGGCGATGCAGCGTTGATCGACGGCGCGCTGGTGAACGGTTCAGCGCGCCTGGTCGGCTGGTTCTCGGGCGTCGCACGGCGCTTGCAGAGCGGTTACCTGTACCACTATGCCTTCGGCATGTTCATCGGCCTGGCGGTGATGCTCGGCTGGCTCGTGCTCGTCGTGGCCAGAGGGTAGGGCGCGATGGCAACGGGATTCCCGCTTCTAAGTCTGCTCGTCTGGTTGCCGATCTTCGGCGGCGTGGCGGTGCTGCTGATCGGCGACGCGCGCGCGTCCCTGGCCCGGGTCGCAGCGCTGGTCGTCGCGCTGGCCACCTTCATCGCCAGCCTGCCGCTGTGGAGCGGCTTCGACCCGCACACCACGGCCATGCAGTTCACGGAGCGGGCCTCCTGGATCCCGGCGTTCGACGCCTGGTACCACCTCGGCGTCGACGGCATCTCCATGCCGCTGATCCTGCTCACCACCTTCATCACGGTCCTTGTGGTCATCGCGGGCTGGGACGTGATCCAGAAGCGCCCAGCCCAGTACATGGCCGCTTTCCTCGTGCTCGAGGGCATGATGATCGGCGTCTTCGCCGCCGTGGACGCGTTGCTGTTCTACGTGTTCTGGGAAGCCATGCTGATCCCGATGTTCATCATCATCGGCATCTGGGGCGGGGCGCGGCGTGTCTATGCCACGCTGAAGTTCTTCCTCTACACCTTCCTCGGTTCGGTGTTCATGCTGGTGGCCCTGATCTACCTGCGCCTGGAGTCGGGGAGTTACGACATTCTCGCGTTGCAACAGCAGCCGCTGGGAATGACCGCACAGACACTGATCTTCCTTGCCTTCCTGGCGGCCTTCGCCGTCAAGGTGCCGATGTGGCCGGTACACACCTGGTTGCCGGACGCGCACGTCGAGGCGCCGACCGGCGGCTCCGTGATCCTGGCGGCGATCATGCTCAAGATGGGCGGCTACGGCTTCCTGCGTTTCAGCCTGCCGATCACTCCGGACGCGGCACAGTCGCTGGACTGGCTGCTCATCGGCCTGTCACTCATCGCCATCGTCTATATCGGCTTCGTCGCCCTGGTGCAGCAGGACATGAAGAAGCTGATCGCCTATTCCTCCATCGCCCACATGGGCTTCGTCACGCTCGGCTTTTTTCTCGCCTGGCGGATCATCGACAACACCGGCGCGGCGGACGGTATCGTCATGGGCCTGCAGGGCGGCATGGTGCAGATGATTTCGCACGGGCTGATTTCCGGCGCGCTGTTCCTCTGCGTCGGCGTGCTGTACGACCGCATGCACAGCCGTGATATCGCCGCCTATGGCGGCGTGGCCAACGTGATGCCGAAGTTCGCGGCTTTCATGGTGCTGTTCGCCATGGCCAACGCCGGGCTGCCCGGCACCTCGGGCTTCGTGGGTGAGTTCCTCGTCATCCTGGCCAGCTTCAAGGCCAGCTTCTGGTACGCGCTGCTGGCCGGCACGACGCTGGTGCTGGGCGCCGCTTACACCTTGTGGATGGTCAAGCGCGTGCTCTACGGCGAGGTGGCGAACGAGCAGGTCGCAGCGCTCGCGGATATCGGCCGGCGCGAGTTCCTGGTGCTCGCCATCCTCGCGATCGCGGTGCTGCTGCTCGGGCTGTGGCCCGCGCCGCTTATCGACGTGATGGCGACGACATTGCAAGGGCTCGCTGATCACATGGTGCAATCCAAGCTATGAATGCCCTGAGCCAATTTGCGCCGGCGAGCGCCGAGATCTTCCTGGCCTGTGCCGCCTGCGTGGTGCTGCTGGTGGACCTGTTCCTCCCTGAGCGCTATCGCAGGGTGAGCTACATCCTTTCCCTCGGGGCCATTCTCGGCACGGCTGCGGTGCTGGCCGCGACGGCGCCGGAGGCCCGTGTCGTGACCCTGCACGGGGCTTACGTCAGCGATCCGCTGTCGCAGTTGTTGAAGCTGTTCAGCTGCATCGTGGTGGCGGTGACTTTCCTCTACGCGCGGGACTACCTGGCCGTGCGCGGATTGTTCAAGGGCGAGTACTACGTGCTCGGCCTGTTCGCGACGCTGGGCATCTTCGTCATGATCTCGGCGCACAGCATGCTCAGCCTGTATATCGGCCTCGAGCTGATGTCGCTGTCGCTGTACGCGATGGTGGCGTTCAACCGCGAGAGCCCGATGGCGGCCGAGGCGGCGATGAAGTACTTCATCCTCGGCGCCATCGCTACCGGCTGCTTCCTGTACGGCACCTCGATCCTCTACGGCGTCACCGGGTCGCTGGACCTCGGCGAGATCGCAGCTCGCGCAGCGGAGCTCGACGGCAACGACATCCACCTGCTGGTGGCGCTGTCTTTCATCCTGGTGGGCGTGGCGTTCAAGTTCGGTGCCGTGCCTTTCCACATGTGGCTGCCGGATGTCTACCAGGGCGCGCCGACGCCGGTCACCCTGTTCATCGGGACCGCCGCCAAGATCGCCTCGCTGGCGATGATCGTCCGCGTGCTGGTGGAGGGCCTCGGTCCGCTGCACGGCAGCTGGGCCGACATGGTGGCGATCCTGGCGCTGCTGTCGATGGCCCTCGGCAACATCGTGGCGATCGCCCAGACCAACCTGAAGCGGATGCTGGCGTACTCCACCATCTCGCACGTCGGGTTCATCCTGCTCGGCATCCTGGCGGGAACCCCGGGCGGGATCGAGGCGGCCGTTTACTACACGCTCGCCTACGTGATCATGGCGGGCACCGCCTTCGGCATGATCATCCTCCTCAGCCGCGAAGGCTTCGAGGCTGAGGAACTGGAGGACTTCCGTGGACTGAATGCGCGCAGCCCATGGTTCGCCGGCATCATGCTGGTGGTGATGTTCAGCATGGCCGGGGTGCCGCCGCTGCTCGGCTTCTATGCCAAGTTCGCGGTGCTGGCCGCGGTCATGGACGTGGGGCGGACCTGGCTCGCCGTGGCCGGCGTGCTGTTCTCCGTCATCGGCGCCTTCTATTACCTGCGCGTCGTGAAGCTGATGTACTTCGATGAGCCGGTCGACCGCGCGCCGCTTGCCGCCGGCAGCGACCTGCGCATCGTGCTGAGCTGCAACGGGCTGCTGGTGCTGGCGCTCGGAATCTTCCCGCAGTTGCTGATCGGGGCTGTCGCCCTGGCGCTGTGAGTCCCCGCGGAATGCGGCGCGGGGCCACATGGCCTTGCACTGCGGCATGGGGTTCCATAGAATACCGGGTCTGCGGATGCGGGGTGGAGCAGTCTGGCAGCTCGTCGGGCTCATAACCCGAAGGTCGCAGGTTCGAATCCTGCCCCCGCTACCAAGCTTTTCGCCGGAAAAGGCCCCGCTGGGGCTTTTTCTTTATCCGGGTCCCGGAGGGACTCGGCGGGCCCCGGAAGGCGGGGCGACCAGGTGGGCCGCAGGGCCCATTTTTTGTTTGGCAAGACATTGACGCTGAAAGACAAATTGCTTGAGCTGCTGGCGCCGGAAATCGAGGCGCTGGGTTACGAGCTGGTCGAGCTCGACGCGCCGGGGTCCGGTGGTTCCGGCACGCTGAGGATTTACATCGACCGGGATGAGGGTATTTCGGTCGACGATTGCGAACGGGTCAGCCATCGGGTCAGCGGCGTGCTGGACGTGGAGGACCCGATCCCCGGGCACTACGTGCTCGAGGTGTCTTCGCCGGGGCTGGACCGGCCGTTGCGGACCGAGGCGCATTACCAGCGCCAGCTGGGCCACCTGGTGAAGGTGGTGCTGGCGCCGGGACGCCCGGGTCGGCGCCGTTACAAGGGCCGCATCGAGGCGGCCGCTGACGGTGTGATTGAGTTAGAGGTGGACGGCGAGAGGGTTGCCCTGTCGTTGTCCGATATTGAATCCGCCCGGCTGGTGCCGGAGTTCTGACGCGGGAATCGGACGAACTGAAATGAACAAGGAAATCCTGCAGGTTATCGAACAGGTGTCGGCCGAAAAAGAGCTCGATAAAGAGATCATTTTCGAGGCCCTGGAGAGCGCGCTGGCCACGGCCGCGCGCAAGCAGTTCGTGGGCGAGGACATCGACACCCGCGTCTCCATGGACCGCAAGACCGGCGCCCTGTCGACCTTCCGTCGCTGGAAGGTGTTCGCGGACGATTCCTCCGAGCTGGAGACTCCGAGCAAGGAGCTGCGTCTCGAGGACGCGCTCGACATGGACCCGAATGCGGAGGTGGACGGCTACGTCGAAGAGCCCCTGGACATCACGCCCTCGGGCCGCATCGTCGCCCAGACCGCCAAGCAGGTCGTGGTGCAGAAGGTGCGCGAGGCCGAGCGCGCGCAGGTGGTCGAGGAGTTCCAGGACCGGGTCGGCACGCTGATCGGCGGCATCGTCAAGCGCGTCGACCGCAACGGTGTGTTCGTGGACCTCGGCGGCAATGCGGAGGGGTTCATCGCCCGCGAGGAGATGATCCCGCGCGAGGCCGTGCGCACCCAGGACCGCATCAAGGGTTTCCTGCGCGAGGTGCGTTCCGAGCCGCGCGGGCCCCAGATTTTCCTGTCGCGCACTGCGCCGCAGTTCATCATCGAGTTGTTCAAGCTCGAGGTCCCCGAGGTCGGCCAGGGGCTGATCCAGATTCTTGGCGCCGCGCGCGACCCGGGGCATCGCGCCAAGATCGCGGTGAAGAGCCTGGACAGCCGCATCGATCCGATCGGCGCCTGCGTCGGCATGCGCGGCTCGCGCGTCCAGGCCGTGTCCAACGAGCTGGCCGGCGAGCGCGTCGACATCATCCCCTGGGACGACAACCCGGCGCAGTTCGTCATCAACGCGATGTCGCCCGCCGAGGTGGTGTCCATCGTGGTGGACGAAGAAGCCCACAGCATGGACGTGGCGGTGGAAGAGGAAAAACTGTCGCAGGCCATCGGCCGCGGCGGCCAGAACGTGCGCCTTGCCAGCGAGTTGTCCGGATGGGAACTCAATGTCATGACCGCGACCGAGGCCGAGGAGAAGAGCGAGTCGGAGTCGCGCGCGCTGATCGACAATTTCAAGACGCAGCTCGACGTGGACGAGGAGGTCGCCGTGATCCTCGTGCAGGAGGGTTTCTCCAGTGTCGAGGAGATCGCCTACGTGCCCACCTCCGAGCTGCTCTCCATCGAAGAATTTGACGAGGACATCGTCGAGGAGCTGCGCAATCGTGCCCGCGACGTGCTCATCACCCAGGCGATCGTCACGGAAGAGAAGCTCGACCAGTCCGAGCCGGCGGAAGACCTGCTGGAGCTCGAGGGCATGGACAAGGGCCTGGCTTTCGCCCTGGCCGCGCATGGCATCCGCACGCGCGAGGACCTGGCGGAGCAGGCTACCGACGACCTCGAGGACATCGAGGGGCTGGACCAGGAGCGGGCTGGGAAGCTGATCATGGCGGCCCGCGCGCACTGGTTCGAGAGCACCGAAGAGAACGGCTGAACACGAGGTTCGAAGATCTATGGCCGACGTCACTGTTGCCCAATTTGCTGATGTACTGAAGGTCCCCGTCGACCGGCTGCTTGCGCAGCTGGCGGAGGCCGGAATTGAGGTCGAGGGCGCGGAGGACACCATCAGCGACGAGGCCAAGCTGGAGCTGCTCACGTTCCTCCGCGAGAGCCACGGGCGCGATGCGCCGGCGGCCACGCCGCGCAAGATCACGCTGAAGCGTAAGACCCAGAGCGAGCTGCGCCAGTCCGCCGGCCAGGGCCGCGCGCGCACCGTGAATGTGGAGGTGCGCAAGAAACGCACCTACATCAAGCGCGACGTGCTCGAGGAGCAGGCGCGCCAGCAGCAGGAAGAGCTGGACCGCCAGCGCGAAGCCGAGGAAGAGGCGCGCAGGAAGGCGGAGGAAGAGGCACGCAAGTCGTCCGAGGAGGCGAACCGCCAGCGCGAGGAAGAACAGAAGCGTCTCGAGGCCGAGGAAGAGGCCAAGCGCCAGGCCGAGGAAGAGGCGCGCAAGAAGGTCGAGGAAGAGGCACGCCGTGTCGTCGAGGAAGAGGCGCGCGTGCTCGCCGAGGCCCGCAAGCGCACCGCTGATGAAGATCGCAAGCGGCGCGAGGCCGAGCGCACGCCGCCGCGTCGTGGCGCTGCGGCGGACGATGCCGGCACCAAGTACGGCCGCAAGGAACTGCATGTCGCCGGCGACAAGTCCGGGCGCCGGCGCAAGCGGGCCTCTACCGGTCGCCGCGCCGGTGGCTCCCAGATCGAACGCCAGGGTTTCGAGCGTCCCACCGCGCCGGTGAAGCGCGAAGTCGCGATCCCCGAGACCATTACCGTCTCCGAGCTGGCCCAGAAGATGGCCGTGAAGGCCACCGAGGTCATCAAGACCATGATGGGCATGGGCGCGATGGTGACGATCAACCAGGTCATCGACCAGGACACGGCATTGATCGTGGTCGAGGAAATGGGCCACACGCCCAAGGTGCTGAAGGAAAACCAGATCGAGGACGTGGTGGAGATGGCTGCCAAGAGCAGCGGCGACGAGCAGCCGCGCTGGCCGGTCGTCACCATCATGGGCCATGTCGATCACGGCAAGACCTCGTTGCTGGACTACATCCGCCGCAGCCGGGTCGCCGCGGGCGAGGCCGGCGGTATCACCCAGCACATCGGCGCCTATGTGGTCGAATCGGCCAAGGGCCGCATTACTTTCCTGGATACTCCGGGTCACGCCGCCTTCACGGCGATGCGCGCACGCGGCGCCCAGGCCACCGACGTGGTCATCCTGGTGGTTGCCGCGGACGACGGCGTGATGCCGCAGACCATCGAGGCGATCCAGCACGCCCGTGCGGCGGGCGTCCCGATCGTGGTGGCGGTGAACAAGATCGACAAGCACGGCGCGGATCCCGAGCGCGTCAAGAGCGAACTGGCCCAGCACGACGTCATTCCCGAGGACTGGGGCGGCGACACGCAGTTCGTCAATGTCTCGGCGCACACCGGCGAGGGGATCGAGGCCCTGCTCGAGTCCGTGGCGCTGCAGGCCGAGGTGCTCGAGCTGAAGGCCGTGGCCACGGGCCCGGCCAAGGGCGTGGTCATCGAGTCGAGCCTGGAGAAAGGCCGCGGCGCAGTCGCCACGATCCTGGTGCAGCAGGGCACGCTGAATGCGGGCGACGCCCTGCTGGCGGGTCGTGAGTATGGCCGGGTACGCGCCATGTTCAACGAGCACGGCAAGCCGTTGAAGGAGGCGGGACCGTCCACGCCGGTGCAGGTGCTCGGCCTGTCGGGCACGCCCATGGCGGGTGACGACGTGGTGGTGCTGCCGGACGAGCGCAAGGCGCGCGAAGTGGCCCTGCATCGCCAGGGCAAGTTCCGCGACGTCAAGCTGGCCAAGCAGCAGGCAGCCAAGCTCGAGGACGTGTTCACCCAGATGGAAGAGGGTGAGACCAACACCGTGCAGTTGCTCATCAAGGCCGATGTGCAGGGCAGTGCAGAAGCCCTGCGCGATGCCATGAACCGGCTCTCCAACGACGAGGTCAAGGTGAAGGTCATCGCCAGCAACGTCGGCGGCATCACCGAGTCTGACGTCAACCTGGCGGCCGCTTCCGGCGCGATTGTCATCGGTTTCAATACCCGCGCCGACGGTGCCGCACGCAACGCCATCAAGGAAACCGGCGTCGACGTGCGCTACTACAGCATCATTTACGAGGCGATCGACGACGTGAAGCAGGCCCTGACCGGCATGCTGTCGCCGGAGATCCGCGAGCAGATCGTCGGCGTGGCCGAAGTGCGCGAGGTGTTCACCTCGCCCAAGTTCGGCCAGGTGGCCGGCTGCCTCGTCACCGAGGGCGTCGTACGGCGCAACAACCCGATCCGCGTGCTGCGGGACAACGTGGTCATCTTCGAGGGCCAGCTCGAGTCGCTGCGCCGCTTCAAGGACGACGTCAACGAGGTGAAGTCCGGTACCGAATGCGGTATTGGCGTGAAGAACTACAACGACGTGCGTGCCGGCGACCAGATCGAGTGTTTCGAGCGGGTCGAGATTGCCCGGACACTTTGAGTCCAGATGCCCAAGGACTACGCTCGCAGCCGCAGGGTTGGTGAACAGATGCAGCGCCTCCTTGGCGAGGTGCTGTTGCGGGACGTCAAGGACCCGCGCGCGGACGGAGTGAGCATCACTGCCGTGGAAGTCTCGCGGGACCTGTCGCATGCGACGGTTTGGTACAGCCTGCTCGATCCGGCTGCCGATCCTGCGCCCGCCGGCGAGGCGCTGGCCCGGGCGGCCGGGCTCATCCGCGGCAAGCTCGGGCGCGCCATGTACATCCGGCACGTGCCGGCGCTGCATTTCCGCCACGACGAGAGTGTCGAGCGCGGTGCGCGCTTGTCTGAACTGATCGACCGGGCTGTTGCATCGGACAAGGACAGGCCGGATAGCGATGACTGAGGCGGTCCCGGCCGCCGCCGCACGGCCCGCAACGGCTGTGGACGGGGTGGTCCTGCTCGACAAGCCCCGCGGCCTGTCCTCGAACATCGCCTTGCAGAAAGTGAAGCGCCTGTTCGGCGCGCGCAAGGCAGGGCACACCGGGAGCCTGGACCCGTTGGCGACGGGCCTGCTGCCGATCTGCCTCGGCCAGGCGACACGATTTTCCGGCTACCTGCTCGACGCGGCCAAGACCTACCAGGTCAGCGCTTGCCTCGGGACGCGCACGGCCACCGGCGATACGGAAGGCGAAGTGGTGGAGACCTGCCCCTCGGCGCATATCGACAGAGATGCCCTGGCAGCTGTGCTGCCGGGCTTTCGCGGACGCATCAGCCAGGTCCCGCCGATGTACTCGGCATTGAAGCAGGGTGGCGAGCGCCTGTACCGCAAGGCCCGGCGCGGCGAGGAGGTGGAACGTCCGCCGCGGCAGATCGAGATCCACGAGCTCGAGCTGGTGTCCTGGGACCCGCCCGGGTTCGCTCTCGAGGTGAGCTGCTCGAAGGGCACCTATGTGCGCACCCTGGTCGAGGACATCGCGCGGGCGGCCGGCAGCTGCGCCCATGTGACCGCGCTGCGGCGCGTGCGGGCGGGGCCGTTCGCGGCGGAGGCCATGCATTCGCTGCCGGAGCTGGAGGCTTTGGCAGCGCGCGGTGCGGCCGCTCTCGGCACAGTGGTGCTGAGTGCCGATACGGCGCTGTCGGAGCTGCCGGCGGTGTCGCTGGCGCAGGAAGACGTGCTCAGGCTCGTCCGGGGGCAGGTGGTGGAGGCGACGCCGGGAGACCACGCGGGACTGCTGCGTGCTTACGGGCCGCAGGGGTTTCTCGGGCTGGTGGAGCGCGACGATGCGGGGCACATGCGGGCGAAACGCCTGCTGGACACCTCGGGACTGAGCTAAGGCAACGAAGATTAAAGGGTTTTTATAGCTAGCAGGCTTGTTCCGTCGCGCGTCGACGGGCTACAATGGCCTGCTTTTCAGACGGTCAACAGCATAAAAGGTTTTCAGGAGATATCAGATGCCCCTGTCGGTAGAGCAGAAGCAAGAAATCATCAAGGAGTACGGTCGCGGCAATGCCGACACCGGCTCCCCGGAAGTGCAGGTGGCCTTGCTGTCTGCGCGCATCAGTGAGCTGACTGAGCATTTCAGCAGCCACAAGAAGGACCACCATTCGCGGCGCGGCCTGCTGAAGCTGGTGAACCAGCGGCGCCAGCTGCTGGACTACCTGAAGCGGAAGGACATCGGCCGCTACCAGGACCTCATTTCCCGTCTCGGCCTGCGTCGCTGAGCAAATCCTAAAGCCCGGTCATGGGGACCGGCAGAACACAGGCGAAGAAAGTGAATCTGACTCCTATCAAGAAAACCTTTCAGTACGGTGCTCACACGGTCACGATCGAGACCGGAGAGATTGCGCGGCAGGCAGATGCCGCGGTCATGGTCAACATGGGCGACACGGTGGTGCTGGTCACCGCGGTGGGCCGCAAGCAGGCGGCGGAGAACCAGAAGTTCTTCCCCCTGACCTGCAACTACCAGGAGAAGACCTACGCGGCGGGGCGCATTCCCGGCGGGTTCTTCAAGCGCGAGGGGCGTCCGACGGAGAAGGAGACGCTCACCTCGCGTCTCATCGACCGGCCCATCCGTCCCCTGTTCCCCAAGGGTTTCCTGAACGAAGTCCAGGTGATCTCGACCGTGATGTCGGCGAATCCTGACGTCGACCCCGATATTCCCTCGTTGATCGGCGCTTCCGCGGCGCTGTCGCTGTCCGGTCTTCCTTTCGCCGGTCCGATCGGGGCCGCGCGCGTGGGTTACATCAACGGCGAGTACGTGCTCAATCCGACCAACACCCAGCTGGCCGAGTCGAAGCTCGACCTGGTGGTTGCAGGCACGGCGCAGGCGGTGCTGATGGTCGAGTCGGAAGCCAAGGTGCTGCCCGAGGACGTGATGCTTGGGTCCGTGGTTTTCGGGCACGAGCAGATGCAGGTGGTGATCAATGCCATCAACGAGCTCAAGGCCGAGGCCGGCAAGCCCGCCTGGGACTGGACGCCGCCGGCCGGGAATGACGATCTCGACGCGGCCGTGGCCGCCGAGGCAGAAGCCGCGCTTAACGATGCCTACCTGATCACCGTCAAGCAGGACCGTTACGCCAAGGTCGACGAGATCAAGACGGCGGTGAAGGAAAAGCTGTGCGGCGGCGAAGCCCCCGCGTGGAGCACCGAAGAGGTCAAGGATGCGCTGAACGCCCTCGAGAGCCGCATCGTGCGCGGCCGCGTGATTCGCGGCGAGCCGCGCATCGACGGGCGCGACACCCGCACCGTGCGGCCGATTCAGGTGCGCACCGGTGTGCTGCCGCGGACCCACGGGTCGGCGCTGTTCACGCGTGGCGAGACCCAGGCGCTGGTGGTCACGACGCTCGGCACGG
>CAYPTW010000047.1:0-1648 GCA_964413755.1 uncultured Thioalkalivibrio sp. | reverse complement strand
GCGCTGTTCACGCGTGGCGAGACCCAGGCGCTGGTGGTCACGACGCTCGGCACGGGCCGGGACGCGCAGATCATCGATGCCTTGTCGGGCGAGTTCCGCGAGCCCTTCATGCTGCATTACAACTTCCCGCCGTTCTGCGTCGGCGAGACCAGCTTCATGCTGGGGCCGAAGCGGCGCGAAATCGGTCATGGCAAGCTGGCACGCCGTGCCGTGCAGGCCGTGCTGCCGAACCTGGAAGACTTCCCCTACGTCCTGCGGGTCGTCTCCGAGGTCACCGAGTCCAACGGCTCCAGCTCCATGGCCAGCGTCTGTGGCGCCAGCCTGGCGCTGATGGACGCCGGCGTCCCCGTCGCGGCCCCCGTGGCGGGCGTGGCGATGGGCCTGGTGAAGGAGGGCGACAGCTACGCCGTGCTGACGGATATCCTGGGCGACGAGGACCACCTCGGCGACATGGATTTCAAGGTGGCCGGCACCTCTGACGGCGTCACCGCTCTGCAGATGGATATCAAGATCGACGGCATTACCAGCGAGATCATGTCCGACGCCCTGGCGCAGGCCCGCGATGCGCGCCTGCACATCCTGGGCGAGATGAACAAGGTCATCGACAAGCCGCGCGAGAAGATGTCCGACTGGGCGCCCACCATCATCGCCTTCAAGATCGACCCGGAGAAGATCCGCGAGGTCATCGGCAAGGGCGGCTCAGTGATCCGCCAGATCACCGAGGAGACCGGCGCCACCATCGACATCGACAACGACGGTACGGTGCGCATTGCTTCCGTGGACGGCGAGTCCGGTCGCGAGGCCCGGCGCCGCATCGACCTCATCACGGCCGAGGTCGAGGTGGGCCAGATTTACGAGGGCAAGGTCGCCCGCCTGATGGATTTCGGTGCTTTCGTCACCATCCTGCCGGGCAAGGACGGCCTGGTGCATATCTCGCAAATCTCCGATGAGCGCGTAGAGCGCGTCAGCGACAAGCTCAAGGAAGGCGACAGCGTCCGCGTCAAGGTGCTCGAGGTCGACCGCCAGGGTCGTATCCGCCTGAGCATGCGGAACGTCGAATAAGGACGAAAAAAAACCCCCGCCGTGACCGGCGGGGGTTTTAAAGCGGACGCATGAAGCGACCAAATGGAGGAGTCGTCAGGGATGATGCGTTGCATCAATTGACGCGATGCACAATATCAACGGCTCCCCGGCGTGTCAATACCTTTTGGAAAGAGTCCAGCTAGCGCTTTGAGCCGCGCCCGCCGGGTCCGGGCTTGTCGTCTTCGTCGTGCCGCGCAGAGGCGAAATTCCGGAAGATTTCTTCCTGCAGCGCCTTCCAGCGCTGGTAATTCTTTTGCGCGATCCCGGCCACCATCCCGACGGGATCCAGGCCGACCACTTCCTTCACGCGGTCGCGCAGCTGCTGCTGCTGGTTCATGAACAGCCGCAGGCTCTGGTCCAGGTAGCCTCCTACCATGCCCTGCATGGCGCTGCCGTAGGAGCGGATGATCTGCGACAGGAAGTCACGGCTCATGATGGGCTCGCCGCTTTGCTCCTGTTCGCTGATGACCTGGAGCATGATGCTGCGCGTGATGTCCTTGCCGGTCTTCTTCTCCACCACCACGAAGTCGACCTTGTCGACCACCAGGCGCTTGATGTCGGACAG
>CAYPTW010000046.1:17687-20827 GCA_964413755.1 uncultured Thioalkalivibrio sp. | reverse complement strand
AAGGCGCTGGCCTTGCCCGCCGCAGAAATCAGCGCCGGCCACCAGGCTTGCTCCGCAAGCACCTGGTCCCCGACGCTGCGCAGTGCTGCGAAGGCGATGAATCCCAGCACGAACAGGGGGAACGTCGTGCGCGCCTCGGCGTGCCGTTCACCGCGCATACCCCACCAGACGATGGCGGGAATGACCACCATCATCGAGAGGTTGCGCAACAGCTTGGTCACGGTCGCCGCGGAGAGGGTCTCGCCGGCAGCAAAGGTCTGCTCATGGAGGATGGCAGCGGCGGTGACCTGTGCAGTGTCGTGGACCGCTGCGCCCAGCACGAAGCCGATGGCGCGGCTATCGCCGAGCCACGCCTGGAGCAGCCAGGGGTAGAGCATGGTCGCGGCGAGGCCGAACAAGGCCACGCAGGCGAGCGCGTAGGCGGTTTGCTCGGGTCGTGGTTTCAGGGCCGGCGCCGTGGCGGCGATCGCCGAAGCACCGCAGATCGCGGAGCCGACCGCCAGCAAGGCGGTCAACTTGCGCTCCACGCCGAGAACCCGTCCCAGCAACAGTGCCAGGCCGAGCCCCGTCACCAGTGCGCCGACGACCAGCGGCAAGGCAAGCATCCCCAGTTCGCCGACCTGGCCGAGCGAAAGGCGCAGCCCGATCAGCATGACGCCGAGCTTGAGCAAGGGTCCGGCCGCGAGGCTGAGCCCGGCGCTCCAGTGCGGGTTACGCCGCGCCATGCCGGCCAGGCACAAGCCCACCAGGATTGCCAGCAAGACAGGGCTCAGCGGGATCCCCGACCACGGTGCGGGCGCTTGCCGCATCAACAGCGGCACCAGCGACGCCACTAGCGCCACGATGCTGACCACGACCAGCCCGGTCCAGGGCTGCCCGCCCGGTTTTTTGCTTGCCGCCATGCGTGCCTCGCCGCTACGTATTCGCGTTCATGCATTATCCGCGCCGCATGGTGGATTGCGCCAGCAGTGAGCCTGCTGATTCGCAGTATGGAGGCCGAAATGTTAGGGTCTAAAGGCGCAGCTCGTTCTCTGGTGCCCATCGCGCGCCGTGACTGCGCCGCACATTCAGGGAGAAATTACACACAAGGGAGGTAACGGGCATGTTTACCAAAATCATGGTTCCCGTAGACCTGGCGCACCTGGACGCACTCGAAAGATCGCTCCAGGTCGCGGCCGACATGGCGCGCCATTACAACGCAGAAGTCTGCTACGTCAGCGTCACCGCGAACACCCCGGGACCGGTGGCACGGACCCCGGCGGAATACGAGAAGAAACTCTCCGCCTTCGCCGATGAGCAGACCAGCCATCACGGGCAGCAGACCAGTTCCCGCGTGCTGATCAGCCACGACCCCACTGCAGACATGGAAAAACTGCTGGTGAAATGCGCTGAGGAGATCGGCGCAGACCTGGTGCTCATGGCGACCCACCTGCCCCACAAGGTGGATGCCATCATGCCGTCGCATGGCGACAAGGTGGCCAAGCACACCAACGTATCCGTGTTCCTCGTGCGCCCGCCGCACAACAGCTAAAGCTAAGAAGAAAGGAGGTAGGCCCCGTGGAAAAAGACGACCACAAGGGAACACCTGACCAGACCCAGGAGATCAGCGAAGGCGTACCTGCCCCCGAAGGCCAGGCAACCCTGATCGACACCGATTACGTCATCGGCCAGGACAACTACACCGCATCGCCGCTCGGCATTTCGCTTGACATCCACGGCAAGGTCTTCGCCATATCCGCCGTTGTCACGTTGTTTTTCGTGATCATCACGCTTGCCCTGCAGACAGAGGTCGAGCCGCTGTTCGGCGCCCTGCGCAACTGGCTCACGTCCAACCTGGCGTGGTTCTTCATCCTCGCCGGCAACATTTTCGTGGTGTTGTGCCTCGGGCTGATTTTCTCTCCGCTTGGCAAGGTGCGTATCGGCGGCACTGAAGCCACGCCCGACTTCAGTTATATCGGCTGGTTTTCCATGCTGTTCGCCGCCGGCATGGGCATCGGGCTCATGTTCTACGGCGTCTCCGAGCCGATGTCGCACTTCGACACCGCCCTGGCGGGCGTGAGCATGGAGAACGGCGTACGCACCGACTGGGCACCTCTGGGAGCTGCGGCAGGCGACCCGGAGGCTGCACGCAAGCTCGGCATGGCCGCTACGATTTTCCACTGGGGCCTGCATCCATGGGCCATCTACGCGGTGGTTGCGCTGGCGCTGGCCTTGTTCTCCTTCAACAAGGGCCTCCCGCTCACCATCCGCTCGATCTTCTACCCGATTCTCGGCGAGCGCATCTGGGGCTGGCCGGGCCACGTCATCGACATGCTGGCCGTGTTCGCCACGCTGTTCGGGCTCGCCACCTCGTTGGGTATCGGTGCTTCCCAGGCTGCCGCCGGGCTGGGTTACCTGTTCGGCATCCCGGGGGGCAACGTCACCATGGTGGTGCTGATTCTCGGCATCACCTCGGTCGCCACCCTGTCGATCGTCGCCGGTGTCGACAAGGGCGTGAAGAGGCTGTCCGAGATCAACATGGTGCTGGCATTCGTGTTGCTGGCGTTCGTGCTGATCGTCGGCCCGACCATGGTGATATTCAGCGGCTTCTTCGAGAACCTGTGGGCCTACGTCGGCAACCTGCCGGCGCTCTCCAACCCTTTCGGCCGCGAAGACGCGAATTTCAGCCAGGGCTGGACGGCGTTCTACTGGGCGTGGTGGATCAGCTGGTCACCCTTCGTCGGCATGTTCATCGCCAGGGTCAGTCGCGGCCGCACGGTGCGCGAGTTCCTCATCGCCGTGCTGCTGGTGCCCTCGCTGGTGTCGGTGCTGTGGATGACCGCCTTCGGCGGCACCGCCATCGACCAGTTCATCAGTTCCGGTTTCGAGGGCGTCCGGGAAGCTGCGCTGGAAGTGAAGCTCTTCGTGATGCTGAGCGAGCTGCCGCTCACCCAGATCACGTCCTTCGTCGGCATCGTGCTGGTGATCGTGTTCTTCGTTACGTCCTCAGACTCCGGCTCGCTGGTGATCGATACCATCACCGCGGGAGGCAAGGTGGATGCGCCCAAGGCGCAGCGCGTGTTCTGGGCATTCATCGAGGGTGGCATCGCGGTCGCGCTGCTGCTCGGCGGTGGGCTGGTCGCGCTGCAAGCCATGGCCGT
>CAYPTW010000046.1:0-17587 GCA_964413755.1 uncultured Thioalkalivibrio sp. | reverse complement strand
ATCGAAACCGGCCGGCGGCCGAGCCAGCGCTTGAAGCGCGCCGGCAGGGATTGCCGATATATGCGCGCTTCCAGGGTCATGGTGTCGATAACGGGAAACTGCAGGCTCTCGCCGAGGCGGAACTGCACCGCCGACTCGATGAAGGCACGCTCAATGTTGCGGTAATGCACGACCGGGATGCAGTTGGCCAGCGTCCCGAGCAGGTCGTCGAGCACCTCGCGCAAGTCCGGGGCATTGACGAGATCCGAGTGGGTGATGTGATGCAGGGTGACCGAGAGCGCTTGGAGCGGGAACCGTGGACGCACCAGCCAGTGCCGCCGTTGCGAAAAGTGGATTCGCTCGAGGGTGAACGGCACCACGCCAATGCTGACTATGGAGTGCCGGTTGGGGTCCAGGCCGGTGGTCTCGATGTCGAGCGCCACCAGCGGCGTCTCGCCTAGCTTCTGTCCCGGCTCCAGTTTCCACGCCTGGTAAAAGTGTTTCAGGCGCGGGTCTTTGGCCGCAGCGCCGCGCTGCGCCATGAACCGGGGCCAGTCAAATGTTTGCGCCGCACTCAAGAAGAACTCCCATGGCGACCGGTCAGCCCCGGCGTGCCGGGACGGGGTAGCGGAACTGGAGGAATTTCTGTGCGTCGCTGAGCAACTGGAAGGCATCTTTCAGGTTATGCCGCTCCGTACTGGAGATATTTTCCGGCTCGATGCTGTTTGTCGGGGCCAGGTCGCGCTTCAGCGCAATGGCCTGGTGCCGGATGCGCACCATCGAGACGAACTCGAGTGCATAACGGATACGGTCGCCGACCCCGGACGGCAGCAGGTTGGTGCGCGCGATATCGTCCAGGCGGTCAAAGGAGTTCTGTGCGGTCGAGCCGCAGGCCAGCGCATGGACGCGGATGAGGTCGATCATGGGCGCGGTCCCACGCCGCTTCACGTTGATGGTGTTGTTCTGCTTGCCGTCTTTCTCCATGACGAAATTACGGAAAAATCCCAGCGGGGGCGTGCGGTTGGATGCATTGCGCGCCATCGCCGCGAGGAACAGCGGGCTGCGCGGCGCTCTTTCCGCCACCAGGTCCTGCAACTGCGTGACAAAGGCCTGTTCCCCGCTGACGGTGTCGAGATCGAAGAATATGGAGCTATGGAGCAGGCGTTCCGGTGTCGGATTGTCGATCCAGTCGGTGAAATACTGCTTCCAGACGCTGAGCGGTTGGCGCCACCTGGAATTGGTGGCCATGATTTCACCGGTGCAGTAGCTGTAGCCGCAGGCCGCAAGCCCGTCGCTGACAAACTTGCCGAGCGCCTCGAAATACGCGTCATGCTGGGTCGGGTCGAAGCTGTCATCGAGGACCAGCGCGTTGTCCTGGTCGGTGACGATGCTTTGCTCGTTGCGTGCCATGGATCCCAGGGCCATGAAGCCATAAGGCACCGGCGGCGGTCCCAGCTCCGCCTCCCCGAGCTCCAGCAGGCGCCGCGTGAAGCTGCGCCCGATGGTCGAGAGCGCGCTGCCGATCATCTGCGAGTCGGCCCCTTCTTCCACCATGCGCACGAAGGACTGCCGCACGTCCGGCAATAGCCGCGCAAGTGCATTCGCGTTCTCCTGTGTGAAGATCCGCTCGACAAGGTACAGGCTGGTGTGGGTCTGGTGGCGTACGATGTCGGAAATGTGCAGCACGCCTACCGGGCGCCGGCGATGGAGCACCGGCAGGTGCTGCAGGTTGTTCCGCAGCATCAGCAGCATGGCTTCCTGCAGCGTCTCGTCGGACTGGACCATGTACGGCAGCCCCTCGACGACCTCGCCCACCGGAGTATCCGGCGAGATTCCCGCCGCCACGACACGGCTGCGAAAATCGCTGTCGGTGAGAAGTCCCAGCAGCCGTCGTGCTTGCCCGCTCTCGTCCGTGACGTTGTAGCGCGGGTTGTCGTCAGGTTCAGCGAGCACCAGCACCGAGGTCGCGTACGCGTCCGTAATCCGCTGCGCCGCCTCCCGCACCGATACGGCGGCGTCGACGACCACCGGCGGACGGGTGATCAGCTTGCGCACCCGCGTGGTCATGACCCCGTCTTCGGCGCTGCGTCTCTCGACCACCGTCTTCAGGCGCGGCTGCTCGAGCTCGACGAAATCGGCGAACTGTTCGTTCTCGGTGCACAAGCGCTGGAAGATCTCGTCGGGAATCAGGTAGACGAGGGTGTCTTCTATCGTCTTGACCGGAAAATGGGTACGGTGATTGCGCAGCAGGCTGAAGTGGCCAAAAACATCGCCCTCCTCCAGCCGGTTGTGCAATGCGCCGTTGCGCCGGTAGATCTCCACTGCCCCGCTGCGGATGTAATACAGGTCGTGGATTTCCTGCTCGCGCTCCAGCACGTCGGCCCCGGCCTTGAAGTAGACCACGTCCACGCGCTCGGCCACCTCGTCCAGCAGGTCGTCCGGGAGCGCTTCGAAGGGCGGGAAGCGCGACAGGTGTTGCCGTATCTCTAAAGCTTCGGTATCCATTCATCTCTTCAAATGCAGCGTCCTGTGCTTGCTCAGTTTGGTGTTCTGCGCACAGGCTGTAAAGTCGGGCTACCTTCGGACGCGCCAGGATGACCACGGGAGAGCGCCATGGTGATGAGAAGATTTCCGGTATTTCGCGACGTGGTCGTCTTCCAGATGAAGCTCGTGGTGGACGGGTTGCGCGACCTATTGATCAGCCCCGTTTCGGTCCTGGCGGCACTGGTGGACCTGCTGGTCCCGGGCGACGATGGCGGCAAGCGCTTTTACTCGGTCGTGCGCTTCGGCCGCCGCACCGAGGAATGGATCAACCTGTTTGGAGCCGCGGGCCCTGAGGCTCCCGGAACCGACGCCACCGGCATCGACGTGCTGTTCAATGAACTCGAGGAACGGTTGCGCGACCCGGCGCTGCGCGAACAGGCGCGTGCGCGAGCACATGCGCTGGCAGAGCACCTGAAGAGGCGCTCCGAAGGCAACCCGGAACCCGGCCCGGACGAGCACGACTCAACCCAGTAACAGGCTCCAGCCGGTGTAGCCCGCATAGCCTGCCAGTAAGACCCCGCCTTCAACCCGGCTCAGGCGACGCCCCGTGTGCAGGAAAATCATCAGTAGCACTGCCGATGCGAGCATCACCCACTGGTCGAAGGCAATGATCCGGGGGTTTACCTGGATCGGGTGCACCAGTGCCGACACGCCAAGAATTCCCAAGAGGTTGAATATATTGCTGCCGAGAATGTTGCCGACGGCCACGTCTGCATGACGCCGCAATGCCGCCATCACGCCGACCGTGAGCTCCGGCAGGGAGGTTCCAACCGCCACCAGCGTCAGACCGATCACCGCCTCCGAGACACCGAGATGCTCGGCCATGTTCACGGCGCCGGTGATCAATACACGCGAACCCGCAATCAGCAGTGCGAGGCCGCCGATCGTGGCCACGGCCATCCACCAGGTGGAGCGCGGCAAGGCAGTGACTTCCTGGGATTCGGCCAGGTGAACCTCTCCGCCCGGCGCATCGTGGATCACCTCGCTCCGATAGGCCCAGGCCAGGTAACCGAGCAAACACGAGAAGAACACTGCGCCTTCAACCCGTCCGAACAACCCGCCGGCCGCGAGGACCAGGAACAGCAGGGTCGCCGACAACATGACCATCGCGTCGCGCCGCAGCGCCATCGGCTTGACCGCGAGCGGCGTGATGGCAGCGCAGAGACCCAGGATCAGGAGGATATTGCTGATGTTGCTGCCTACGACATTGCCGACGGCGATGTCGGGCCGTTCGCTCAGCGCTGCATCCAGGGATACCACCAGCTCAGGCGTAGAAGTGCCGAAGCCGACAATCAGCAGGCCGCTGAGCAGCGGCGAAATTCCCATGCGGCCGGCGATCGCCAGGGCGCCCCGGATCAGCGCTTCGCCACCGGCGGTGAGCAGCCCGATGCCCAGCAGTACGAGTACTAGATCCTGCATAGCCTATGCGGTCCGGATGCGTGGGGGGCACGATCATCGGCTAAGCGGCGGCAAAAGAAAACCCGGGGCCGGGCGGGCTAGATTATCTCCAGGGAGGTGTTGCCGCGGCGCGGCTGCCCCGACGGTCTGCGGGCCTCGACCGGAATAGCGTCCATTTCCAACGCGCAGCGGCTGATCACCGCGCAGATTTCCTCCGCTCCTACCGGGCGGCCGATGTAGTACCCCTGCAGGGTGTCGCAGGCGAGGTCGCGCAGGCAATGTGCCTGCTCGAGCGTTTCGACACCCTCCGCAGTGACCGTGAAACCGAGATTGCGCGCCAGCGACACGATCGCGCGCACGATGGCGAGGTTGTCGTGATCGAGCGGCAGGCCGCGCACGAAACTGCGGTCCACCTTGACGTTGTTCAGCGGCAGTCGCTTGAGGTAACTCAGCGACGAATAGCCGGTGCCGAAATCGTCGAGCGACAGCCGCAACCCCATTTCCGTGAGCCGGTTCAGGGTCGCGAGCGTGGCCTCGGTGTCTTCCATGAGGGAGCCCTCGGTCACTTCAAGCTCCATGCGATCCGCCGAGAGCCCTGAAGATGCAAGGATGAGTCCGATGCGCTCAGCCAGGTCCGGATCGCGGAACTGGCGCGCAGAAAGATTCACGGCGAGGCGCAGCGAGTGGCCTTCCTGCTCCCATCGTTTAGCGTCCGCGCAGGCGGTACGCATGACCCACTCACCAATCGGCACGATGAGGCCGTTCTCCTCGGCCGCGGGGATGAAATCCAGCGGCGATACCAGGCCTTGCTCCGGGTGTTGCCAGCGGATCAGCGCCTCGACGGATTCGACACGCCCTGTCTCGAGGTCGAACTGCGGCTGGTACAAGAGGAAAAACTCGTCCCGCTGCAGAGCACGACGCAGGTTGTTCTCGAGGTCCAGGCGGCGGAGGGCCTGCTGCGTCAGCGAAGCGCTATAGAACTGGCAGTTGTCGCGGCCCTGGTCCTTGGCATGGTACATGGCCGTATCGGCATGCTTCAGCAGGGTCGCACCATCCTGGCCGTCATCCGGGAACACGGAGATACCGATACTCGTGGTAAGCACCACGTCTTTGCCTTCGAGGCGGAAGGGCCGGCGCATCTCCTCGTGAATGCGATGCGCCACGCCCAGCACGTCTTCCGCATTCCGCAGGTGGGGCACGAGCACGGTGAACTCATCCCCGCCGAGCCGCGCGAGTTCGATCTCTTCCTCACTCGCGTCGACCCGGGCCACGACGTCGGCGGGCCGCACGCTGAGGCGCAAGCGATCCGACACCCATTGCAGCAGGAGGTCGCCGGTGCCGTGGCCCATGGTGTCGTTGATGTTCTTGAAGCCGTCCAGATCAAGGAACAGGATGGCGAGCTTTTCGTCATTGCGGCGCGCCCGGTAGATCTCCCGCTCGATTCTCTCCGAGAAGGAAAGCCGGTTGGGCAGCCCGGTCAAGGGATCGAAGTACGCCAGGCGATAGACCTTTTGCTCTGCTTCACGGCGCGACGTGACGTCCCGCGCGAGCACCACGAAACTGGCAGAGCCGGGCGAAGCCGTGGACTTCCGCGAAGCGGACAGTTCGAACCAGCGCGGCCCGTCTGCGGTCTCGAGCTCGACCATGTTCCCGAGAGAGCTGCCGCTCACATAGGCTTCCTGCACCGCCGCGGAGAAAACCGCCGCCGCCTCTGCAGGCAGGACCTGGTCCAGGTTGGCGCCGATCAGGTTGCCGAATGCCAGGCCGTTCCGCTCCGGCAGGTGGCAGTCGACAATGCGGCCGGGAAGCTCGATCTCGAACAACAGGTCCGGAATCGCTTCCAGGGTGTTGCGCAGCTTGTTCCTTGCCTCCACGACTGCCAGCTCATGCTGCTTGCGCTCGGTGATGTCCTGGACCGTCCCGATACCTGCGACAGGATTGCCGTCCCGATCGCGTGACAGCTTGGCCCGCTCGTATACCCAGCGCACTTCGTCGCCCACCAGGATGCGATGCTCTATGCGCAGTTCGCCGTCCGCCAGTGCCTGTTGCCACGCCGCCTCCACTTCGGCGCGGTCCTCGGGATGAACGCGCGCGATGATGCCCTCGTAATTGAGGCGGACACCCTCCGGAACATCGAAGATTCGATGCGTCTCTGCGGACCAGTGCAGCTCGTCCGCCGCGAGATCGTAGAACCAGCTGCCCAGGCGTGCCACCGACTGCGCCTGCTCCAGCAGCTGACCGCTTTCGTGCAAGGCCTGCTCGGCCCGCCTGCGCGTCTCGACATTCACCAGCAAGCCTGCGAAAAGTGCGAGCAGCTCGATCTCGTCGGCACCGTAATCGACGACCTTTCGCACTGCATCGAAGCCGACAAACCCCAGGCAGTCGTCCTCGAACAGCATCGGCGAAGTAATCAGGCTCTTGATGTCCTGCGGCGCAAGCATCTCGCGCATAGGGCCGGGAGGCAGTACGGCGACGTTCTTGATGACCACCGGTTCGCCCCGCCGGTGCGTGGCGACCATTTCCGAGATCGTCTCCAGCGGCAAGCCTTGCAGGTTGTCAATTTGCGATGAGATGCCGGGCCCGCACCACTCATGCGTGTTGCACGTCGTGCCGCTCGCGAAGTCATAGCTGAAAATATAGGCGCGGTCCGCGTGGAAGAACTCAGCCATGCGCGCCAGCGCGTGGTCTATCGAGAGATCCATTTCGTCGGGCCGCATGCGTATGAAACCGGTCGAGAGCTCGAGGATCATCTGGCGATAATCGGACAACCTGAGCGCCGCAGATTCCGCCTCCGCACGCATCATCTCGGCGCCGACGGGCCCGCCGAAAATCCCGAGCAGGCGATCGGCGAGACCCGGCCGGTCCAGCGGCTGCTTGCCCAGCGCGACGAGAATCCCTATCGGTGCATTTGTCTTGTCGAATATGGGCACGCCGATGTAGGACTCGATGCCCAGCTCGACGAGCAGATGGTCTTCCGGAAACAGGCCCTGCACGTTGGCACGCAGGATCTGGTTGCCTCGTTCAAAAACATTCGCACAGGGAGTACCCGGCAGTGCATAGGTAAACGGCTCGAGAGGCTTCTTACCGTCAAAGCCGGCAATGATCCGCACCTTTTGCTGACCGGGCTCGAGGCGGCCCACGAAGGCGATGTCGAGGCCCAGCGCTTCGACCAGGTGTTTGCTCACCGCCTGGTGGAAGGCCGTGCCGGACAGTGTCCCCAGCGTGGTCGCCAGGGACGCCAGGGCGCTCTGCGTGATGTGCTGTTCCGTAACGTCCTGCACCGTGCCGACAATGCGCGGGTCGACCTTGCCCGGCATCAAGCGTGGCTCCGCTTCCTGGCGTATGTATTTTCTGCGCCCGCCCGGCAGCTGCAGCCGGTATACGTGCGCACCACCGGTACTCTCGCCCGGCGCCGCGCCGACAAAGGCGCGGCGGGCACGCTCCACGTCGTCGGGGTGTACGCGCCGCAGCAGTTCCTCCAAGTCCAGCCCGTCGTCCTGGGTGCCCAGTTCGAACATCGCGCGCATGGCTGCCGAGCACTCCACGCGCGAGCTGCCGGCATCAAGTTCCCAGCTGCCGATCCTTGCGATCCGTTGCGCCTCCGTCAGCTGCCATTCGTTCTGCTGCAGGTCCTCCAGCAGCTGCCGGCCGCGCAGCAGGTAACGCAAGCGATGGCCGATGAGGCCCCAATTGATCGGCTTGGAGATGAAATCCGTGGCGCCCAGGTCGAAGGCCTGCTCTACGACCTTGAAGTCGTCGTGCCCGGTCACCATGACGATCGGCAGTTCCTCCCCCGCTTCGGCGCGCAGCGTGCGACAGATCTCGAAGCCGCTGAGGCCGGGCATCTCAACGTCCAGCATCACCAGGTCGTAGCCTTCTTCGCGGAACATGCGCAAGGCCTCTTCGCCATCGGCCGCCACGCAAGCCTCGAAGCCGGCGCGCTCCACCGCTGCCGCCATCAGCACGCGTGCGGTTGCGTCATCGTCCGCGTAGAGGACACGCCTTGGCCTGGTCGTCATGCGGCCTCCGGCAACAGGTTGAGCAACGCATCGCAAGCAAGATCGTGCTCTTGCGCGAGCGTCGGGAAGAGCTCGCAGGCGCGGGGCGTATGGCCCTCACGGGCGGCTTGTTCCAGCCGTGCCGCAAGCTTTGCCAGGCGCATGGCGCCAACGTTCGCGGCGCTCGACTTGAGCGTGTGCGCGCCTTCCCGCAGCGCGCCCAGGTCCGTCCTCGATACGGCCTGGCGCATGCGCTCCAATACCGCCCCGGCAGTCTCGAGGTAGGCTTTGACCAGCCGCTCGGCGAGAGCTCCCGCCCCATGTGGATCAAGCTCCTGGTAGCCTTCCAGGACGGCTGGGTCGACGACGGGGGGCGGCGCCGAGACGTCCTGGGCTTCGGTGGCATCCGCAGCGTGCGCAGCCTCCTCCATGGGCCTGCTCGTCCCCAGCCAGCGGCGCACGACGGTCTCCAGCTGCACCCGGGTGTAGGGCTTGGCGAGATAGTCGTTCATTCCAGCCGCCAGGCAACGCGTGCGATCTCCTTCGAGGGCATTCGCGGTCAGGGCTACGATGGGGACCTGGCGCTCCGTCGCCGCCATTCCGGCGCGCAACGCGGCTGTCGCCTGGAACCCGTCCAACACCGGCATTTGCAGGTCCATGAGGACCAGGTCGAAATCCGTCGCAGAAGTCTTTTCCAGGACTTCCTTGCCGTTGCGCGCGACCGTCACCAGCACGCCCATGCGTTCCAGCATCGCGCAGGCCAGCGCCTCGTTGACCGGGTTGTCCTCGGCGAGCAGAACCCGCCAGGGCCCTCCCGCCCGATCCCCGATGCCCGTCGCCGCAGGAGTGTCCGGGCTCACGCCATGACCGGCCACGGCCGGGTCGTCCGCCAGTGGCAAACGGGCGGCATCGAAGGCCAGCTCCACCCAGAAGGTCGAACCCTCGTGGAGAGTGCTTTCGACCCCTATCCGGCCGTTCATGAGGCCGACGAGCTGGCGGCAGATAGCCAGACCGAGGCCGGTACCGCCGAACTTGCGCGTAGTCGAACCGTCCGCCTGGCGGAAGGGCTCGAATATGTGCTCGCACGCCTCCGGGCGAATCCCGATACCGGTGTCATGCACATTAATGCGCACGGACCACTGATCTCCCGCCCGCGCAGTCGCGAGGCACTCGACCCGGACGCACCCCGCCGGGGTGAACTTCAAGGCATTGCTGAGGAGGTTCATCAGCAGCTGCCTCAGGCGGAACGGGTCACCATGAACCATGAGCGGGGCATCCAGCCGCGGTGGCTCGAATATGACCTGCAGGCCTTTTGCAGCCGCATGCGGCCTGAACATATCCACCGTCTCGCCGAGAAGCCCGGCCAGGTCGATCTGCGCCAGGTCAAGTTCGACGTGACCTGATTCGCCGCGGGAAAAATCGAGGATGTCGTTAATCAGGTCAAGCAGGTGTCGGCCCGAGTGCAGTACCGACTCGAGCTGGTGCCTACGCGTGGCGTCGAGGTCGGAATCGAGGAGCAACTCGGTCATGCCCAGCACGCCGTTCATCGGTGTACGGATTTCGTGGCTCATGCGCGCGAGAAACTCCGACTTCGCGCGGTCGGCGGTCTCGGCAGCGTCTTTCGCCTTCTGCAGGGCCGCCGTCTTGTCGACGATTTCCTGCTCGCGCAAGCGCAGGCGCTCGGCCATCTCGTTGAAGGCCTCCCCGACCCGGCTGATTTCACCGGCGTCACGCATGGAAATGCGGTGCTCCAGGTCGCCGTCCCCGATCCTCCGCGCACCTTCCTCGAGGCGCTTGATGGGTCGGATGAAATGTCGCTCCAGCAACTGCGAAGCCACCCCGAGCACCAGGAGCCCGAAGAACAGGCTGGCCGCCATCATGGTGATGAAGGCGCCACGGCTGCCGGCAAAGACCTCGCGCAGCGGGACTTCGGTAACCGCCAGCCAGGGCGTTCCCGGCACGGGCATCATGCTGCCCAGGACCCGGGCGCCCTGGGTATTCCGGTACGGCCCGGCCCACGGCCCGGAGATCGACCGCACGCGCTCGTGCACGGCGTCTTCCAGGTGCACCTGCCGCTGCACGAGGAGCGGGTCCGAGTGCGCGATCACCCGCCCGCCCTGGTTGACCAGGTAACCGATCCCGGAGTCCCCGAGCTGGACACCGGCAATGACATCGTTCAGGACATCCATCCGGACCCGCCCAGCGACCACCGTCCCGTCAGCAGCCGGCAGGGCGACGATCAGGTACGGTTCGTCTGAGGCCGAGACCTGGACGTCGCTGACGTAGCGCTCGCCCCGCCGGGCGGCGAGAAACCAGTTGGACTGGGGAATCGTGAACAGCCGCGCCAGCCCGCCTTCCCCGGCCGGTGCATGCGCGAGCACGCGGCCGGACTCGCTGAGGTAGATGACTTCGTGCAAGGCCGGCTGATCAAGCAGGAAATCATCAAGGTCTCTGGCGGTGCCGTCCGCAGCACCGTGCCCGATGGCAGCCAGCACTCGGAGCAGGTGGTATTGCCGCTCGAGGAAGCCGTCGACTACGGCGGATACGCGCTGGGTCGCTTCGTGCTGCCGCCCTTCCCAGGCATCCCGTTCCGCTTTGCTCACCAGCGCGACGATGGCGCTCGCGCCCCCGACCAGCAGCACCAGCATCGCCACGATGAACACCCCGAGCAACTGCCGCCGCAGGCTGCGCTGCCAGAAGCGCAACCCGACACCTTGCTGCTCGGGATTCGTCTCCGCCACCATGTTCAGTGCCCCGAGGCTCCCTGCGCATCCGCTACCAGGTAGGCGTCCCAGATGCGCTCGTGTAACGCCCGCACGGAGGGACCCACGGGCGCATGCACCTCCGCATTCGCGATCTTCGCAAGCGGCGGGAAAACCAACGGGTCAGCAAGGATCTCCGGATCGATGAAGGGATAAGCGTTTTCGTTCGCCGTGGGGTAATACTGTTCGTTCACCACGCGGGCACTGATTTCCGGTCGCAGCATGAAATCTATGAAGGATTCAGCCAACGCTTTGCGCGAAGAACTGGCCGGGATGGTGAAGTTGTCGATCCACTGGATACTGCCCTCCTCGGGCAGCACGAAACCTACGTCCATGCCCTCTTCTTGTGCACGCATCGCATCGGCGGACCACCCGTACATGAGCACTGCAGAGCCGCTCTCGAGCGCCTGCATGGCGACTTCCGGCGAATAGCCCGAACTGAGAGCCTGGCCGCGCAGCCGCAACAGTTCGCGCAGGGCCTCGTCCAGTTCGCTGCTGGAGTCCGTGTTGATGGAGTAGCCCAGCGACTGCAGGGTGATGCCGATGAGGATGTCCTTGTCCTCCCAGACCAGCACCCGGCCGGCGAGATCCGGGGCCCAGAGATCGCGCCACGCCGTCACCGGGCGACCCACCAGGTCGTTGCGCACGATCAGGCCCGCCAGGCCCCAGTTGTAGGTCACGCTGTAGCGGTTGGCCGGATCGAAGGCGAGATCTCGGAAGTTGGCCGAGACGTGGCGGAAGTTAGGCACGTTGCGGTAATCGATCTCCGCCAGGAGGTCCGCCGCGACCAGCCCCGGGATGTAGGGCCCGTCGATGACGGCGACGTCGTAGACGCCGCCGGCGCGCAGGTTCTCAACGGCCTCGTCCGTGCTCTCGTAGGTCTCGTACACGACCTCCACGCCGAACTCCGCTTCGAACGCCTCGATTATCGACAGCGGCAGGTCGTCCTCCCAGCTCAGGAAGACCAGTTGCTCGTGATCGGAATCCGGGCCGTCGCCGGGGACCGACGCGCCACAGCCAGTGGCAAGGACTGCCAGCGCCAGCGTCAACGCGCAGGCAAGAGGCCTTCCAGCCACCGCGATATGCCCGGCAGCGCCGTCAGGCGGCACCGGCGCGCCGGCCGCATGTCCTTTAGCCATCGATCCTCTCCCAGGTCCCCACAGTCGGAAGCAGGAAGCCGCCAGCGGGGACGGACATCCTTCTTCAGTATGTCGGCGGAAACAGGAAAGGCTTTAGGGATTCTCAAAGATGGTCGGGGCGAGAGGATTTGAACCTCCGACCCCCTGCACCCCATGCAGGTGCGCTACCAGGCTGCGCCACGCCCCGACCGAGAGAAATGGACGGCGGATCGCCGTCGGGAGGGCGGCATCATACCCGATGGCGCCGCCGGAAAAAACGGTAACGCGCTACTTGCCGCGCAGGATCTTGAGGACCTCCTCCAGCTCGGTGCGGATCTGGCGCACGATCTGGACGCTCTGGGTGAGGTCTTCCTTGGCATCGTCCCCGGTGAGCCGCTGGCGGGCGCCACCGATGGTGAAGCCTTCTTCGTACAGCAGGCTGCGGATCTGCCGAATGAGCAGCACGTCACGACGCTGGTAGTAACGCCGGTTGCCGCGCCGCTTGACCGGCTTGAGCTGGGGGAACTCCTGCTCCCAGTAGCGCAGGACATGCGGCTTCACGCCGCAGAGCTCGCTGACTTCCCCGATGGTGAAGTAGCGCTTGCCCGGGATGACCGGGAGCTCGTCGTTATTCCCCGGTTCCAGCATAGGCTTCCACCCGCGTTTTCAGCTTCTGCCCCGGGCGGAACGTGACCACCCGCCGTGCCGTGATAGGAATCTCTTCCCCGGTCTTCGGGTTGCGACCCGGCCGACGGTTCTTGTCGCGCAGGTCGAAGTTGCCGAAACCCGACAGCTTCACCTGCTCCCCGTTCGCAAGCGCGGTGCGCAGTTCTTCGAAGAACATCTCCACCAGCTCGCGCGCCTCGCGCTTGTTCAGGCCCATGTCCTGGAACAACGCTTCCGCCATCTCAGCCTTGGTCAGCGCCATGTCAGTCTCTTATCCTGGCCCCAAACTCAGACGCCAGCCGCGCCACCACGGACGCTACCACCCCGTCTGCATCTTCATCCGTAAGAGTGCGTGACGAATCCTGTAAAATCAAGCCAAAAGCGACACTTTTTAGACTCGAATCTATGCGCTCGCCCTGGTAGACGTCGAAAACCCGGGATTCTGTTAAAAGCCCGCCGCCCGCCGCGCGGACCGCCTTGCGCAAATCCGCCACCGGCACGTTGCGCGGCACCAGTACCGCGATGTCGCGGCGGATTGCCGGAAACCGCGATATCTCCGCGAAAACAGGCAGTTCGGCCTGGAACGTCAGATCGTGGTCGAGCTCCCAGAGAAAGGGCGGCAGCTCCAGGTCGAGGTCGCGCACCAGGCGTGGATGCAGGGCACCGATCCAGCCGACTTCACGCCCGCCACGCAGGACGCGGGCCGCCTGCCCCGGGTGCAGCGCCGGATGTTCCGCCGCCTCGAAACTGAAGTCCGCCCCCGTGAGACCGAGCAGGACCTCGACATCGCCCTTCGCATCATGGAAATCCAGCCGCTCGGCGGCTGCGCCCCACTGCTCCGGAAGCCGGCGTCCGGCCACAAGACCCGCAACAGAATTAATTTGTTTTAATTCATTATCTTCGAGAATGAATCTCAACCCCTGCTCGAATATTCTGACACGCTCCTGGCGCCGGCTCAGGTTGCGCCGCAGGGCGTGCACCAGGCCCGGCCAGAGCGACACCCGCATGACGCCGAGTTCGGAGGAGATCGGGTTACTGAGTGGCAGCGCTGCGGCCCCGGGGAACAGCTGCGCCTGGACCTGGGGGTCGACGAAGCTGTAGGTGATGACCTCCTGGTAGCCGCGCGGCACCAGCGTATCGGCGATGCGCATTGCCGGTACCTGCGCCTCGCTCGCGGTGCCGAGTGCCGTACCCCCGGCGCCGGCGGTCTCGGGCAGCCGGTTGTAGCCGTAAATGCGCGCGACCTCCTCGATCAGGTCCACCTCGAGCGCGATGTCGAAACGGTGGGTCGGCGGCGTGGCTAGCCAGCCTTCGGCGGTGGGCTTCACCTCCATGCCGAGCCCGACCAGGATCCGCTCCACCTCCTCGTCCGGCACCACATGACCGAGCAGCAGCGCCAGCCGTTCGCGGCGCAACGAGACCGGCGCGCGGACCGGGAGCTGGTTCTCTGCCACGCGCTCGATGACCGGGCCCGGCTCGCCGCCGGCGATGTCCGTGAGCAGCTGCGTGGCGCGCTCGATGGCACGGCGCTGGTGCGCCGGGTCCACGCCGCGTTCGAAACGCTGCGAGGCGTCGGTATGCAGGGCGAGCCGCCGTGCCCGCCCGGCGATGGCCAGCGGGGCAAAGAATGCCACTTCGAAAAACACGTCCCGTGTCGTCGCGGAGACACCTGAGTCCTCGCCACCCATGATGCCGGCGACCGCGCGCGGTCCGCCGTGATCCGCGATTACCAGGGTGTCGGGCTCGAGCGCGACCTCGCGCCCGTCCAGCAGCACGATCTTCTCGTTCGGCTCAGCCAGCCGCACGATGATCCCGTCGCGCAGCGTGGCCAGGTCGAAACCGTGCATCGGCTGGCCCAGTTCGAGCATCACGTAGTTGGTCACGTCGACCACCGGGTGGATCGGCCGCAAGCCGGAACGACGCAGCTTTTCCTGCATCCACAACGGGGTGCGCGCGTCCGGGCGGATATTGCGCACGACGCGGCCGACGAAGCGCGGACAGGCCTCCGGCGCGCGCACCTCGACCGGAAACTGGTGTTCGCCGGCAGGGTCGACCGGGCCCAGGTCCGGCCCGCCGAGGGGCATGCCGTTGATCAAGGCCACCTCGCGGGCAATGCCCAGCACGCTGAAGCAGTCGCCACGGTTAGGCGTCAGGTCGACGTCGATGACCCGGTCGTCCAGCCCCAGCCAGGCGCGCAGGTCCGCGCCCAGCGGCGCGTCCTGGGGCAGGTCCCACAGGCCTTCATGGCTCTCGCCCAGGCCGAGCTCGCGTATGGAGCACAGCATGCCGTGGCTTTCGACGCCGCGCAGCCTGGCGCGCTTGATCTTCATGCCGCCCGGCAACACGCCGCCGACCTGCGCCACCGGCGCCTTCATTCCGGCGTAGACATTCGGCGCACCGCACACGATGCCGAGCAGCTCGCCGGAACCCACGTCCACGCGGCACACCCGGAGCTTGTCGGCGTCCGGATGTGGCTCGACCGTATCCACGCGGCCGACCACGACTGCGGAAAAATCCGGCGCCGCGGGCGCCACGGAGTCCACCTCCAGGCCTGCCATGGTGAGCTGTCCGACGATGCCCTCGGCATCCACCGGCGGGTCCACCCATTCGCGCAACCAGCGTTCGCTGAGCTTCATCACACCGCTCCCTGGTTGAACTGCCGCAGGAACCGCAGGTCGTTGTCGAAGAACAGGCGCAGGTCCTTCACGCCGTAACGCAACATGGCCAGTCGTTCCACGCCCATGCCGAAGGCGTAGCCGGTGAACTCTTCCGGGTCGATGCCGCCGAACTCCAGCACGCGCGGATGCACCATGCCGCAGCCCAGCACTTCCAGCCAGCCGTCACCCCATTCCACGTCGACCTCGGCCGAGGGCTCGGTGAAAGGGAAATAGGAGGGGCGGAAGCGCAGCCTCACCTTGCGCTCGAAGAACCGCTCGAGGAAGTCATGCAACACGGCCTTCAGGTGCGCGAAGCTGACCCCGCGGTCCACAACCAGGCCTTCCACCTGGTGGAACATGGGCGAATGGGTCTGGTCGGAATCGCAACGGTACACCCGGCCGGGCGCGATCAGGCGGATCGGCGCGCCCTGGCGCTGCATGGAGCGGATCTGCACCGGCGAAGTGTGGGTGCGCAACAGGCGGCCGTCGCCGAAATAGAAGGTGTCGTGCATCGCCCGTGCGGGGTGATGCTCGGGAATGTTGAGCGCTTCGAAGTTGTGGAACTCGTCCTCTACCTCGGGGCCCGTATGGACCTCGAAACCGGCCTGGCGAAAGATCATATCCATGCGGCGCATGGTGCGGGTCACTGGGTGCAGGCCGCCGACGGTCTCCCCCCGCCCGGGCAGCGTGACATCGACCCGCTCCGACTCGATGGCTGCGTGCTCGCCCTGCGTCTCGAGGTAGTCCTTGCGCGCGCCGAGGGCCGCCTGCAAAGCCTGCTTGGCCTCGTTGATGACCTGCCCGGCCGCCGGCCTCTCCGCGGCGGAGAGGCTCCCCAGCGACTTCAGCAGCCCGGTCAGCAGCCCTTTCTTGCCGAGGTAGCGCACGCGCACCTCGTCCAGGCCCGCCAGGTCCTCACACGCCGCGATCTCCTCGCGGCCCTGCTCCAGCAGCTTCGCTGCGTCTTCCACGCTGTTCCCCCTTGAAACGGAAAAGGGGAAGGCCTCGCAAGGCCTCCCCCCTTTGCGCCGTGGCCGCGCCGGGGCGCGACCGAACCGGTTAATGCTCGAACCGGCTCAGGCGGCGAGTGCGGCCTTGGCCTGCGCAGCGACTGCGCCAAAGGCCTCCGGCTCGTGCACCGCCATGTCTGCCAGCACCTTGCGATCGAGCTCGATCCCGGCCTTCTTCAGGCCGTTGATCAGGGTGCTGTAGGACAGGCCGTGCATGCGGGCGCCGGCATTGATGCGCACGATCCACAGTGAACGGAAATCCCGCTTGCGCGCCTTGCGGTCGCGATAGGCATACTGGCCCGCCTTCGTCACCGACTGCTTGGCGGTGCGGAAGCTGGCGCTGCGCTGGCCGTAGTGGCCCTTCGCCTTCTTCAGGATCTTCTTGTGCTTGGCACGGGCGGTAACGCCACGCTTGACTCTAGCCATGGGTCACCTCCTCAGGCGTAAGGGAGCATTTTGCGGACCGACTTGACGTCGCTCTCGTGCACCATCTCCGTCGACCGGAGGTGGCGCTTCCGCTTGGTGCTCTTCTTGGTGAGGATGTGACTGGTGTGGGACTGGCCGCGCTTGAAGCCGCCACCCCCGGTAGCGCGAAACCGCTTCGCGGCCCCGCGATTGGTTTTCATCTTGGGCATGTCTTTCTCCGTTTATGGCCTGTTCGGGCATCGCCCCTGCAGGCGTAGATACGGCTTCGGGCCTGGGCCCTCCGTCCGCAGCTCACTTTTTCTTTGGCGTCAGCACCATGGTCATCTGCCGCCCTTCCATTTGCGGGAACTGCTCCACCGAGGCCAGCTCGACGAGATCGTCCCGCACTCTCTCAAGGAGCTTGGCGCCGAGATCCTTGTGCGCCATCTCCCGGCCGCGGAACCGCAGGGTTACCTTGGCCTTGTCTCCTGCCGTGAGGAAGCGCACCAGGTTCTTCATCTTCACCTGGTAATCACCCTCTTCCGTCCCCGGCCGGAACTTCACTTCCTTGACCTGTATCTGCCGCTGCTTCTTCTTCGCGACCTGGTTTTTCTTGTTCTGCTCGAAGACGAACTTGCCGTAGTCCATCACCTTGCAGACCGGCGGCTCCGCCGTGGGTGCAACCTCTACGAGGTCAAGCCCTTCGTCCGCGGCGAGACGCAATGCGTCCTCGCGTTGCATGATGCCGAGCTGCTCGCCGTCCGAGCCGATAATCCTTAATTGCGGCGCGCCGATATCTTCGTTGCGCCTGACACGTTTGGACGCCGTGATGCGTCAATCCTCCATAACAGACCGGCCGCGCTTCGCTACCTCAGCCGCGAGGAACTCACCTACCTGGTCGATGCTCATCGACCCGAGGTCCTCGCCGCTGCGCGAACGCACGGCCAGCAAACCAGCCTCTACCTCACGGTCGCCAGCGACCAGGAGGAAAGGCACCTTTTGCACAGTATGCTCGCGGATTTTAAAGCCGATCTTCTCATTTCTCAAGTC
>CAYPTW010000045.1:0-21008 GCA_964413755.1 uncultured Thioalkalivibrio sp. | reverse complement strand
TCGTGGCCTGGCCGTGCCTGCTGCTGGTGCCGATGCTGGTGCTGGCGTGGCGCTACCCGCTCGGACGGCGGGCGCATGCGATCCTGTCGCGGCGGATCCTGGGGCGGGGATGATTGTCCTGGAGCGGGAGTTCTTGGCGCAGGAGTTCTGGATGCGGGGCCCTGGCGCTGGGCGAAGGCAACGCGGCGAGTGATGTCGCGGCGTGCGCTTCGCCCCCCCTGTACGACCGTCCTCAGGCGCGACGGGCGTGCGCCTGGCGGCGCCGACGACGGGACCGGCGACCGAGCCGGGCGTCCTGTTCGCTGGCGGAGTTTCTGCTCCGGGCAGCGGTCTTGCGGGTTTCCATGGCAGCCTCCTTGGCTCCGAATCAAGCTTAACCGGCCAGAATAATATCTACCGGCCCAGACCCGGTATATGACCTGGATCAAGCTCCTAGGCGATTGTTTTAAGTACTTTTCCTGATCGTGACGGCCGTCACATTGCAGGTTTCGCCGGCGCGTTTGCGGCGGATTCGAGGGCCGTGCAGCGGCCCTCCCGGGCGCAGGCTCAGCCTTGCGGCCAGCCGCCGCCGAGCGCCCGGTAGAGCGCGATCATGTTGACCTGTTGCGACTGGCGCGCCGCGACGGCCGCGAGCTCGGCCGCGAACAGCTCGTTGTCCGCATACAGGACGTCCAGGTAGCTGGCTGCGCCAGCGTCAAAGCGCATGCGCGCCAGGCGTGCATAGTCGCGCAGGGTATCCGCGCGAGCCGCCAGCGCCGCATAGTTGTCCGCGGTCGCAGTGACGCCGGCGAGAGCATCGTTGACCTCGCGCAGCGCTTCCAGCACCGTCGCCTGGTAGCCGAGCAGCGCTTCTTCGCGCGCCGCCTCCGCCACAGCCACCTGGCCGCGCACGGCACCCCCGGTGAACAGCGGCCCGGTGATCGCAGCGCCCGCGCTCCAGGTGCGCGCCGCACTGTCGGTCAGATCGCCGAGCGCCGCACTGACCTGGCCCAGCACGCCCGTCAGGGAGATCTCGGGGAAGTACAGCGCCTTTGCGGCACCCACATCGGCATTCGCCGCGACCAGGTTCTGCTCGGCTTGCAGCACGTCGGGGCGACGCGCCAGCAACTCGGACGGCAGCAATGCGGGCACCGCGGGCACCGCGAGTTCCGCCAGCCCCATCCCGCGCGGCACCGCACCCGGCGCCTCGCCGACGAGGATGGACAGCAGGTTCTCCTGCGCCGCCACCTGGCCTTTGATCAGGGGGATCGTCGCCGCGGCCTGCTGGTACTGGGACTCGACCTGCGCCACCTCGAGCCGCGACACCACGCCCTGCGCGTGTCGCAGGCGGAAAATCTCCAGCGTGCCCTCGTAGTTGGCGGCAGTGGCCTGGGCGATCTCGAGCTGGCGGTCGAGGGCGCGCAGGCTGACGTAGGCTGCGGCCACGCTCGCGGTCAAGGACAGCATCACGCCCTGCTGCGCCTGGGCACTGGCGTAGACGCGGGCCTGCGCAGCCTCTGATTCGCGCCGTACGCGGCCGAAAAGGTCCAGCTGCCAGCTCGCACTCAGCGCGGCCTGGTATTGCGTGCTGTAGGGGTCGGTGCCGGTCGGGAGCAACAGTTCGCTGGCGCGGCTGCGCTCGGCGCCGACACCGTAGCCCAGCTGCGGCATGAGGCGCGAGCGCGTGGTCTGCAGCGCCGCGCTGAAGCGCTCGACCCGCGCAGCAGCGATACGCACGTCGAGGTTCTGGGCCAGTGCAGTGGCGATGAGCTCGTCCAGCACCGGGTCGCCAAGCTGGGTCCACCAGTCGGCGTTGGCCAGCTCGACGGCTTCGTCCGGCAGGACCCGCCAGCTCTCGGGCATGTCCAGCTCCGGCCGCTCGTAGTCCGGCCCCACGGCACAGGCGCCCAGCACCAGCGCCAGGCAGGCCGCGCCAAGGCTTCTCGCCATGCGCGCCATCAGTGCGCTCCTCCGCCGGGCTTCACCGGCTGCGCCGCAGGCTGCGGGGCAGGGCCCTTGCGCCGCCTCTCCAGCAGCACGAAGAACAGCGGCACGAAGAAAGAAGCGATCAGTGTCGAAGCCAGCATGCCGCCGATCACGCCGGTACCGATGGCATGCAGGCTGTTGGCGCCGGGCCCGGTGGCGATGGCCATGGGCACGCAGCCGAGGATGAAAGCCAGCGACGTCATGACGATCGGCCGAAACCGCGCGCGCGCAGCTTCAGCCGCAGCGTCCTCCGGCGACATGCCGGCATGCATATTCTCGACGGCGAACTCGGTGATGAGAATGGCGTTCTTCGCCGCCAGGCCGATGAGCGTCACCAGCCCGACCTGGAAATAGACGTCGTTTTCAAGCCCGCGGCCCCAGGTCAGCAGTAGCGCGCCGAAGATGGCGAACGGCACGGCGAGCAGCACGCCAAGGGGCAGCGTCCACTTCTCGTACTGTGCCGCCAGGATCAGGAACACCATGATGATGCCGAAGACAAAGGCGATGACGGCGGTGCCGCCGGCCTGCTTCTCCTCGTAGGCCTGCCCGGCCCAGGCGAAACCGTAGCCGTCGGGCAGCACTTCTGTCGCGATTTCCTCCATGGTGGACAGCGCCTGGCCGGAACTGAACCCGGGCGCTGCACTGCCGGTCACCTTGGCGGCGGGGAAGCCGTTGAACCGGCTGAGCAGTGTCGGCCCGGCCGAATAGCGGCGCTCGGCCACCGCAGACAGCGGCAGGACCTCGCCATCACGTGAAGTGAGATAGATGCCGTCGAGATCCGAGGGGTCGTCGCGGTATTCGCCCTCGGCCTGCATGATCACCTGCCAGACGCGCCCGAACTGGGTGAACTGCGAAACGAACATGGAGCCGAAGTAAGCCTGCAGCGTGCCGTAGACGTCCTGCACCGGCACGCCGAGAAGCTCGGCCCGCGGCCGGTCCACTTCCAGGTAGAGCTGTTGCTGGCTCGCCGAATAGGTGCTCGACACGCCGGCCAGCTCCGGGCGCTGACGCGCCGCGGCGACGAAGGCCTGAACTGCCTGGCCGAGCTGCTCCGGGCTGCCGCCGCCGCGATCCTGCAGATAGAAATCGAAGCCGCCGGTCACGCCCAGGCCCGGCACTGCCGGCGGGTTGACCGCGAACGCCAGCCCGGTTTTCACCGTCGCCAGCTCCCGCTGCAGGTCGGCAATCGTGCTGAACGCCGTGTCGCCAGTCTCGGCGCGCTCGTCGAATGACTTGAGGGCGACGAACATGGCCGAGGCATTGGTCCGGGTCTGGCCGTCCAGCAGGCTGAAGCCATCAATCTGGGCGGCGTCGGCAATCGCCGGGTGGTCGAGCAGGATCTCTGTCACCCGGTCGCTGGTGGCGGTGGTCCGCTCGAGGCTGGCCGCGTCGGGCAGCATGACCGCAGCGAAGATGTAGCCCTGGTCCTCCTCCGGCACGAAGCTGGAGGGCAGGATGCGGAACAGGCCGAAGATGCCACCACAGGCGACGAATAACAGCACTATTCCCGTCAGGCGATGCTGCAGCAGCCAGCGCACGCCCGCCACGTAGTAATCCGTCACGCGCTCGAAGCCGCGCTCGAAGGCGAGGAAGAAGCCCTTCTTCTCGCCGTGCGCCCGCTTGAGAACAAGCGCGGACAGCGCCGGCGACAGAGTCAGGGCCCCGATACCGGACAAGATCACGGCGATGGCGATGGTGATCGCGAACTGCTTGTAAAGCGTGCCAGTCATCCCGCCGAGGAAGGCCACGGGCACGAACACCGCCACCAGCACCAGCACCAGGGAAATCAGCGCGTTGGTCAGCTCACCCATGGCCTCGTGCGCGGCCTCCCGGGGCGACATGCCCTTGGTGGCCATCTTGTGCTCCACAGCCTCCACCACGATGATCGCATCGTCCACCACCAGGCCGATGGCCAGGATCATGCCGAACAGCGTCAGCATGTTGGTGGAGAAGCCCAGCGCATAGATGCCGATGTAGGCGCCGATGATGGCGATCGGCACGGCCAGGGTCGGGATGAGGGTCGCGCGCAGGCTCTGCAGGAACAGGAACACCACCAGCACCACCAGCACCACGGCTTCGAGGAAGGTATGTATCACCTTCTCGATGGAGGCGGCGGTGAACTCGCTGGTATCCATGACGACCTTGTATTCGAGGCCGTCGGGGAAACTCGCGGACAGCTCCTCGAGCGTGGCGCGGACCCGGTTGGAGGTGTCGAGGGCGTTCGAACCCGGCTGCTGGTACACCACCAGCGCCGCCGCATTGCGGCCGTTGAGCTTGCTGGTGACGAAGTAGCTCTGGGCGCCGAGTTCGGCGCGCGCCACGTCGCGCAGGCGCACGATGGCGGCATCCCCGCTCGAGCCGCCGGTGCGGATGATGATGTCCTCGAATTCCGCGGCGGTCGCCAGCATGCCCTGGCTGGTGATGGGAAAGTTCTGCTGCGCCCCGGCCGGGACCGGGGCCTGGCCGACCTGGCCCACGCCGAAGGCCTGGTTCTGGCCGCGGATGGCGTTCGCCACCTCCGCGGTGGTCACACCCAGCTGTGCCATGCGATCCGGCTGCAGCCAGACGCGCATCGCCACCTCGGGCGGCGGGAACACGCCGGCCAGGTTGGCGCCTGGCAGGCGCTTCACGGCGTCCAGGACGTACAGGTTGACGTAGTTGTTCAGGAACAGCGGGTCGAGCGAGTCGTCCTCCGAGTAGAAGCTCACCAGCATCATGAAGCTGGAGGACTTTTTCTCGACCTTCACGCCCTGGCGCGTCACCACTTCCGGCAGCTGCGCCAGCGCCTGGCTGACCCGGTTCTGGGTATTCACCTGGGCGATGTCCGGGTCCGTGCCCGGCGCGAAAGTCACGGTCAGGTTCATGGCGCCCGAGGAAGAGCTGGTCGAGTTCATGTAGATCATGTCGTCGACGCCGTTGACCTGCTGCTCGATGGGCGCTGCCACGGTGTTGGCGATGACCTCGGCCGTGGCGCCCGGGTACAACGCCGTCACCGTCACGGTCGGCGGCGCCACCTCGGGGTATTGCGCCACCGGCGTGGCGCGCAGGGCTGCGAAGCCTGCCAGCAGGATGACGATCGAGATGACCGACGCGAAGACCGGCCGATCGATGAAGAAACCCGGGCCCATGACGGAGTTACTCGCCGGCCGCGGCGTCGGCCGGCAGGGCCGGCACGGCTTGCACCGGGACGCCCGGCGCCAGGCGCTGGAAACCGTCGACGATCAATGTCTCGCCGCCGCGCAGGCCCTGCTCGACCAGCCAGTCCGCGCCGACCCAGTCGCCCACCACCACCGGCCGGACTTCCGCCATGCCCTGCGCGTTCACCAGCCATACGACATGGCCTTCAGCTGACTTCTGCACCGCCCGCTGCGGCACCACGATCGCGTTCGGCCGCTCGGCACCCTTCAGCCTGGCGGTGACGAACATCCCGGGCCGCAGCTCCAGGTCCGGGTTCGGCACCACGGCGCGCACGGTGAAGGTGCCGGTGCGCCGGTCGTAGGAGGGGTCGGCGAAATCGAGCTCGCCCTCCTGCGGAAACACCCGGCCGCCCGGCAGCTCGACTTCGACGGTGTAGCGATCTTCCTCGGGCGGCACGTAGAGACCCGCCCGCTGGCGCTCTTCGCGGCGCGCCGCCTCGTTCTGGGAGACGCTGAAGTTGACCCAGATCGGATCCAGCTGCGCCACGTAGGCCAGGTTGGCCGAGGCACCCTGGGCGTTGAGATAGGTACCCTCGCGCTGTTCCGCCGCGCCCGCCATCCCCGTGACAGGTGAGCGGATGGTGGCGTAGTCGAGGTTCAACTCGGCCTGGCGCAGGCGTGCGCGCGCGGTGTAAACCGCGGCTTCCGCCGCCTGCTGGTCGCCGATGGCGCGGTCCAGGTCGGCCTGGCTGAGGGCGTCCGCGGCGGCCAGCGGACGGGTCCGCTCCAGGTTCGCCTCCGCCGTGGCAAGCCGCGCCAGCGACGCCTCCACTTCACCCTGCGCCATGTCGAGCTGGGCGACGAAAGGCTTGCGGTCCATTTCGAACATCACGTCGCCGGCCTTCACCAGGCCGCCTTCGCGATAATTGATCGACTCGAGGAAGCCGGAAACGCGCGCCACGACTTCGACCTGGCGCGAGCTCTCGGTCTGGGCCACGCGCGACGTGACGACCGGGATGCTGCGGGCTTCCACCTGCTGCACCACCACCGGCACCGCTCCCCGGGCCGCGGGCGGCGCCTGGGGTTCACAAGCGGCAAGAGTGATGGCGACGGAAATGAGCAACGCGGGCCGCAGCACGGCGTAACGACACCCGGAGGAAGACACGGCGAGCGGATTCATGCGCGGTTCTCTACATTGGACCCCGGCATCATGCATCAGCGTCGCAGGAGACTCAACGCACGCTCACCCCGAAACGGGCGCGACTTTCATGCAGCACGACGCAAGTAGTCGAGCGCCACGCGCCCGATGGCCGGGAGGCGGAAGCTGAGTATATGCCGGTGCCAGAACAGCTCGCGTTTGTCGCATACCGTGCTGTTGCTGAAACGAGAGATCTCGCCATGCAGTTGTGCCTCTGCCGCCGGGTCCATGCCACCGCCGCGGCTGTCCTCGAGCCGTGCCCGCAGGCGGCGGGCTTCGGCGATACCGTCCGCCACGATCCCGGCCTGGCGCGGGGTGATGCGCTGGTAGCGCAGCTTCAGCTCGTTAAGCCGCTCGGCCGCATCGTAGGTGGCGTCGACCAGCTGCGCGCGCGTCATCCACTCGGTCTCGTAGTTGAGGATGTGCTCCCAGCTCGGCTGCGTGAGCAGCTGCCGATGCTCCTCGACCGTGGACGCCAGCTTGCGGTAGCCGAAGCGTTCCGGCTGCTCGAAGATCTGGCTGCCGGGATCGAGAAACGGACCCATCGGCGAGATGAAGCACTGCAGCCTGGCATCGCCCCAGCTGAACAGGTGCTCGCAATAGTCCACCGTCTCCATCACCGAGCGGTGGTCCTGGTGGGGCAGGCCGATCATGAAGAACACGTCGATGCGGTGGCAGTTGAGCTTGAGCGCCTCCCGCAGCATGTGCTCCATCTCCTCGTTCTCGTATCCGGCCTGGCCTTCCATGGCATGGCGCACCTTGCGGTCGTGGCTCTCCGGCGAGACCTCGAAGCTCCAGTTCGGCAGTCGCGCATCGATGTATTGCAGGAAGTCCACCGGCGGCACGTCGAAGAACTCGAAGCAGACCTCGTTATCGACCCCGGCAGCGGCCATTTCGTCGATGCAGGCCTTGGCGTAACTGCGCCCGCCCTGCAGCAGGTCGCCGGGCATGACGATCGGGCCGCGCGAGAAGCGGCCGATGGCCGCCGCGTTCGACGCCAGGTTCGCCGGGCTGCGGAACACCGGCTTGCGGCGCCCCGTCATCATGGCGCAGGTCGAGTTGGAGCTGCCGCAGGTGATGCACTCGAAGGCGCAGCCCTTCAGCGGCAGCACCATGGTGGTGGGATTGCTCAGCCAGCCGTTGAAGGGCAGCACGCCGGTGATGTCGCGATACCGGATCGCCATCTCGATCAGCAGCTCGGGGTAGACGTCAATGTAGTCGAGCGTGCGCGGCACGAAGCTGAGCGGGTTCACCCTGACCTTGCCATTCTCGCGCCAGACCAGGTTGGGGATGGCGTCGACGGGCCCGCCCTCGCGCAACGCCAGCAGCAGCTGGTGCAGCGGCGGCTCGGTGCTGTCACCGCGCAGCACGAAGTCGATCTCCGGGTACTCCCGCAGCAGCTCTTCGTGGAAGTAGGTTGCCGACAGGCCGCCGAATATGACCGGCACGTCGGGGTGCACCGCCTTGGCCAGGCGGGCGATCTCGATCGCGCCATGGCAGTGGGGCATCCAGTGCAGGTCAATCCCGATGGCGGCGGGGCGCTGCGCCGCGAGGAACCCGGGCACGTCGAAGTCCGGGTCCGTCAGCATGCGCAATGCGACATTGACGATGCGCACACGCATGCCCTGCTGCTTCAGGTAGCCCGCCATGGTCAGGAACCCGATCGGATAGATCTCGAACATCACCGATGACGGCACCATGTCGCTGACCGGACCGTACAGGATCGACTTCTCGCGGAAGTCGTAAACACTCGGCGGATGCAGCAGCAGCAGGTCTACGGGTTTCTGTTTCCTGGGCACGGCGCGGCTACTTCTCGTATGGCGCGACGCGCACGCCGTCTTCGACCTCTTCCGGCGGATGCACGATCACTCGCTGTCCGGGCTCCAGCCCGGACACGATCTCCGTGATCAGGCCGCTGCTGCGGCCGGGCATCACGCTCACACGCCGCGCCCGCCCGCCCTCGGCCACGAAAGCCTCCCAGGCATCGCCGCGGCGGAACAGCGCACTGGCCGGCGCCGTAAGGGCATCGTCCCGTGCCCAGGTGATGAAGCGCGCCTCGACGCGGTAACCGTCGCCGAGACGCTGCCAGGCTGCCGGCGGCTCAACCAGGTCGGCGATCACCAGCACCCGCTGCTCTTCCACGCCGAGGGCGCTGATCTTGGTGAAACCCGCCGGCTCCACCACCCGGACCCGGCCCTCCAGCGTCTCGCCGCCGCCCCAGCGCTCGAACTGGACCCGGCCGCCCGCTTCGATGCGCACCGCGTCGCGCGACAGCACTTCGACCTCGACCTCGAGCGCGCGTGTGTCGCCCACCTCCACCAGCGGCTGCCCGGCCGGCACCACGCCCGCGCTCTCCTGCAGGCGCTTCAGCACGCGGCCGTCAACCGGGGCGCGCAGCGCGATCGGCGCCGGGCTCTCGCCCTCGGCCATGGCGCCGGCGTAGTTCAGCACCGCCTCGGCCGCCTCGACCTCGTGACGCGCCACGTCGATCGCTGAAGCTGCGGCAGCGGCGGCCGCCACTGCCGCGTCGCGACGGCTCTCGGCCTGGTCGAACTCGGTGCGTGAGATCAGCTGTTGCGCCAACAGCTCCTGCCGCCGCGCGAACTCGTGCTCCGCGAGTTGCGCCTCGGCCTGGGCCTGCTTGCGCACGTCACGCGCCTGCTCCAGCGCTGCGCGCATGGCCGCGAGCCGGGCCTCGGCCTCGGCCCGCGCACGGGGATCCAGCGTCGCGGCAGGCAGGGGGTCGAGCCATGCCACCGGCTGGCCGGCCTCGACCGCGTCGCCCGGCTCCAGCGTGACCCGGCGCAGGTAACCCGCGACGGGCGCGTAGAGCACATAGCGCTCCTTGACCCGCGTGCGGCCTTCTTCCTCTACCGCGACCTCGAGCGGCCGACGCGCCACCTCGGCGAATTCGACCAGCACCGGCCGCGGCCACCACGCCCAGGTCATGGCCGCGACAATCAGCGCGGCGATGACGGCGATGCCCTTGTAGCGTCCGGCCAGCATGCCTCACTCCCTCGTCTTCAGGACCTCGACCAGGTCCAGCCGGTCCAGCTTGCGCCAGGCAAGCAGGGATGAAATCAGGAAAGATACCAGCACCACCGCGGCAGCCAGCGCATACGTGCCGGGCGAAATGACCAGCGCGATGCGGTACAGGTCGGAGGAGAACGCCACCGCCAGGTAGGCCGACAGCGCCCAGCCGAAAGCGTAGCCGACCGGGATCGCTGCCAGGGTGAGCAGGCCGATCTCGCCCAGCAGGATGTAGGCCACCTCCAGGCGCGTGAAGCCCAGCACGCGCAGCGAGGCCAGCTCGCGCCCCCGCTCCGACAGTGCGATGCGCATGGAATTGTAGACCACGCCGAAGGCGATGAAGCCGCCCAGCAGCGCGGTGATGAAGCTGAAGTAAAGGATGGTCTCTTCCATCATCTCGTCGAACTGGCGAATGGCGTTCTCGCGCACCACCGTGCCGGCCACGCGCGGCATCTCGCGCAGCCGGTGGTACACCGCGGGCTCCAGCGCCGGGTCGACCGCGAGCCGGGCGCCGGTAATGGCCGGGCCCTCGCGCATGAGGCGGTTCAGGGTCTCGCGCTGCATGTAGGCATTCACGCCGAGGTACTGCTGCGCCACCGCCACCACCGGAATCTCCAGCACCGGCCGGGACCCTTCCAGCACCTCGACGCGCAGCACTTCGCCCGGCTCGATCTGCAGGATTTCCTGCGCCAGGTAGTCGGTCAGCACCAGCCCCTCGGCGGGCACCTGCAGCGGCTGCAGGGAGGCATCCAGCACGCGGTGCAGGGTGCTGCCCGGCTCCACGCCCTCGATGCTGCCGCGGTGGCTGCGATGCCCGTGCACCAGGCGCGCGGCGACGACGCGGTGGCCCTCTGCGTGGGTCACGCCCTCGAGCGCCTGCAGCGAGTACAGCGCACGCCGCGGCGTGGGGTCGGTGAAGGTCACCGCCAGGTCCTCGCGACTGCCGAGGCCGAACTGCACGCCCATCATCCAGCCGATCGCATCGCGCTGGAAATTGGTGATCATCAGGATGCCGCAGGCCGCGGCGATCCCTGCCACAGACAGCGCGGCCTTCAGGGGCTGGCGGCTGAGGTGGCGCACGATCATGCGCGAGGGCTCGGCCAGGCGCTGCTGCAGGCCGAGCCGTTCGAGAAAGGTGGCGTGGTACGCGGGCGGCGGTTCGGCGCGCATGCCCTCGGCGGGCGGCAGGCGCGCGGCGCGGCGCACGGCCCAGGCCGTGCCCCCCAGCGCGGCGCCCACCGTGACCAGCACCGCCTGCAGCACGATCACCGGGTCGAGGCGGAAATCGAGGAAGGGGAAACTGTAGAACTCCTGGTAGATGCCGCTCAGCCCGCGCGCGAAACGCGCGCCGAGGGCAACGCCGGCAGCGAGCCCGAGCGAGGTGATGAGCAGCACCAGCTTGGCGTAATGCAGGCCGACCTGGGTGCTGGAATAGCCGAAGGCCTTGAGGGTGGCGATCTGCTCGCGCTCGGTGGCGACCAGGCGCCCCATGACCACGTTGAGCAGGAACGCGGCGACGCCGAGGAAGATCACCGGGAACAGCGTCGCCATGGTCTCGAGGCCGCGCAGCTCCTCGCTGATGAAGCGATGGCTGAACTGGTCTTCGCGGGCGTAGGCGCCGAGCCCGCCATAGCGCGCCAGCACCAGGTCGACGCGGTCGATGACGTCCTGCGCCACCGCCCCGCGCTGCAGCGAGAAGCTGACATCGTTGAAGGCACCGTCCATGTCGAAGGCCGTGGCCAGTGCCTTGCGGTTCATCCACAGGATGCCGTAGCGCTTGAAGTCGGGGAACATGGCGCCGGGCGCGATGGCGTACATGTACTCGGGCGACAGCGCGATGCCGACGATGTCGACGTATTGACGGCGCCCGCGGATTACCGCGGCGAGGCGATCGCCCGGCTCGAGGCCGTGCGCGTTGGCGAAGTCCTCGCTTACCGCCACCTCTTTCTCCGCCCACGGCTGGGGCAGCCGCCCCTGCCGCACCAGCGGCACGTTCAGCTTCGGCTCACCGAACTCCGGCAGCGATACGATGCGCCCGGTGATGGGATCGCCGAAACCGCTCACCTCGAGATTCACCGGCGCCACCACGCGCGTCTCGACCTGGTTCACGCCCGGCAGCTCCACCAGCTGCTCCGCCACTGACTCCGGCGCGCGCACCAGGTTGGCGAACACCTCGGCAAAGCGCTGGTCGACGTAATAGCGCTGCTGCGTCACCAGCAGGGATTCATAGGTGACCAGCGACATGACGAAAGTGGACACGCCGCCGAGCACCACCAGCGAGATCGCGAACGCCATACCCCGCATGTGCCACAGGTCGCGGAACAGCTTGCGGTCGAGCGCGCGCATCACCAGTGCAGCTCGCTCGGCGGCTTGCGCTCGGAGTTGGTCTTGCTGCCGGCGATCTGTCCGTCCGCCATGTGGATCACGCGGTCGGCCATCTCGGCGATGACCATGTTGTGCGTGATCACCACCGTAGTAGTGCCGAGCTCCCGGTTGGCCCGCTCCAGCGCCTCGAGCACCACGATCCCGGTGGCCGAGTCGAGCGCGCCGGTCGGCTCGTCGCACAGCAGCACCGCGGGATTCTTGGCGATCGCGCGGGCGATGGCGACGCGCTGCTGCTCGCCGCCGGAGAGCTGGGCCGGGAAATGATCCAGCCGCTTGCCCATGCCGACCAGCTCCAGCGCCTTCTCCGGCTTCATCGGCTCGCTGGCGATCTCGGTCACCGCGGCGACGTTCTCGCGCGCCGTGAGGCTCGGGATCAGGTTATAGAACTGGAACACGAAGCCGACATGATCGCGACGAAATTCCGTCAGTTCGCGTTCGTTCGCTGCAGTCAGGTCATGGCCGCTGTACCACACCTCGCCCGAGGTGGCGCTGTCGAGGCCGCCGAGAATGTTCAACAGCGTCGACTTGCCGCTGCCCGAAGGCCCGAGCAGCACCACGAACTCGCCGCGATAGAGCTCCAGGTCCACCTCGCGCAGGGCCACCACCTCGACCTCACCCATCGGGTAGACCTTGCGCAGCTTGCGGGCGCGGAACACGACCTCCTTTTCCATGCTCGCAGCATAGTCCCGCGGCATCCGTTTGCCGATGCGGGTTTGGCGCAGGCACGGTACTTGCGCCGATTGCGCCGGTAACGCCCGCTCGGCTAACTTCCGCACATGGCATCGCTGCGCGAACAGGTGGAACAACTGCTGCCGAACTGGGAGTCCTGGTACCCCAGCCTGTTCGACGCCGCGCGCGACCTGGGACTGATTCGCGCGCGGGTCTGCGATCCGGGCTCCCTGCTGCTGTCGAACCGCCATGCCGGCGTGAACAGCGAGGCCGCGCGCGCTCACCGCGAACAGTGGAGCGTGGAGGAAGACTCGCCGGCCAAGCCGCGCAAGGCCCGCAAGCGGCGCTGAACTCGCACGGCGAGGCCCTCCCTGCGCCGGTTCCTGCGCCAGTCCTGCACAATTTCGGCTTATCCTCCGGGCTGGTCCGCAAAAACGGGATGCCCGCAGCAACACCCATGCGCCTGAACATCACCACCAAGCTGTTTCTCGGCGTGCTGGCCACCAGCGTGCTGGTCGCCGTGGTCATGGCCGCGGCCGGCCAGTGGGGCTTCAAGCGTGATTTCCATCGCTATATCGAGGCGGCCGAGGCGCGCCGTGCCGAAGCCGTGGCGGCAAGCCTGGCGGACATTTATGCGCGCCGGGGTGACTGGTCGTCGCTCGCCGGCCAGGAGCGGCGCTGGCGCATGCTGCTGCGCAGCCAGGCGCGACCGGGCGGCCCCGAAGAGCCCGAGCTGATGAACCGCCAGCGGCATGGCCTGCCGCGCGCGGCGCTTTACGATGCCAACGACACGCTGGTCGCCGGACGCGCCCTGCCGCTCGCGGGCGAGGTCATCCGGCACCCGGTGGTTGTGGACGGACGCACGGTCGGCTGGCTGGTCCGCCTGCCGTCGCAGCGGCCGACCGAAGCTGCGGACCTGCGCTTCCAGCGTGCCCAGCTGCGCAATCTCGCCGTGGCGAGCCTGGCAGCCGTGCTGTTGGCGGCGCTGGCGGCGGCTTTGTTGTCGCGCGCGTTCCTGGCGCCGGCGCGCGCGATCGGCGCCGCCTCGCACCGGCTTGCCGCCGGTGACTTCGAGACGCGCGTCGAGGTACACACCGCGGACGAATTCGGCCGCCTGGCCGACGACTTCAACATGCTGGCGCGGACCCTGCAGCGCAACGAGGAGATGCGCCGGCGCATGATGGCCGACGTGGCGCACGAGTTGCGCACGCCGCTGGCCGTCATCCGGGCCGAGCTGGACGCGGTGGAGGACGGGATTCGCGCGCTCGGCCCCGATACAGTGACCTCGCTGCAGACCGAGACGCGCGCGCTCGGCAAGCTGGTAGACGACCTGTACCAGCTGTCGCTGTCGGATGTCGGTGCACTGGACTATCGGCGCCGCGACCTCGACCTGCGCGAGCAGGTCGCGATGGCCCTGCAGCCGCTGCAGGAACGCTGTACCGCGGCGGGACTGGTGCTCGATCCGGCCGGCGTCGAGGGCGCGCCGCTCATGGTGCATGCCGATCCGGACCGGCTGGTGCAGCTGGTGAGCAACCTGGTGGAAAACGCACTGCGCTACACGGACGCCCCGGGCCGCATCGAGGTGGCCTGCCGGCGTGACGACCGACAAGCGGTAATCGAAGTCAGCGACTCGCCGCCGGGTGTGCCAGCCGAACTCTTGCCGCAGCTCTTCGAGCGTTTCTTTCGCGCCGAGAGCTCGCGCAACCGTGCCTCGGGCGGCGCCGGGCTGGGCCTGGCGATCTGCCGCAATATCGTCGAGGCGCATGGCGGCACCATCAGCGCCGCGGCCGCCGAGCTCGGCGGGATCCGTATCACCGTGCGCCTGCCCTTGCTGCGAGGCGCGGCATGAGCGCGCGCCAGGAAATCCTCATCGTCGAGGACGAGCCCAAGCTGGCGGCGGTCCTCGCCGAGTACCTGCAGGCGGCAGGGTTCACCACGCGCGTGCTGGCCGACGGTAATGCCGTGGTGGCGGACGTGCGGGCCCGTCCCCCGGCCCTGCTGCTGCTCGACCTGATGCTGCCCGGGCGCGACGGGCTCGCGATCTGCCGCGAGCTGCGTGGTTTCACGCAGTTGCCGATCATCATGGTGACCGCCCGGGTGGAGGAGATCGACCGGCTGCTCGGGCTGGAACTCGGCGCAGACGACTACATCTGCAAGCCCTTCAGCCCACGCGAGGTGGTGGCGCGCGTAAAGGCCGTACTGCGCCGGCAAGGCAACGCCGGCGGCGACGGAGCATCCCCGGGCGGCCCGGTGGCCGGCCTGAACATCGAGCCGCAGGCCTGGCGCGCCGAGCTGGACGGCCACAAGCTGGACCTGACGCCGGTGGAATTCCGCCTGCTGGAAACACTGGCCGCGCACCCCGGGCGGGTGTTCTCGCGCGCAGCCCTGCTGGAACGCATCTACGACGACCACCGCGTGGTCTCCGACCGCACGGTGGACAGCCACGTGAAGAACCTGCGCCGCAAGCTGGCCGAAGCCGCGCCGGGGCGGGAGCTGCTGCATTCCGTGTATGGCGTGGGCTACCGGCTCGAGGAGTGACGCGGCACATCTCCATCGTTTCTCCGCGTTTCAGCCATGCTTGCTGCACGCGTCGGCCGGATCATGAGTCCGACACTGGGAACAGTCCCCGCGGGGACCGCTCCCGGCACGGCCCGAATACAGGAGCAACACCATGAAGACCACGATTCTCACCGCAGCCGCCATCGCCCTGGCCGCCACCTTGTCCTTCAGCGCCCTGGCCCAGGAGCCCGGCGCGAAGCCCGGCCCGCGTGGCGACGGGCCGCGCGGCATGATGCAGCGCATAGACGCCGACGGTGACGGCAAGATCACGCTGGAGGAGTTCAAGGTCCCGCAGGAGAGCCGCTTCGCGATGCTGGACGCCAACGGCGACGGCGTGATCGACAAGGACGAGTTCGGCGCCCGCCGCATGGCGCGCTTCGCCGCACGCGACGCCGACGGCAACGGCGTCCTCGAAGGCGACGAGCTGCCGGCGCGCGGTGAGGGCCGTGGCGACGGCCGCGGCTACCACCGGCATCAGCGCATGGGCGACTGCCCGCGTGCGAAGTAACTGCGCGTCTCGACCGCCACGACACCGGAGAGCAGCAACAACCCGACCAGGTTGGGTAGCGCCATGAGTCCGTTCATCACGTCCGACAACAGCCAGACGAAGTCGAGCGTGTAGATCGAGCCGGCGAAGGCCGCGATCACGAACAGGATGCGGTAGGGCAGGATCGCGCGCACGCCGAGGATGTACTCGATGCCGCGCGAGCCGTAATGGCTCCAGCCGACGATGGTGGAAAAGGCGAACAGGGCGAGGCAGATGGCGACCACCGCGGGCCCCACGGCGCCCGGCATCGCCGAGCCGAAGGCCAGCTGCGTCAGTGCCGCGCCGTTGGCGCCCGAGGTCCAGGCGCCGCTGGCGATGATGGCGATGCCGGTGAAGGTGCACACCACCAGGGTGTCGATGAAGGTCTGGGTCATCGACACCAGCGCCTGGCGCACCGGCTCGCGGGTCTGCGCCGAGGCAGCGGCAATACCGGCCGAGCCGAGGCCCGACTCGTTGGAGAAGATGCCGCGCGCGACGCCGTAACGCATCGCCTGGGCGATGGTGGCGCCGAGGAAGCCGCCGGCGGCCGAGCTGCCGGTGAACGCATCGGTGAACACCAGGGCGAAGGCGGCCGGGATGGCGCTGAAATTGAACAGCAGCACGATGGTGCAGGCGCCCATGTAGATGACGATCATCGCCGGCACGAACAGGCTGGTGAAGCCGCCGATGGCACGGATGCCGCCGAGCGTGACCGCGGCCACACCGAGGGCGATCACCGCGCCGCTCACCCAGGCAGGAATGCCGAAAGCGCCGCCGATGGCGTCGGCCACCGAGTTCGACTGCACCATGTTGCCGATGCCGAAGGCGGCGCAGGCGGTGAACAGCGCGAACAGCCAGCCGAGGGTGCGGCCGAGCGGCTTCCAGCGGATGCCCTCAGAGAGGTAGTACATCGGCCCGCCCGCCTGCTCGCCGCGCTCGTTGGTGACGCGATACTTCACCGACAGCAGCGCCTCGGAATACTTGGTGGCCATGCCGACGAGGCCGGTAACCCACATCCAGAACAAGGCGCCGGGGCCGCCCAGCGCGATCGCGGTCGCCACGCCCACGATGTTGCCGGTGCCCACCGTGGCGGCCATCGCGGTCATCAGCGCAGCAAAGTGCGAGATGTCGCCGCGCGCGCCTGTCTCGGTGCGGACGATCAGGGCCTGGTGCAGCGCCGGGCCGAGCTGGCGGAACTGCAGGCCGCGCAGCACCACCGTGAGGTACAGGCCCGTCAGCAGCAGCAGCGGGATGAGGCAGTAGGGGCCCCAGATGAAGCCCGAGACCTGGTCGAGCCATGCGGTCAATGCGTCCACTTCGGCGTTACTCCCCGCTTATTGTTGTGATCCGTCGCCGTCAGGCGCCAGGAAAGTGGCGATCTCATCCAGGGCCTTGCGGCGGATGTCCGGCACGCGTGCGCCTGCTGCCGGGTACCCCGCCACCAGCAGCAGGAACGGCCGCTCCTCGGACGGACGGCCCATGATGCGGTTGAGGAATTTCATCGGGCTCGGCGTGTGCGTCAGGGTGGCCAGTCCCGCCTCGTGCAGGGCGGCGATGAGCAGGCCGGTGGCGATGCCGACGGACTCCTTCGGGTAATAGTGCTTCACCTTGCCCCCGTCGGCGTCATAACTCCAGCGCTGCTCGAAGATCCCGATCAGCCAGGGGGCGGTCTCCAGGAAGGGTTTCTCCGGGCCGGTGCCCAGCGGCGCCAGCGCCGCCAGCCAGTCCTCCGGCGCGCGATGCCGGTAGAACTCGCGCTCCTCCGCCTCCGCCGCGAGCCGGATCTCGCGCTTCACGGCCGGGTCTCCCACCGCCACGAAATGCCAGGGCTGCAGGTTGGCGCCGGAGGGCGCACTGCCGGCTGCACGCAGGCAATCCTCGATAACGGCTCGCGGCACCGGGCGGTCAGAATAGTCGCGCACCGTGCGACGTCGCGACATGCGCTCGCACAGCGCACGGGCCCGGGCGCGCATCTCGTCCGGCGTGATCTCCGGGTAACCCTCGAGCGGTCGTGAGGGCCCGCCGCTCATGCCTGCGTGGCTCGCGCCAGCAAGCGCTCGATCTCGCTGTCCTTGGCGACCCACATCTCGCCCAGCCAGGCCTGCATGCGGGCGCGGAAGGCCTCGTCGCCCTGGTAATCGCCCTGCATCGTCCAGGCGGGAATCTCGCGCACCTGGACGCGCATCACGACCCTGCGCAGGCGCCCGCAACACATATCCCAGAAGCTCGGTGCGCCATCCGGGTAGACGATGGTCACGTCCAGCAGCCGGTGCAGGATGTCGCCCATGGCGCCGAGCACAAAGGCGATCCCGCCGGCGCGCGGTTTCAGCAAGTGGCGGTAGGGCGAGTCCTGCGCCGCATGCTTCTCCGGGGTGAAGCGCGTGCCCTCGACGAAGTTCATCACCGAGGTCGGGTTGTGGCGGAAACGCTCGCAGGCCCGGCGCGTGGCCTCCAGGTCCTGGCCGCGCGCTTCGGGATGGCGCTCGAGGTACTCGCGCGAGTGCCGCTTCATGAAGGGGAAATCCAGCGCCCACCACGCCCAGCCCAGCAGCGGCACCCGGATCAGCTGCTGCTTGAGGAAGAACTTCAGGAACGGGATGCGGCGGTTGAACACCCCCTGCAGCGCCAGGATGTCGACCCAGCTCTGGTGGTTGCAGACCACCAGGTACCAGTCCTGCGCCGGCAGCTCGGCCACACCCTCGACGTCCCAGTGGATGTCCTGGGTAAGCCTGAATATGAGGTTGTTGCCCGCGATCCAGGTCTGCGCGATATGCACCAGCACCTGGGCGCAGCCAACACGCAGGCGCTGCAGCGGTACCAGGCGCAGCAGTGCCACCAGGTAGAGCGGGATGATCCAGAAGAGGAGATTGAGCCCCATCAGGACCAGCGTCAGGATGCCGCGCAACGTCGCCATGGCCGCGCATTGTAGCGCCAACCAGGCTGGTCGCGGCGCGGCGGGCGCGTGTAGGCTTGCGCGTCATGAGCAAGCGCATCAAGACCGTCTTCCCCGATTTCGCCACCGTCAGCCGCGACGATCTCGAGCTCGGCGCACTGCAACAGCCGCAGCTGGACCTCGAGCTGTACGACCTGACCCGGCCGGAAGAGCTGCCGGGGCGCCTCGCGACGGCGGAGATCCTGATCACCAACAAGCTGCGCATCGGCGCCGCGGAACTGGCCGCCGCGCCGCAACTGAAACTCATCTGCCTTGCCGCCACCGGCGTCAACAACGTGGACCTGGAAACGGCCCGGGCGCGCGGTATCGGGGTGTGCAACATCACCGCCTACTGCACCGCCTCGGTGGTGCAGCACACCTATGCGCTGATCCTTGCCCTCACGCAACACCTGTCCGGCTACCAGCGCCTCCTGCAGCAGGGCGCATGGCGCGACAGTCCCCAGTTCTGCCTGCTGGATTACCCGATCAGGGAACTGGCCGGGCGCAAGCTCGGTATCGTCGGCTACGGCGAGCTCGGCCGGGGCGTGGCCCGCGCCGCAACCGCTTTCGGGCTCGAGGTGCTGGTGAGCGAGCGGCCGGGCGGCACGGCGGACGGGGCGCGGCCGACGGCAGTCGAGCGCCTGCCTTTCGCGGCGGTGCTCGCGCAGGCCGACATCCTCTCCCTGCACTGTCCGCTCACCGACGCCACGCGCGGGATCATCGACGCCGCCGCGCTGGCGCGCATGCAGCCGGACGCCCTGCTCATCAATACCGCACGCGGCGCCCTGGTCGACTCGGCGGCGCTGGCGGACGCGCTGCGCGCCGGCCGCATCGGCGGCGCCGGGATCGACGTGTTGCCGCAGGAACCGCCGGTGGACGGCGACCCCCTGCTCGACCCCGACATCCCGAACCTGATCATCACCCCGCACGTGGCCTGGGCGGCGCGTGAATCCCGCCAGCGGGCGCTGGACGAAATCGCCGCCAACATCCAATCGTTCCTGGAAGGCGGCCGGCGCGGCCGGGTGATTTGAAACTCGCAATCCACTGGTTCCGGCGCGACCTGCGCCTGGCGGACAATCCGGCGCTGCTGGCTGCGCTCGACGCAGCAGAGGCCGTGCTGCCCGTCTTCATCTGGTCTCCGCAGGACGAAGGCGAGTGGGCGCCGGGCGGTGCGGGACGCTGGTGGCTGCATCACAGCCTTGCGGCGCTGGACGCTTCGCTGCGCGCCCGCGGCAGCCGCCTGCACCTGCTGCGCGGGCCGGCAGAGGACGCGCTCGCGACGCTGGTGCAGGAAACCGGCGCAGCGGGAGTGTTCTGGAACCGGCTCTACGAGCCCGCGCTGGTGGAGCGCGACACCCGCATCAAGGCACGACTGCGGGCGCTGGGGGCCGAGGCACAGAGCCGCAAGGCCGCCCTGCTGTACGAGCCGTGGGAGCTGGAGACCGGCAAGGGCGAGCCCTACCGCGTCTTCACGCCGTTCTGGAAGGCGGCGCGGACCAGGCCCGAACCCGGCAGGCCCGTGGCGGCGCCGCAGCACATCCCGTTGCCGCAGGACCAGCGCGAAGGCGAAGCGCTGGATGCGCTCGAGCTGATGCCACGCATCCACTGGTACGACGGCCTTGAGGCGATGTGGACGCCCGGCGAGGACGGCGCGCTGGCGCGCCTCGAAGACTGGTGCGAACAGGCCCTGGGCGACTACGCGGTGCAACGCGACCGGCCGGACCGCGACGGCACCGCGGCGATTTCCCCGCACCTGCATTTCGGCGAGGTGTCGCCGCGCCAGGCCTGGGTCGCCGCCTCGGCGCGGCGCAGCGAGTTGTCGGAGAAAGGCATCGACACCTGGTTGCGCGAGCTCGGCTGGCGCGAGTTCGCGCACCACGTGCTGTACCACTTTCCGGACACGCCGACAGAGCCGATGTATGCCAAGTACGCGCGCTTCCCATGGCGCCAGGACCATGAGGCCGCGCTGCAGGCATGGCAGCGTGGCCGCACCGGCATCCCCATCGTCGATGCCGGCATGCGCCAGCTGTGGGCCACCGGCTGGATGCACAACCGCGTGCGCATGATTGCTGCTTCGCTGCTGGTGAAGAACATCCGCGCGCCGTGGCAGAAGGGCGCGCGCTGGTTCTGGGACACGCTGGTGGACGCCGACCTGGCGAACAACACCATGGGCTGGCAGTGGACCGCGGGCTCTGGCGCGGATGCCGCACCGTACTTCCGCATCTTCAACCCGGTCACCCAGGGCGAGAAGTTCGATCCCGAAGGGCACTATGTGAAGCACTGGGTGCCGGAACTGCGCGAACTGCCGGCCGAGAAAGTGCATCGGCCCTGGGAAGCGCCACCGAAGAATTACCCCGGCCCGATCGTCGACCTCAAGCAAAGCCGCGAGGAAGCGCTCGCCGCACTGCAGGCGCTCAAGGACGGGGGTTGATTCGGCTCGCAAATTGACTTTATCTTGGCGATAGATGAAGTCTATTAACCTCCATCTCAGCCTGCGCGCCCTCGGCTACCTCGTCGCCCTCGCCGAGACCCGCCATTTCGGCAAGGCCGCGGAGCTGTGCTTCGTCAGCCAGCCGACGCTGAGCGCCCAGGTGAAGAAGATGGAGG
>CAYPTW010000044.1:4583-21560 GCA_964413755.1 uncultured Thioalkalivibrio sp. | reverse complement strand
CCGGCGCCTACACCTCCGGGCCGCTGTCGTTCATGGATATCTACGACAAGATGTGTTTCACGGTGTCGTCGGCGGGCGGCCGCCGCGGCGCCCAGATGGGCACCTTCGACGTCGGCCATCCGGATGCCATGGAGTTCGTCCGCGCCAAGCGCGAGAACGGCCGCCTGCGCCAGTTCAACCTCTCCCTGCTGATCACCGACGAGTTCATGCAGGCCGTCGCCAATGACGAGCCCTGGCGCCTGGCCTTCCCCATCGGCCTGAAGGAGCTCAAGGACGAGAACATCGACCTGGAGAATGACGAGCAGGTGGTGTGGCGCGAGTGGCCGACCGACGGCGACTACGTGCGCAACGAGTCCGGCCTGGTGGCCTGCAAGGTCTACAAGACGGTGCCGGCGCGCCGCATGTGGGACGTCATCATGACCTCCACCTACGATTTCGCGGAGCCGGGCTTCGTGCTCATCGACCGCGTCAACGAGATGAACAACAACTGGTGGTGCGAGAACATCCGCGCCACCAACCCCTGTGGCGAGCAGCCCCTGCCGCCCTATGGTTCCTGCCTGCTGGGCTCGGTCAACCTGACGCGCTTCGTGATCGACCCCTTCACCCCGGACGCGCGCTTCGACTGGGAGCGTTTCCGCGAGGTGGTGCAGGTGTTCACCCGCATGCTGGACAACGTGGTGGAGATCAACGGCCTGCCGCTGGGCCCGCAGCGCGACGAGATCTTCCGCAAGCGGCGCCACGGCATGGGCTTCCTCGGCCTCGGCTCGACCATCACCATGCTGCGCATGAGCTACGGCAACAAGGCCTCGGTGGCCTTCACCCAGGACGTGGCGCGCGAGCTGGCCATGGCCGGCTGGGAGACGGCGCTGGAGCTGGCGCGTGAAAAGGGCTCCGCCCCGATCATGGAGGAGGAGTTCACCGTCACCGAGGAGATGCTGCGCAAGCGTCCCGAGATGAAGGCGGACGGCTGGCGCGTGGGCGCCCGCATCAAGGGCCGCGTGCTGCACGCGCGCTACAGCCGCTACATGCAGCGCGTGGCCGACGTGAACCCCGAGCTGGTCGACGAGCTGGCCGAGGTCGGCGCACGCTTCACCCATCACAGCTCCATCGCGCCCACCGGCACGATCTCGCTGTCGCTGGCCAACAACGCCTCCAACGGCATCGAGCCGTCCTTCGCGCATCACTATTTCCGCAACGTGATCCGCGAAGGCCGCAAGACCAAGGAAAAGGTCGACGTGTTCTCCTTCGAGCTGCTGGCCTACCGCTCGCTGGTGAACGAGCAGGCCTTGCCGGGCTCGGAGAAGGAAGAGGAAAAGCTGCCGGACTACTTCGTCACGGCCGACGACATCACCCCGCGCCAGCACGTCGACATCCAGGCGGCGGCGCAGATGTGGGTGGACTCCTCGATCTCCAAGACCGCGAACGTCCCTACGGACTATCCCTACGAGGACTTCAAGGACATCTATACCTACGCCCACGAGCAGGGGCTCAAGGGCTGCACCACCTTCCGCTTCAACCCGGCAGCCTTCCAGGGCGTGCTCGTCAAGGAGCAGGACCTGAAGAACACGACCTACGTCTTCGAACTCGAGGATGGCAGCACGGTCGAACTGAAGGGCGACGAGGAAGTCGAGTACGACGGCGAGCTGCACTCCGCGGCGAACCTGTTCGACGCCCTCAAAGAAGGCTATTACGGAAAGTTTTGAGTGAATACCATGGCAGCAATGAAGATTGGCAAGAAGATCGTCGGTTACCACGTCGCCAAGCCGGAGGAGAAGCCCGCCGCGCCGAAGCCGCGCGTCGAGGAGGGCACCGAGGGCAAGGTCATCCGGATGCACGAGAAGCTCGAGCGCCCGGAAATGCTCATCGGCGCCACCTACAAGATCAAGCCGCCGGTGGCCGAGCACGCCATGTACGTGACCATCAACGACATCCTGCTCAACTACGGCACCGAGCATGAGAGCCGGCGGCCCTTCGAGATCTTCATCAACTCGAAGAACCTCGACCACTACCAGTGGATCGTGGCGCTGACGCGGATCATGTCCGCGGTGTTCCGCAAGGGCGGCGACGTCACCTTCCTGGTGGAAGAGCTGAAGGCGGTGTTCGACCCGCGCGGCGGCTACTGGAAGCCGGGCGGCAAGTACATGCCCTCGCTCATCGCCGAACTGGGCGAGGTGGTGGAGAAGCACCTCGTCAGCATCGGCATGATGCCGGCGCCCGGGCTGGACGAGCACCAGCGCGCCCTGATCGAGCAGAAGCGCGCCGAGTTCGAGGCCCGCACCGCACAGACGGACGCTTTTGCCGAGAGCCCCTTCCCCGAGGGCGCGCAGCTCTGCGCCAAGTGCAACACCACGGCCGTCGTCATGATGGACGGGTGCATGACCTGCCTGAACTGCGGCGATTCGAAGTGCGGCTGAGTGCGGCCGCACCGCATCCCGGCGCTCCTGCTCCCGGTGCTCCTGGCCGGGTGGCTGCCGGCCCAGGCCTGTAACCCGGCGCCACCCCGCCCGGCGATCCTCGAAGGCTACCGCTACGACGCCATGGCGGCGCGCGCGCTGCTGCGCGACGCCGACGCCGTGGTCAGCGCGCGCCTGAAGCTGCGCATCGACACCCTGCTCGGGCCCGGTGATGCGCCGGACGAGGCCGGCTACGTGTTCGAGGTCATCGAGGGCTGGAAAGCGGTGCTGCCGCAGCGGCTCACCCTCGCCGGCGTGTGGGTCGACTGTGCCCTGCCGCTGCAGGCCGGGCAGGTGTTCCTGCTGTACCTCTCGGGCGAGCGGCTGTTGCATGCGGTGCCGGCCGAGACGCTGGACTTCGAGCTCGACCTGCTGGGCGGCCCGGCCTGGTTCTACGATGCCGCCGGGCGCCTGGTGACGGACGAGGCGGACTGACGCGCAGATGCGGTTCCTGGCGTCCACCTGCGGCCTGGCCGGCTGCCTGCTGCTGGCGGCCGCCGCGCCGGCCAGTTTCGGCACTGCCACGCCCGGCATGGCGCCGCAGGTCGCCGAGGTGGACCTGGTGGCCGACTTGTCCGGCATCAGCCTGCGGCAGGCCCGTGTCATCGAGCGCCTCATCGCGGCGGCCCGGGTGACGGACGCGCTGTACCGGCGCCAGCAGGAATCCGCTGTCCCGCCGCCCGCGTCGGACGGCGTCACCGCCTTCGCAACCTGGCCGGAGGAGGTCGGGCACCTGGCGCGGCTGCTCGCCGAGGCCGCCGACATCACCCGGGACGAGGCACTGAAGCACTACCTGGCGCTGCGCGCCCGGGCCCTCCTGGTGGAGGACCATCCCCGCGCCGAGGCGGCCTGGCAGGCGCTGCAGGAGAGCGACGTGGACATGCTGGTCGGGCCGTTGGGACCCGGCGGCGAGTTCGGCGCCTACGTGCTGCTGCGTGACTGGGCCTGGGGCGCGCGCCTGGCGCGTTTCACCATCTTCCTGCCCGAGCTGCAGCACGCGCTGCCGGTCTCGGAGGCGTTCAAGGACGCCGTGCCCGAGGTAGACATGAAGCTGGCGGTCTACGACCTGCTGTTCCACGGCGGCTACGGCATGTCGCGCACGGCGGCGACGCCGGAGTCGGCACGCGACCGGCGCGTGCGGCTCGAGCGCGGTCCCCGGCAGCTGCAGCTGCGCAATGTCATGCAGGCGCGCTTCGACGCCCTGGTGCGGCCGGCGGCGGCCTTGCTGCTGGCCGATGCGCAGCAGCCCGCGGTGCGCTTCGACCCGTTCTTTCTCAACATCATGTTGCGCGACATGGCCCATGCGCTCGGGCCGCAACGCACCGTGGACGACCGCGACTCCGTAGTGGCGGCGCTGGGCGAGCATGGTGCGGTAATCGAGGAAGCCAAGGCGACGATCCTGTCGCTGTGGCTGGCGGAGCGCCTGCAGGCCCGCGGCGAGCTGCCCGAGACCCGGCTCGAGGAACACTACGCCAGCTTCCTCGCCGGCATCCTGCGTTCCGTGCATGTCGATCCGTACGGCGTCGCGGGGCGGGCGCGCCTGCTGGCGTTCAACCACCTGCGTGACTGGGGCGCCATAACGCGCGACGCGCAGGACGGACGTTACCGCGTCGAGGCCGCGCGCATGCCGCAGGCCATCGAGGCGCTCATCGCCCAGCTGCTCACGCTGCAGGGCAGCGGCGACACGGAGGGCGCCGCGGCGCTGCTGGCGTATGGCGGCGAGCTGCGCGCCGAGCTGGCGGGCGACCTGGCGCGGCTCGACGCGGCCGGGCTGCCGGCACATGTCAGCTTTCGCCAGGGGGAAGCCCTGCTCGGCTTGTGAAGGTCCGCTAGAATGGCCGCCACTGGACCGGCCCGGAGTTGCGCATGCGCGCCCTTGCACTGACCTTGCTGCTGCTGATCGCCGGCGCCGTGCCGGGCGCCGTGGCGCCGGCCTACGCGGATCGCGCCCAGGGCCCGGATGCGGCGGAGCGCTTCCCGATGGCGGACGAGGTGGTGGTGCTGAAGTCCGAGCGCCGCCTCGAGCTGCGGCGCGGCGGCGAGGTCATGCGCAGCTTCCCCATCGCGCTGGGCGGCAACCCCGAGGGCCACAAGCAGCAGGAGGGCGACCAGCGCACGCCGGAAGGCCGCTATTTCCTGGACACCCGCAATCCCAACAGCGCGTTCTTCCTCGCCTTGCGCGTCTCCTACCCCAGCGCCGACGACCTGCGCCGCGCGCGCGAACGCGGCGTGGACCCGGGCAACAACATCATGATCCACGGGCTGCCCAACGAGCCGAAACATCCCTCGCGGCAATACCTGCAGTCGGACTGGACCGACGGCTGCATCGCCGTGAGCAACGCGGCGATGATCGACATCTGGCTGTCCGTGCGCGACGGCACGCCGATCACCATCCTGCCCTGACGCCGGAGCGTGGCCCGAATGCCCGACAAACTCGCTGAAAGTGTCACCATCTATCCGCTCGGCAGCATGGACTTGCTGTCCCAGCTCGAGGTCGCCAAGCTGCGCGACATCGGCGAAGGGGACCTGCGCGAGCGCTTCCGGCGTTGCGCCCTGGCGGTGCTGAACACCGGCAGCGACCTCGACGACGCGCGCGCCGTGTACGAGCACTTCGCGGACTTCGAGATCGAGCTGCTGCAGGTCGAGCGCGGCGTGCGCCTCAGGATGCGCAACGCCCCGGCGCAGGCCTTCGTGGACGGCGAGCTGATCCGCGGCATCCGCGAGCACCTGTTCGCGGTGCTGCGCGACATCGTCTACTACAGCACCGAGATGGAGGGCCGCATCGGCGCCGACGATTCGGCCCAGGTCACGGATGCGGTGTTCCAGCTGCTGCGCAATGCGCGCGTGCTGCGTACCCGCGTCGCGCCCGATCTCGTCGTGTGCTGGGGCGGTCACTCCATCGGCCGCGAGGAGTACGACTACTCCAAGGCCGTCGGCTACCACCTCGGGCTGCGCGGGCTGAACGTGTGCACCGGCTGCGGGCCGGGCGCGATGAAGGGGCCGATGAAAGGCGCCGCGGTGGCGCACGGCAAGCAGCGCATCAAGGACGGGCGCTATGTCGGCATCTCCGAGCCGGGCATCATCGCCGCCGAGCCGCCCAACCCGATGGTCAACGAGCTGGTCATCATGCCGGACATCGAGAAGCGGCTGGAGGCCTTCATCCGCTTCGGCCACGGCATCGTCATCTTTCCCGGCGGCGTCGGCACCACCGAGGAGCTGTTCTACGTGCTCGGCGTCCTGCTCAACCCCGCCAATGCCGAGGTGCCGTTCCCGCTGGTGCTCACCGGCCCGGCGGCGGCGGCGGATTACTTCGGGCAGGTGGACGAGTTCTTGCGCGGCACCATCGGCGCGGAAGCGGCGCAGCGCTACCAGGTGGTGCTGGACGATCCCGAGAAGGTGGCGCAGATCATGCAGCGCGGCATGGACCGGGTGCGCGATTTCCGCCGCGACCAGGGCGACGCGTGGTACTTCAACTGGCGCCTCAAGATCGAGCACGACTTCCAGCGGCCTTTCAGCGCCACCCACGAGGCCATGGCGGCGCTCGACCTGCGGCGCGCGCAAGCCCCCCACCTGTTGGCGGCGAACCTGCGCCGGGCCTTCTCCGGCATCGTCGCCGGCAACGTCAAGGACGAGGGCATCCGCCGCATCGAGGCACACGGACCGTTCGAGCTGCACGGCGACCCGGACATCATGCAGCTGATGGACCGCATGCTGGAGTCTTTCGTGGCGCAGCAGCGCATGCGGCTGCCGGGCGTGGAATACCAGCCCTGCTACCGCCTCGTGGCCTGAGCCCTGCGGCCGGCATGGCCTGCGTGACCCCCTTCACATTACCGTGCTCCGCCGCATTTTCCGGCGGTGCGGGTGTGAATCAGGTCACGGTGCCGCAGAGCGTCCGCTCGGGAGAATGGCGCTCGATATCGAGCACAGGACGCCTTCCATGGCGGAAACCACGCGCAAGCGCCAGCCTCCCAAGAACCGCCTGCCCCTCGCGGCGGCAGCGGCGCCGGGCGCGGCGAGCCGCATCGGCCACCTGGGACGCCGTCCACCCGTGCTCGAAGATGATTCCATTTATACCCTGCGCGGTTACAAGGCGTGGGCGGCCCGGGTCAAGGCCGCCTGGGACGCCGAGTCATAAGGGCCGCGCATCTGCCCATGGAGCCGAAAGCGATGAGCCAAGAGGTGGCCGGAGATTCCGGCGATCCCTCCTGTTCTGCCCCCACCCTGGACGCCTGGTCGTGGATCGCCCGCGCCCGGGCGGCGGCCCAGCGCGCCGTGCAGCCTGCCGAGCCTGCCGCACCCGGGAAGGAGGATGGTCCGGGTGATGCGCCGGAGACTCCCTCCGCCTGACCGGCCTGCGCCCGCACGGCCACCGGCCCGCGGGGACCGCGCATGCCGGCACTGACCCTGCTGTTGCTGTTGCCGCTGCTGGCCTGTGTCGGCTGGCTCGCGCGTGCCCGGCGCCTGCGCGGGGAACGCAACGAGCGCATCCACGACGTGCTGCTGCAGACCAACATCGGTGACGAGTGCTTCGTTGCCGACAGCACCAGCGCGCTGCCGTTCCCGGCCGAGAAGTACCTGCGCCACGCCCTGCAGCCCGGTGCGCCCCTGGCGCGCTCGGCCGACGTGCGCATGCGCGGCATGCTGCGCGTCGGGCCCGACGACTGGGTGCCCTTCGAAGCACGCCAGCGCATCAGCGCCGAGCGCGGCTACCTGTGGGAGGGACGGGTGGCGGTGTTCGGGCGGCTGGTGGTGGAGGGGGCCGACTGGCTGCTGGCCGACGAGGCGGGGATGGATTACGCCCTCGCCGACTGGTTACCGGCGCTGCAGCGCCGCGGCCCCGAGCTGGCGCGCTCGGCGGCGGGGCGGATGATGGTGGAGCTGGCCTGGCTGCCTGCGGCGCTGAGCCCGCAGCGCGGCGCCAGCTGGAGTCGCGGCGACACCGACCGCGCGGTCGTCACCGTGCCCGGCAACGTCACGCCGATGACAGTGCTGGTCGGCAACGACGGCCGCCTGCTGGAAGCCAGCGTGTTGCGCCGCCGGGTCGCGCCGGACGGGCGCAGCTCGCTCGGCCCCTACGGCATCATCGTGGAGGCCGAGGCGCGTTTCGGCGACTACACGGTGCCCAGCGAGCTGGTGGCCGCGTGGGGTATCGGCACCGACGCCCGCTACGACTTCATGCGCGTGTTCGTCGAGGACATCGCCTGGCTCTAGCCGGCTTGCGCGCCACGCCGCGCCTGCACTAAGGTGCCTGCTCCCCGAATTTCACTGCAGATGCAGGAGCCCCCATGCGCCGATTCGCCATGTTGACTGCTACCTTTCTTGCCCCCGCCCTGAGCGGCTGCGCCCCCGGCGGCGAGGGTCCGGCCGAGCCGCCCGCCGAGCCGCCGGCCGAGCTCGTGATCCTCGAGGTGGCCCCGGGCGAAGGCCCGGCGATCGCTGCCGGCAGCACCGCCGTGGTGCATTACACCGGCTGGCTGTTCGACCCGGCGGCCGAAGACCGCAAGGGCAGCAAGTTCGACAGCTCGGTGGACCGCGGCCAGCCGTTCCGTTTCCCGCTCGGCGCCGGGCGCGTGATCCGCGGCTGGGACCAGGGCGTGGCCGGGATGCAGGTGGGCCAGAAGCGCACCCTCATCATCCCGCCCGACCTCGGCTACGGCAGCCGCGGCGCCGGCGGCGTGATCCCGCCGAACGCCACGCTCGTGTTCGACGTCGAACTGCTGGGCATCGAGTAATGGCGGCGTCGAAGCGCAGCGTCGCGGCATGCGCCGCGGCGGCCGTCATGCTGTGGTGCGGCGCGGCTGACGCGGCGACGCTGATCCACGCCGGCCGGCTCATCGACGGGCTGTCCGGACAGGCTGCCGGCCCGTCCACCATCGTGGTCGAGGGTGAGCGCATCGTCGCGGTGGAGGCGGGGCATCGCGCGCCGGGCCCGCAGGACCGCGTCATCGACCTGTCACAGGCCACTGTGCTGCCGGGGCTGATGGACATGCACACCCACGTGTCCAGCGAGAACAGCCGCACTTCGTACCTCAATCGCTTCACCATGGACGCGCCGGAAGTGACGCTGCAATCCACGGTGTACGCGCGGCGCACCCTGGAGGCGGGCTTCACCACCATCCGCGACCTGGGCGACCGCTACAACGTCTCCATCGCCCTGCGCGACGCCATTGCCGCCGGCAAGGTGGTCGGCCCGCGTATCTTCACCTCCGGCAAGTCCATCGCCACCACCGGCGGGCATGCCGACCCGACCAACGGCTGGGCGCCGCACATCGCCGGCGACCCCGGCCCGCAGGAAGGGGTAATCAACGGCGTGGCCGACGCGCGCAAGGCGGTGCGGCAGCGCTACAAGGACGGCGCCGACCTGATCAAGGTCACCGCCACCGGCGGCGTCATGAGCCTGGCGAAGAACGGCCTCAACCCCCAGTTCAAGGACGACGAGCTCAAGGCCATCGTCGATACCGCCCGCGACTACGGCTTCCACGTCGCGGCCCATGCACATGGCGCCGAGGGCATGAAGCGCGCCATCGAGGCGGGCGTGTACTCCATCGAGCACGGCACCTACATGGACGACGAGGTGATCCGGCTGATGAAGAAGCACGGCACCTGGTACGTGCCGACCATCCACGCGGGGAAGTTCGTGGCCGAGAAGGCCGAGGAGCCGGGGTACCTGCCCGAGGTCGTGCGGTCCAAGGCGGCCGCGATCGGGCCGCAGATCCAGGACACTTTCGCCAAGGCCTACCGCGAGGGCGTGAACATCGTGTTCGGCACCGACTGCGGCGTGGGGCCGCACGGCAGCAACGCGCGCGAGTTCGAGTTCATGGTCGAGGCCGGCATGCCGCCGATGGACGCCATCCGCTCGGCCACCTCCGTGGCGTCGGGCTTTCTCGGCGTCGCGGACCGGCTCGGGAGCCTCCAGGCCGGCAAGCTGGCCGACATCATCGCCGTGGACGGCGACCCGCTCGAGGACATCAGCGTCATGAGCAAGGTGCGCTTCGTGATGAAGGAAGGCGTGGTGTATCGCAATGACGCCTGGAGCCCGGCGGGCTCGTGAGCCGGCCGCTGCAGTTTCTCGGCTTTGCCGCCGCGGCGACTGTCGTGGTGCTGGTGCTGATGGTCGGCGCGCTGTGGGGCTTCGGGCTGTTCGACACGCCCGAGGACGAGCTCGAGGCGCACCCGGTGGAGCTGCTGTCGCAGACCGACCGGGTCGACCTCGGCGCGCTGCTGCGCCCGCAGCCGCCGCAGCCGCCGGCACCGCCGCCGACGCCGATCGAGCCGCTGGAAATCCCGGCGCGCGAGGTCTCGGGCTTCGTGCAGATCGAGGTCGACACCGATGCCGAAGGCCGCATCACGCGGGCCGAGGTGGTGAACGCGCTGCCGGCCGGCGTGTACGAAGACCAGGCCCTCAGGCAGGTGCGCCAGCGCCGTTACCCGCCGCGGCCGGGCGGCGGCAGCTACGTCGAAGTGGTGCCCTTCCGGGTCAGCCCCGACGAGGTGCCGCCGCAGCCGTGACTCAGCGCGCCGGCACGTCCGGGTTGAGCGAATAGAGCCCGGTCACTTTCGCGCTGGCCAGCACATGGCCGATGAGCGCGGTCTCCACCTCTTCCGCGCTGAAGGCGCCTTCCACCGGGCAGCGTTCCAGGTCGGTGGCATAGAGGATGAAGTGGTAGTGGTGCGGGATCTCGTCGTTCCACGGCGGGCAGGGGCCGTCGTAACCGAGGTACACGCCGCTCATGTCCTGGTCGCCCTCGAACCAGGCGGTGTAGTCGTTGCGTCCCTGGCGCGATCCCTTCGGCCCCTGCGGCGAGGCCTTGCCGCGCGCGGTCACGCCGCGGCTGCAGGCGCCCTCCGGGAAGCTGCCCGGCGTCGGCGGCAGGTCCACCATCACCCAGTGGTAGAAGTTGCCGCGCGGCAGCGAGGCCGGCACGGTGCGGCCTTCCTGGTTGACGTCGTCGGGCCTGGTCGGCACGTCGTCGTCCACGCAGATCAGCACCAGGGTCTTGGTGCCCTCCGGCAGGCCCTCCCAGCGGATGCCCGGGCTCAGGTTCTCCCCGAGCCGCACATGGCTCTCGCTGTCCTGCACCCCGAAAGCGAATTTCTCGGGGATCGGCTTGCCGTGGTCGATGCCTTCGACGATGAGTTTCATTGGCCCAGTCCTCCTTCAGTGAGTACGGCGCGCAGCTGCTCCACGGCCCATTCCAGCAACTCCATCGGGATTGCCAGGGGCGGGGCGAGGCGCACCACCGTCGCGTGGGTTTCCTTGCTCAACAGCCCGCGCGCCATCAGCGCGAGCACGACTTTGCGCGCGCTGGCCTGCGCCGGGTCGATCTCGATGCCGATGAACAGGCCGCGGCCGCGCACCTCGCGCACCAGCGGGCTGTCGATGCGGCGCAACTCTTCCATCAGCCACGCGCCCTTGGACGCGCTCTGCCCGGCCAGGTCCTCGTCCTCCAGCACCTGCAGTGCCTCCAGCCCCACCGCCGCCGCCAGCGGGTTGCCGCCGAAGGTGCTGCCGTGGTCGCCCGGGCGGAACACGTCCATCAGCTCGCGCCGGGCGAGGAACATGGAGACCGGCAGCACGCCGCCCCCCAGCGCCTTGCCGAGCACCAGGCCGTCGGGCTGCACGCCCTCGTGTTCGCAGGCCAGCAGCTTGCCGGTGCGTCCCAGCCCGGTCTGCACCTCGTCGGCGATGAGCATGACGTTGTGCCGGCGGCAGATCTCGGCGCAGGCGGCGAGATAGCCGGCGGGCGGGATGACGATGCCGCCTTCGCCCTGGATCGGCTCCACCAGGAAGGCCGCGGTGTGCGGGGTGATGGCCGCCTCCAGCGCCGCGGCGTCGCCGTAGGGCACGGTCTTCAGCCCGGGCGGGAAGGGGCCGAAGCCCTCGCGGTACTGGTGCTCGGTGGAGAGACCGCAGATGGTGATGGTGCGGCCGTGGAAGTTTCCTCTGCAGGCGATGATTTCCTGCGCGCCGTCCGGCACGCCCTTCACCTGCCAGGCCCACTTGCGCGCCGCCTTGAGCGCGGTCTCCACCGCCTCGGCGCCGGTGTTCATGGGCAGCGCCATGTCCTGGCCGGTGAGGCGGCAGGCACGTTCCAGGAAGGCACCGAGGCGATCGCTGTGGAAGGCGCGCGAGACGATGTTGAGCGCCCGGGCCTGCTCGATGAGGGCGTTGACGATGCGCGGGTGGGCGTGGCCGTGGCTCACCGCCGAGTAGGCGCTCATCATGTCGAGATAGCGCTTGCCCTGGTCGTCCCACACGTAGGGCCCTTCGCCGCGCACCAGCACCACCGGCAGCGGGTGGTAGTTGCGCGCGCAGTGCCGGTCTTCGAGTTCGATCAGCGGGTGCATGGCGCGGCTTCCTCGCCTTGCGGCATCCTATACATCATGAACGCATTGTACCGTGATCAGCCGTGGCGGCCGCCGCCGCCGCAAGCCTTGCAAATCCCCGGTCCGGCCGGCCCGCTGGAGGCCATCGTCGAGGACCCGGCGGCGCACGGCGCGGAACCCCCGGCGCTGGCAGTGGTCTGTCATCCCCATCCGCTGTACCAGGGCACCATGCGCAACAAGGTGGTGCACACGGTGGCGCGGGCCGCCAACCGGCTCGGGGCACCGTCGGTGCGCTTCAACTTCCGCGGCGTCGGCGCCAGCGCCGGCGCCTGGGACGAGGGGCGCGGCGAGACCGAGGATGCGCTGGCGGTGATCGAGTGGGCGCGGCGGCGCTGGCCGGGCCTGCCGCTGTGGCTGGCGGGGTTTTCCTTCGGCAGCTACGTGGCGCTCAGGGCCGGGCCGCAGGCGCGGCCCGCCGCGCTGGTGACGGTGGCGCCGCCGGTGCAGCGTTTCCCGCTGGACGACAGCTGGCAGCCGGAGGCGCCGTGGCTGGTGGTGCAGGGTGAGGCGGACGAGCTGGTGGACTGGCGCGCGGTGCAGGCCTGGACCGAGGCGCGCAAGCCGCCGCCGCAGCTGGTGCTGTTGCCCGACACCAGCCATTTTTTTCATGGCCGCCTGGGCGAGCTGCAGCAGGCGGTGCAGGACTTTCTCGGGCACTGCGTCGAACGGAAGGAAGGATGATCGCGAAACTGAAAGAGCTGTTACGCGAGTCGCTGGGCGCGCCCGCGGAGGGGGAGGCCGGCGGCGGGCGCGACCTGCGCCTGGCGACCGCCGCGCTGTTGCTGGAAATGGCCCGCGCCGACCGCAACGAGACCGAGGCGGAACGCCGCGCGGCGGGCGAGGTGCTGGCGCGCCATTTCGCGCTCGAGCAGGCGGCGGCGGAGTCCTTGCTGGCGCGTGCCGACAGCGAGCTCGAGCATACCGTCTCGCTGTACGAGTTCACCCGCGTGCTGAACGATACGCTGTCGCCGCAGGAGCGCCGCGAAGTAGTGCGGCTGGTGGCGGAAGTGGCGGCGAGCGACGGGGTGTTCGACAAGCATGAGCAACACCTGCTGTCGAAACTGGCGGACCTGCTCCACCTGCGGCGCGCGGAGTACGCAACGATAAGGGCGTCCGTGCTTCGCAGCACGGACGCCCTCGATTGACACGGTTTGCAGGCGGGACGGCCGGGGCCGGATCCCGCGCCTGCAGACTCAGATCATGTCCTTCAGGCCCTTCAGCGGGCTGACCTTCACGGCCTTGCGTGCCGGCTTCGCCTTGATGGTGATCTCTTCGCCCGTGAACGGGTTCTTGCCCAGGCGCGCCTTGGTGGCGGGCTTCTTCACCACGCGGACCTTCATCAGGCCGGGCATGGTGAACTCGCCGGCGGACTTCAGCGACTTCTTGATGATGACGTTCAGTTCGTCGAACACGGCGCCGACGTCCTTCTTCGTCTGACCGGTCTTGTCGGCGATCTGGGTGATGATCTCAGCCTTGGTCGGCGGCTTCTTGGCGACCGGGACTGCCTTTTTCTTTGCGGCCATGAATGTCTCCCTAGAGTTCATTGGATTGAGGCAAGCTCGTATACGAGCCCTGGAACCTTCAAACGGGGTAACTATAGCTCAAACGAAACCGTTCGGCGCGGCCCGCGAGCGAGATTTTGTAAGGATATTTACTAGGTTTCAGGCCAGGTAGCCGGGCAGGCGGATCATGATCAGCAGCGCCTGCAGACCGATCAGCACGAACAGCGGCGACAGGTCGAGTCCGCCGATGGGCGGCACGAGGCGGCGCAACGGCTTGAGCACGGGGTCGGCCAGGCTGTGTAACACGCTGATGAGAGGGTTCCAGTGGTTGGGACTGACCCAGCTGATGACGACGTGCGCGAGGATGACGACGAAGTACAGCTGGATCACGCCGACGATGATCCTCAGCACGGCGTAGTACAGCAGCATCCCGGCGCCGACCACCGCCCCGGTGGCCATGAACAGCAGCGCCGCCGTCACCACCAGCTGCAGCACGAGCAGCGCCACCACCGACGACATGTCGAGCCCGCGCCAGCCCGGCACCACGCGACGCAGCGGCCGCACCACGGGATCGGTGATGCGCAGGATGAATTGCGACAGGGGGTTGTGGAAGTCGGCGCGCGACCATTGCAGGAGGAACCTGAGGATGTAGGCCATCAGGTACAGGTTCAGCAGCGTCTTGACGACGAAAAACAGTGCCGCGCTCATCGCGATGGTGTACTCCGGTTCATTCCTGTGCGAAACGGTCGGCCAGCTCGCGCGAGCGGGCCTCGGCCCGGCGCAGCGCGGTGGCCACCAGCGTCCTGAAGTCGCCCGCCTCGAGCGCTTCCAGCGCGGCCTCGGTGGTGCCGCCGGGCGAAGTGACGCGGCGGCGCAGGGCATCCACGGGGTCGTCGCTCTCCAGCGCCATGCGCGCCGCGCCGAGTGCGGTCTCCACCGCCAGCAGGCGTGCCAGCTCCGCCGGCAGCCCGAGCTCCGCCGCAGCGTCGGCCATGGCCTCGATGAGCAGGAAGAAATAAGCCGGCCCGCTGCCCGACAGCGCCGTGACCGCGTCCATCTGCGCCTCCTGCTGCACCCAGCTGACCGAGCCGACGGCGCGCAGGATGGACTCGGCCAGTTCGCGCTGTGCCGGCGCGACCTCGTCCCCGGCGTACAGCACCGTGGCGCCGCAGCCCAGCAGCGCCGGCGTGTTGGGCATCGCCCGCACCACCGCGGCGCCGGCGCCGAGCCAGCGGGCCAGTTCCGCGGTGCGGATGCCGGCGGCGATGGAGATGGCCAGCGCGCCCTGCGCGGCGACGGCGGAGGCCACGGAGCGCGCCGCGCCCTGCATCACCTGCGGCTTCACCGCCAGCACCACCACGCCGGCCTGCGCGGCCGCCGCGGCATTGTCTGCGTCGGTCGCGATGCCGAAGTCGCGTTGCAGCGCCGCACGCCGCGCGGCATCCGGTTCGGCCACGCTGAGCCGTCCCGGCGGCACGCCGTCGGCAATCAGCCCCCCCACCAGGCTGCGCGCCATGTTGCCGCCGCCGATGAAAGTGATGTGCGTGGATTCCATGGCACAAAGCATAGCGGATCAGGCGCGGGGGCCGAAGATGGCGGTGCCGATGCGCACCATGGTCGCGCCCTCGGCCACTGCCGCCTCGAGGTCGTCCGACATGCCCATCGACAGGGTGTCCAGCGCCAGGCCTTCCTGCTGCAGCGCGGAATAGAGTTCCGCCAGCTGCCGGCACCAGGCGCGCTGGCGTGCCGGGTCGGTCTCCGGCGGCGGCACGGCCATGAGCCCGCGCAGGCGCAGCCGGGGCAGGTCGGCTGCGCGCCGCACCAGGTCGCCGGCCGCGGCCAGCGGCACGCCGGACTTGCTCTCCTCGGCGCCGATGTGCACCTGGATGCAGATGTTCAGGGGCGCCAGTTCCTCCGGCCGCTGGCGCGACAGCCGCTCGGCCAGCTTGAGCCGGTCCACGCTCTGCACCCAGTCGAAGCGGGCGGCGACGGCCGCCGTCTTGTTGGACTGCAGGGCGCCGATGAAATGCCAGCGTGCCGGGATGGTGCCGAGTTCATCCATCTTGCCCAGCGCTTCCTGCACGAAGTTCTCGCCGAGGTCGCCCAGCCCGGCGTCGAGGGCGGCGCGGATCGACGCCACCGGCTGGCGCTTGCTCACGCCCACCAGGCGGATTCCGGCCGGGTCGCGCTGCGCCGCCCGGGCCGCTGCGGCCACCCGTGCGCGCACCGCCTGCAGGCGCGCAGCAACCGACTGATCTGAGAACCCTGTCATGTTCCCGCTCCGGAGGTTATGTATACTGCGGAGGACTTTCGAGAGGACCTGCCCGGCGGTCCTATCTGGCGGCAAAACAAGGACCTAGCGATGGCTGTCGACATCGAGCAATTGCTCCGTTTCTCCGTCAAGAATGGCGCTTCGGACCTGCACTTGTCGGCGGGCGTGCCGCCGTTGATCCGCATCGACGGCGACGTCAAGCGCATCAACATGCCGCCGCTGACGCACAAGGAAGTGCACAGCATGGTCTACGACATCATGAACGACAAGCAGCGCAAGGACTACGAAGAGTTCTTCGAGACTGACTTCTCGTTCGAGATCCCCGAGCTGGCCCGTTTCCGCGTCAACGCCTTCAACCAGCACCGCGGCGCCGGCGCCGCCTTCCGCACCATTCCCTCGAAGATCATGACGCTGGACGACCTCAACGCGCCGAAGATCTTCAAGGACATCGCCATGTACCCGCGCGGCATCGTGCTGGTCACCGGGCCGACCGGCTCGGGCAAGTCCACCACCCTCGCGGCGATGATCGACCATGTGAACAACAACCGTCCCGATCACATCCTCACCATCGAGGACCCGATCGAGTTCGTGCACGAGAGCAAGAAGGCCCTCATCAACCAGCGCGAAGTGCATCGCGACACGCTGGGCTTCGCCGAGGCGCTGCGCTCGGCGCTGCGCGAGGACCCGGACGTGATCCTGGTGGGCGAGATGCGCGACCTGGAGACCATCCGCCTGGCGCTGACCGCCGCCGAGACCGGGCACCTGGTGTTCGGCACGCTGCACACCAGCTCCGCCGCCAAGACCATCGACCGCGTGGTCGACGTGTTCCCGGCCGGTGAGAAGGAGATGGTGCGCTCCATGCTGTCCGAATCGCTGCGCGCGGTGATCAGCCAGACGCTGATGAAGAAGATCGGCGGCGGGCGCGTCGCGGCGCACGAGATCATGATCGGCACCGCCGCGATCCGCAACCTCATCCGCGAGGGCAAGATCGCCCAGATGTATTCCGCCATCCAGACCGGCCAGTCGACGGGCATGCAGACGCTGGACCAGTGCCTCACGGAGCTGTTGCGCAAGGGCATGGTCAGCCGTGAAGAGGCCCGCTACAAGGCCCAGAACAAGGATGCATTCTGATGGAACGCGACCAGGCAATACGCTTCATCCATGACCTGTTGCGCAAGATGATCCAGGTCAACGGCTCCGACCTGTTCATCACCGCCGGCTTCCCGCCCGCCATCAAGGTGGACGGCCGCGTGAAGCCGGTGACGGACCAGCCGCTGACGCCGCAGCAGAGCGCGTCGCTGGTGCGCTCGATCATGAACGACAAGCAGACGCGCGAGTTCGACGCCACCAAGGAATGCAACTT
>CAYPTW010000044.1:0-4483 GCA_964413755.1 uncultured Thioalkalivibrio sp. | reverse complement strand
CGATCATGAACGACAAGCAGACGCGCGAGTTCGACGCCACCAAGGAATGCAACTTCGCCATCGCCCCGCCGCGCATCGGCCGCTTCCGCGTCAGCGCCTTCATCCAGCAGAACATGGCCGGCGCCGTGCTGCGTACCATCAACACCACCATCCCGACCATCGAGGAGCTGGAGCTGCCGCAGATCCTCAAGGACGTGGCGATGACCAACCGCGGCCTGGTGCTGATCGTCGGCGGCACCGGCAGCGGCAAGTCCACCACGCTGGCGGCGATGGTCGGCTACCGCAACGAGAACTCCAAGGGCCACATCATCACCATCGAGGACCCGCTGGAGTACGTGCATACCCACAAGAACTGCATCGTCACGCAGCGCGAGGTGGGCATGGACACGGATTCCTGGCACGTGGCGCTGAAGAACACGCTGCGCCAGGCGCCGAACGTGATCCTGATCGGCGAGATCCGCGACCGCGAGACCATGGAGTACGGCATCCAGTTCGCCGAGACCGGCCACCTGTGCCTGGCGACGCTGCACGCCAACAGCGCCAACCAGGCGCTGGACCGCATCATCAACTTCTTCCCGGAAGAAAAGCGCGACCAGCTGCTGATGGACATGTCGCTGAACATCAAGGGCATCATCGCCCAGCGCCTGCTGCCCCGCGCCAGCGGCAGCGGCCGGATCGCGGCGATGGAGATCATGCTGGCTTCGCCGCTCATCTCGGACCTGATCTTCAAGGGCGAGGTGACGGGCATCAAGGAAGTGATGGCACGCTCCAACCGCCTCGGCATGAAGACCTTCGACCAGGCCCTGTTCGAGCTGTTCGAGGAAGCCAAGATTTCCTACGAGGACGCGCTGCGCAACGCCGACTCCCGCAACGAGCTGCGCCTGCGCATCAAGCTCGAGAGCAAGCGCGATTTCAAGGCCCGCGACGAGGGCTCGGAGAGCCTGCGTCTCGCCGACGACTCCAAGGTCCGGCAGTATGGCGAAGACATCTGAGGCCGGCTCCGTCACGGCGCCGCCGCGCCCGGCGCTGTTCAACCTCAAGCCCTACCTCAAGCTGATGGCGGACAAGGGCGCGTCGGACCTGTTCTTCACGCCCCATGCCCCGATCAAGATCAAGATCGAGGGCCAGATCATGCCCGTCGGCAAGGAGATCCTCACCGTCGAGCTGGTGAACCAGGTCGCGATGTCGGTGATGAACGACGAGCAGAAGCGCCACGTCGAGCGCGAGATGGAAATCGACTTCGCCATCTCCGAGCAGGGCCTCGGCCGCTTCCGGGCCAACGTCTTCAAGCAGCGCGGCAACTACGCCATGGTGCTGCGCTACATCACGCTGGAAATGCCCCGCCTGGAAGACCTCGGCCTGCCGCGCGTGCTGCAGGACCTGTCGCTGAAGAAGCGCGGGCTGGTCCTCATGGTGGGCGCCACGGGGTCCGGCAAGTCCACCACCCTGGCGGCGATGATCAACCATCGCAACGAGCTCTCCAGCGACCACATCATCACCATCGAAGACCCGATCGAGTTCCTGCATCCCAACAAGCGCTCGATCGTCAACCAGCGTGAGCTGGGGCTGGACACGCTGTCCTATGCGCGCGCGCTGAAGAGCGCCATGCGTTGCGCCCCGGACGTGGTGCTGATCGGCGAGATCCGCGACGAGGAGACCATGGAGGCGGCCATCGCCCTGGCGGGCACCGGCCACCTGTGCATCGCCACGCTGCATGCCAACAACGCGTCCGAGACGCTCGACCGCATCATCAACATGTTCCCGCAGAGCCAGCACCACCAGGTGCTGATGGACCTGTCGCATTACCTGTCCGCGGTCATCGCGCAGCGGCTGGTGATCGGCAAGGGCGGCAAGCGCGTGGCGGCCGTCGAGGTGCTGCTGAACACGCCGCACATCGCCGACCTGATGCTGCAGGGCGATATCGGCGGCATCAAGCAGGCCTTGCGCGAGACCTCGCAGGGCGACATGCAGACCTTCGACCTGGCGCTGTACAAGCTCTACAAGGAAGGCATCATCGACCTGGAGCGCGCCCTGGCTTACGCCGACTCGGCGGTCGACCTGGAGGCCCGGATCAACTTCGGCTGACCGGTCTTCTTGCAAATAGGAATCATTCTCATATAGACTGCGGGCAACCCTGGGCCCGGAGTCCTCCATGAGCAGCAATTACTGGCATCTCGAGGTGCAGCGCGACGGCCGCGATGCGCAGCTGCGCCTGGCGCATCCTTCCGGCCTGTGCCGCGAATGGGACGGCGACGTGGCCTGCCGGCTGTGCCAGCGTCTCGGCCTCGACACCGGCCGCTATCCCTGTCCCAAGTCCAGCGCCTGGCGGCTGTTCCTGCTCGCCCACGACCTGGAGACGGATGCAGCCGCGACCCGAGCTCCCGCTCCCGCCGCCGCCCCCGCTCCCGACCGGGACGCGACCCTGCGCGAGCACGGCCTGCGCCCGACGCCCGTGCGGCGCGCGATCGCCGGGCTCCTGCTGGGCCAACAGCGCCACGTCACCACCGCCGACGTGCTGGACGAGCTGGCCCGCAGCGGCCGCAAGTACACCTGGAACACGGTCAACCGGACCCTGAAGGAGTTCGCCCGCTGGGACCTGCTGCAGGTGCTCGACCTCGGCGCGGGCGTGGTCTTCTACGACACCGTGACCACGCCGCACCCGCACATCTACAACGAAGACACCGGGGAGTTGTCCGACCTGAGCCCGGACGAGGCCTGGATCAGCGGCGTGCCCGAGCTGCCCGCGGGCGTGCGGCTGGAGGGCGTGCAGCTGGTGTTCCGCGTGCGGGGTCGTGCCGACTAGTCGAAGTGCAGTCCGCTGAAGGTGCAGTCCTCCGGCCCGGCGAAGCCGTCCGGGCAGGTGTAGGTGCCGAGGAACAGCAGGTCGGGGCTCATCAGCGCGCCGGCGATGCCGGCCTGGCCGAGCGAGTCGGAGAACTCGCCGCGGTACATGCCGAAGTTCGTTTCCAGCACGTCGAAGTACAGCGTGGCCGCGTAACCGTCCGCCGCCACGGTGTCGCAGCGGCCCTCGCCGCACACCGCCCAGGAAGCCTGCACGAAGTCCGGGCGCCAGTCGCCGTATGCTTCGCGTCCGCTCCACTGGCCGTCCAGGTCGGTGAAAAAGTATCCCGGCAGGGCGCCCGCTGCGCGCTCCAGCACGGCGAACTCGAAGAAGTCGTTCACCATCACCAGGTGGCGCCGCGCCGGGTCGGCGAGGAGGCGGAACCAGGTGCCGTCGCTGAGGCGGCCTTCCCAGGTGCCCGCCCCGGTCTGCCACAGCTGCCCGGAAATGCTCGAGGGAAAGCCGTTCACGTACTCGCGCGTGATGCGGTCGCCGCACACCTGCCATTCCAGGGTGAACAGGGCGCCGGTGTCGTCCTCCATGGCGCCGTACCAGCGGCCGTCGAAGCCGAGGTCGGGGCCGACACAGTCCACCACGATGACCTCGGTCTCCTCGGTGCAGCCGGCCAGCGCGAGGGCCGCCAGCAACAGGGCGGCGATTCTCAGGCGTGCAGTCATGTCAGTCTCCCGCGTCAGTCCAGGGCAATGCCCACGGGACTGAGTCTGCGGGAGCGAAGCTGAACGGAAGCTGAGCGGGCGCCCTGCGCGCCGCTGCCGGGCGCGGTCTCAGGCAGCGTCGGCGTCGGCGTCGGCGGCAGCGGCAGCGGCAGCGGCATCAGCGGCGCGCTCGCGGTGCGCCTTGCGGTGCTGGGCCAGGTCGATCCAGGTCTTCAGCGCCACCAGCACCACCAGCATCGGCGCCGCAGAGCCGCCGCCCATGCTGACGATCACGCCGGCGCCGGCGAGGATGGCCACGTGCAGCAGCGCGATGCGCCGGTAGGGGTCGCCCATGATCTTCTGCGCGCTGCGCCCCTTGTCCTCGCCGCCGAGCACGACGTGCTCGAAGAACGACAGGCCGTGGCTGATGACGAAGCCGAGCAGCGGCAGGAACAGCAGTGCCGGCATCTCCGTGCCGATCCAGTCGAGCAGGTTGGCGAGCAGCAGGAAGGGCATCAGCGGGAAGGGCGCATCGTCGGCGAACAGGGCGTCGGCGGGGTTGGTCTCGGCGCCCATGGAGGCGATGCTGACCACGAACACGCCGTGGATGGCGCAGAAGAAACCGTAGTGAAAGAGGAAGAAGGCGCCCGGGCCGATCGCCTTGAAACCCTCGGCGCGCACCATGCGCAGCAGCGTGTAGGCGCCGACCACCAGGTTCTCGAGCCAGTAGAGCAGCAGCAGGGCGAGGGCGTCCCAGCCAAAGAACAGCACGCCGGCGAGCGGCACCAGGTTGGCAAGGACGAGCGCCGCCTGGACCGGCATCAGTGCTGCATCGCCGCCCAGTCCACCGCGGTGGCGTTGAACACCGGCCCGTCCACGCAGACCCGTTGCATGGCCGGCCCCGCCGGCGTGTTCACGCGCACCACGCACCCGGCGCAGCCGCCCACGGCGCAGGCCATGTATTCCTCCAGCGACACCTGGCAGG
>CAYPTW010000043.1:0-21687 GCA_964413755.1 uncultured Thioalkalivibrio sp. | reverse complement strand
GTGATGCGCAACGCCTACGGCCAGACCAGCGTCGCGCCCTACGCCGTGCGCGCCCTGCCCGGTGCACCGGTGGCCGCGCCGCTGGCGATGGATGAACTGGGCGACAAGCGCCTGCGTCCGCAGCACTGGCACCTGAAGAACATCATGCGGCGGCTCGGCCAGAGGGATGATCCCTGGCAGGACATCCGCCGCCACGCGGGTTCGGCGCGACGGGCGCGGCGCAAGCTGAAACGGCTGTCTTGACCAACGGCACGAGTGCCGAGGCTGTCAGGCAGCAGAGACCGCCTCGGACTCGGCCATGCGGGGGGCCAGGCTGGCGATACTGCCCACCAGCTTCGCGAACGGCAGCAGGTGGTGCGCCACCAGCAGGATGCCCGAGGTCAGGATCGCCACCGACAGCTGTCGCTGCGGGTCGGCCCAGGCGAACTTGTTGATCAGGCCGACGTGGCCGAACGCATCCCGGCTGTGCGGCCCCCACAGGCCAACAGGATCGTCCCCGAGCATCAGCCCGGCGCTGTAGCGCATCGGCAGCAGCAGCGTGCGGTCGAAGCTGCGGCCCCCGACCTCCCGCACCGCACCGGCGACAGTCGCGGGCTTGCAGATGCGGCGACCGCGCCAGGTGCCACCGTCCAGCATCATCTGGAAGAAGGCCGACACCTCGGCCGCCGTGCCGACGAGATTGCCGGCCGGGATGATCGCGTCGTGGAAGCGCGGATCGTTGCTGATCGCCTCGATGGACTCCATGTCCGTGCCGAGCGCGCGCCGGATCAGCGCGTTCAGCAGTGGCCCCTGCCGCGGGCCCGTGGCGTAGCTCAGCGCCAGCGCCTCGCGGTGTTCAGGCCGCGCGCCGTAGGTGAAGTATTTCATCTTCATCGGCGCACGGATCTTGCGCTCCAGGTAGGCATCGATGTCGGCCCCCGTGACAGTGCGCAGCACACGCTGCAGCACGAAGCCGCCGGTGATGGCGTGATAGGCGAGCTTCGAACCGTCGGTGATGATCGGCTCGGCTTCGCACAACAACTCCCAGGTCGCGTCCTCGTCCCACAGCGTTTCGATCGGTGTGTCGCTGGGAAGCCCGGGGATGCCACCGCGATGGGCCAGGACCTGGTACAGCGTGATGTTCTCCTTGCCCTTGCGCCCGAATTCCGGGTTATAGAAGGCCACGGGAAGGTCGAGGTCGACCAGGCCATCCTCCGCGAGCATGTGCATCAGGAACGCAGTGACTGCCTTGGAAGCGGAAAAAAGGCACATAGGCGTGTCGGGCTGCGCGACGACGCGCGTGGCTTCGTCCCCCTCGTACGGACCGTTGCCGCGGGCATGGCCGATGCTGCGTGCCATGACGATCTTGCCGCGGTAGCGCAGGTTGATGGTGATGGCCGGGTGCACGCCGCTGCGGTACACCTTGATCAGCTCGTCCCAGACCCGGTCGATCTCGGCGCGCGACAAGCCCACGTCGCTCGGGTCGACCTCCTGGCGTGTGTCGATGCGTATGACCTCGTCGAGGTCTTCCGGTACGGGGCTCAGGCGTAGCAGTTTCCGGCGGACGAAATCCATGGGCGTCAGAAGCAATCGCCGGGCACACGCACCCAGCCTTCCATCAGCACGCGAGCGCTGCGGCTCATCACCACTTTCTCCACTTTCCAGTCGCCATCCGCCTCGCTTACGGCGGCGCCGACCTTCAGCGACCCGGACGGATGTCCGAAGGTCACCGCGCTGCGCTCTCCGCCCCCGGCCGCGAGGTTCACCAGCGTGCCGGGTATCGCCGCCGCCGTGCCGATGGCCACCGCGGCCGTGCCCATCATGGCGTGGTGCAGCTTGCCCATGGAAAGCGCGCGCACGTTGAGGTCGATGTCCGCCGCATCGATCGCTTTTCCGCTCGAGGCTGTATAGCTTGCCGGCGGAGCGACGAAGGCCACCTTGGGCGTGTGCTGTCGGGCTGCGGCCTCGGTAATGTCCTTGATCAGGCCCATCTTCGCTGCACCATGGGCGCGGATGGTCTCGAAGCGAACGAGTGCGGCCGGATCGCCATTGATGGCGTCCTGCAGCTCGCAGCCGGTGTAGCCGATGTCTGCGGCGTTGAGGAACACGGTCGGAATGCCGGCGTTGATCATGGTCGCAGGAAAAGTGCCGATGCCCGGCACCTCCAGTTCGTCCACGATGTTCCCGGTCGGAAACATTGCGTCCGTGGCATCCACCGGGCTCATGAACTCCACCTGCACCTCGGCCGCAGGAAAGGTCACGCCGTCGAGTTCGAAGTCGCCGGTCTCCTGTACCGCCCCGCCCGTCATCGGCACATGGGCGATGATGGTCTTGCCGATGTTCTGCTGCCAGATGCGTACCACAGCCGTGCCGTTCTCAGGCAGTCGCGCAGGGTCGACCAGGCCGTTGCTGATGGCAAAAGACCCGACCGCGGCGGTGAGATTGCCGCAGTTGCCGCTCCAGTCGATGAACGGCTTGTCGATGGACACCTGGCCGAACAGGTAGTCAACGTCGTGGTCCGGCCGCGTGCTCTTGGAGAGGATCACGGTCTTGCTGGTGCTCGAGGTGGCGCCGCCCATGCCGTCGGTGTGCTTGCCATAAGGATCCGGGCTGCCGATGACCCGCAGCAGCAGCCTGTCGCGCGCGGTGCCCGCCGCCTGGGCTGCTTCGGGCAGGTCGCTGAGCTTGAAGAACACGCCCTTGGAAGTCCCGCCACGCATGTAGGTGGCAGGTATGCGAATTTGCGGCGCGTGGCTCATGCCGCGGACTCCAGGAAGTCCTGCGCGAAGCGCTGCAGCACGCCGCCCGCGGCGTAGACATGCACCTCGGCCCCAGTGTCGAGGCGGCATGTGACGGGCACTCGCGTCGTCTCGCCGTCGGCGCGGTGGATGAGCAGCGTCAGCTCCGCACCCGGCGCAATCTCCCCCTCGACGTCGTAGGTCTCGGTGCCATCGAGGCCCAGGGTCTTGCGGGTCGTGCCGGGCTGGAACTGCAGCGGCAGCACACCCATGCCCACCAGGTTGGTGCGATGGATGCGTTCGAAGCCTTCCGCAACGATGGCCTCGACGCCGGCCAGGCGCACACCCTTGGCGGCCCAGTCGCGCGACGAGCCCTGCCCGTAGTCGGCGCCGGCGATGATGATCAGCGGCTGCTTGCGGTTCATGTAGGTCTCGATCGCCTCCCACATGCGCATCACCTTGCCATCCGGCTCGACGCGCGCCAGGGAGCCCTGCTTCACCTCGCCATCGACCACCGCCATCTCGTTGATGAGCTTCGGGTTGGCGAAGGTGGCGCGCTGCGCCGTGAGGTGGTCGCCGCGGTGCGTGGCGTAGGAGTTGAAGTCCTCCTCCGGCAGGCCCATCTGCGCCAGGTACTCGCCGGCCGCGCTGCTGGCGAGGATGGCGTTGGACGGCGAAAGATGGTCGGTGGTGATGTTGTCGCCCAGGATGGCCAGCGGGCGCATGCCCTGCAGGGTCCGTTCCCCGGCCAGCGCGCCTTCCCAGTAGGGCGGGCGACGGATGTAGGTCGATTGCGGCCGCCAGTCGTACAGCGGGCTCGCCGCCTCCTCCACCTTGCCGAGGTCGAACATCGGAATGTACACGCGCCGGAACTGCTCCGGCTTGACGTACTCCGCGACGATAGCGTCGATCTCCTCGTCGGACGGCCAGATGTCCTTCAACCTGACCGGGTTCCCGTCCTGGTCGGTGCCCAGGACGTCGCGCTCGATGTCGAAGCGCACCGTGCCGGCGATAGCGTAGGCCACCACCAGCGGCGGCGAGGCCAGGAACGCCTGCTTGGCATAGGGATGAATACGACCATCGAAGTTACGGTTGCCCGACAGCACCGCGACGGCATAGAGATCGCGCTCGATGATCTCCTGCTGGATCTTCGGGTCGAGCGCGCCCGACATGCCGTTGCAGGTGGTGCAGGCGAAGGCGACGATGCCGAAGCCGAGCTTTTCCAGCTCGGGCAGCAGCCCGGCCTCCTCGAGGTACAGCTGGGCCACCTTCGAGCCCGGCGCAAAGGAGGACTTCACCCAGGGCTTGCGCACCAGCCCGAGCTCATTCGCCTTGCGCGCCAGCAGCGCCGCAGCCACCACGTTGCGCGGGTTGGAGGTGTTGGTGCAGGAAGTGATCGCGGCGATGATCACCGCGCCGTCCGGCAACAGCCCCTGGGCCTCTTCGGCCTGCGCCTCCGCCAGGTGACCGGCGACACCACGCTCCGCCAGGGCCGCGGTCGGCAAGCGGCGATGCGGGTTGGAAGGACCGGCGAGGTTGCGCTCCACGGTCGACAGGTCGAACTCCAGCACGCGCTCGTACTCGGCGGCCTGCATCTGGTCCGCCCACAGGCCGGTGGCCTTCGCATAGCGCTCCACCAGTTCCACCTGCTCCGGCTCGCGCCCCGTCAGCGTCAGGTAGTCAATGGTCTGCGCATCGATGTAGAACATGCCGGCGGTGGCACCGTACTCCGGGGTCATGTTGGAGATGGTGGCGCGATCGCCGATGGTGAGGGTCGCGGCGCCCTCGCCGAAGAACTCCAGCCAGGCGCCCACCACCCGCTGCTCGCGCAGGAACTCGGTGATGGCCAGCACGATGTCGGTGGCGGTGATGCCGGGCTTGCGGCGGCCCGTGAGCTTCACGCCGACGATATCCGGCAGCCGCATCATGGACGGATGCCCCAGCATCACCGTCTCGGCCTCCAGTCCGCCGACGCCGATGGCGATCACGCCGAGGCAGTCCACGTGCGGCGTGTGCGAGTCCGTGCCCACGCAGGTGTCGGGGAAGGCGACGCCGTCGCGCGCCTGCACCACGGGCGACATCTTCTCCAGGTTGATCTGGTGCATGATCCCGTTGCCGGCCGGGATGACGTCGACGTTCCTGAACGCGGTCTTGGTCCACTCGATGAAGTGGAAGCGGTCCTCGTTGCGCCGGTCCTCGATCTCCCGGTTCTTGCGGAAGGCGTCAGGGTCGAAGCCGGCGGCCTCCACGGCCAGCGAGTGGTCCACGATCAGCTGGGTCGGCACCACCGGGTTGACCAGCGACGGGTCGCCTCCTTTCTCGGCGATGGCATCCCGGAGACCGGCCAGGTCCACCAGCGCAGTCTGGCCGAGAATGTCGTGGCACACGACCCGGGCCGGATACCAGGGGAAGTCCAGGTCGCGGCGCCGCTCCACCAGTTGTCGCAGCGCATCGGACAACAGCTCCGGCTCGCAGCGGCGTACCAGCTGCTCGGCCAGCACCTTGGACACATACGGCAGCTTGTCGTAGCTGCCGGGCTGGATGGCCTCGACCGCGGCGCGGGCGTCGAAATAGTCGAGGTCGGTGCCGGGAAGCGGCTTGCGGTAGTCGGTATTCATGCTCGCCTGCTGTGGATCGCTGGAGACGGGTTTCCGGGGCAATTATAGCCCTGTGGCCAACGCAGCCAGAACGATGCGTCCGGTAGCAGGCCAGGCCCCGCCGCCCTCTTGTCACCGGCTCATAAAAATCGGGCGCAGCTCACTCGCACGACAGCTCGCTCTGGTGGCGGCGATAAACCCCTGCGACCTGCTCGAATAGTGCGGCGATCTCGGGAATCTCGTTGCGACAGGCGGTGGTCAGACCGAGACGTCCGCCGGTAACCGGTGGCTTGGCCTCGTAAATCGTCACCTCGAGCAACGCGAGCAGTTCGCCGGCTTGCTGGCAGTCCGGCGGTGTGGCCAGGACACCGGCCACGTCCAGGCCCCGCAGAGCGCCCAGCAGGGCCACTCGGGCCTTGTCCCCGGCCTCACCCGCGGGCAGTCCCCCCCTGCATTGCGCACCGTCATCCCGCTCGACCTGCCACTCGTTGTCCCGCGACGCATAGGCGAAATGCCGCAACCCCGGCTCGAACCTGCCTGCCAGCACCAGCTCGAATTCCGGCAGCATCGTCATGGTTTGCTGGCGCTGTTCGGCGCGCTCATCCTGGCTCGTCGCAAACAACAAGGCGAGCCACGCGAGCAAAGACAGCGTCACGCCGGCCATGAGCCCTGCTGCCAGCCTGAGGCGCGACGACGGCAGAAATCGCGCCAGCAGCACGGCGCCGACCACGGCCATCAGCACGCCAACCACGCCGTACCAGAACACCATCGCGCCGCCCGCCAGGCCGGCGTCCCGAGGCACCAGGAACTGAGCGCCCAGCCAGGCACCGAAGACGAATCCCGGCAGGACCGCGGCCAGGATCAGCAGGGCCGCCCAGGCCTTCCCCGGCCTGGCTGCGCGCTCACCGGCGGGCGCCGGCTTCACGTGGCTTGTCGCGCCGCGGAACCCATCACATCTGCCCGTCGATGGGCAGCAGGCCGATAAACCAGTCCTCGAGCTGCTGGATGGCGGAATCCGACGGTTGGTGCTGGAGCACCTGGTCGTGACCAATCCATTCCAGGTTGCCGCTCTCACCTCGCTTGACCGCCCACGCGTTGCGAGGATGGAAATCGATCTCGATGCGCTCCCGCAGGGCTGCATTCAGCTCGCGGCTGCGAATGATCAGGCCCACCTCCGTATTGATATTGAGCGAACGCGGGTCGAGGTTCGCGCTGCCGATGAAGGCGACGTCGTCGTCTACCAGCAGGAGCTTGGCGTGGAGCCCCAACTCCTTTTCATCCACCGGCAAACGCATGTAGCGATGGCGGTCCACCGCCTGCGCACGAACCTCGTGCAGGTCGGCGCCGTGATCTACCAGGCGCTCGACATGGCCCCGGTAGGCCGCGTGCGCCGCAAGATGGTTATTGGAGCGCAGGGAGTTGGTGAGGATACGCACGTGGACGCCGCGCGCCTCCGCCGCCTCCACGTAAGCTTCGAGTTCCGGCGTAGGAACGAGGTACGCCGTGACCAGGATGATCTCCTGCCGTGCAGCCTGCAGCACCCGGTACAGCTCGAATGCCAGCGGGTCGTGCTGCTCCTGCGGCTCGTCCGGATCCGGGCCCGGGGGATAGTCGAAAAAGAACTCCGCGAAACCAGGATAGGCCCGCCCGGCCAGGGCATTCCATTCAGCAAGAAGCTGCTCTGTGATCGGCTCGGGCACCGGTAGCGCAGAATCTTCGAGGCGCTGCCGGATGTCTCCCAGGCCCGGAGCACCGGTGTCCGCGGCGACAATGTCGCCTACAGGGAAGGCCCAGCCGCTGTTCCAGAAACGGTCGAAATGTTCGATCACCAGCGGCACGCTGGTCCCGACCGTAATGACCTCCATGTCACGGAAGTTCATTTCCGCATGGCGGCCGAAGTACTCATCCGCCAGGTTCCGGCCGCCGATAATGGCCGCCTGGCCATCCACGATCAGCGCCTTGTTGTGCATGCGGTGATTGGTGCGGGTGAACTCGCCGAGGTTGAAAAGCTGGCGCAGCACCACGTTGTCGGAGCGGTGCCGGAAGGGGTTGTAGATGCGGACTTCCATGTTGGGATGCTCATCAATCGCATGCAGCATCAGGTCTTCGTGCATCGTGAAGGAGTCGTCCAGCATCATCCGCACGCGCACGCCGCGATCGGCAGCGGCGAACAGGTGTGCCAGGACCTGGTAGCCGCTGGAGTCGGGCTTCCAGAGGAAAGTCTCCATGTCGATCGAGACACGCGCGCTGTCGATGGCGCGCAGGCGCCAGTCCAGCGCTTCCTCGCCCGCGTTCAACAGGTAGAACCAGTCGTCGGTTTCATACGCGGTGACGACCTGCCAGAACGGCGCCTCGGAGGGCGGCAAGGCAGGTTCGAACGGCAACTCCGCGCGTTGCAGGGTGGTGCAGGCGCCCAGCGCCAGGGCAACGAGGACGAGCGCCGCCCGCGGAAACCTGGATCTGCCGTACATCTTAACCCCCGCCTCGTTGCCGGATCCGGCGCTCGCCGTCCGCCTGAGCAGCAATACTACGGCAAAGCCTGGCACGGATGTTCGATGCTAGACGTTGTCGCCCTCGGTCGAAGTCCCCGCCGTCGGCAGCGGCTTGCTGCGCCCCCAGGTCCAGCCGCTGATCTCCGGCATGTCGTCGCCGTGCTTGCGGATGTAATGCCGGTGGTCGACCAGCTTTTCCCGCAGCTTCTGCTTGAAGTAGGCGGCGCGGCTGCCTAGCTGCGGTAGCCGGTCGATCACGTCCTCGCACAGGTGGAAGCGGTCCATGTCGTTGATCACGACCATGTCGAAGGGCGTGGTCGTGGTCCCCTCCTCCTTGTAGCCGCGTACATGCAGGTTGTCGTGGTTGGTGCGGCGGTAGGTGAGCCGGTGAATGAGCCAGGGATAGCCGTGGAAGGCGAAGATGATCGGCTTGTCGGTGGTGAACAGGCTGTCGAACTCCCGGTCGGACAGGCCGTTGGGATGCTCGTTCTGCGGCTGCAGCTTCATCAGGTTGACGACGTTGATGACCCGCACCTTGATCTCGGGGAAATACTCACGCAGCAACGCCACGGCTGCCAGCGTCTCCAGCGTGGGCACGTCGCCGCAGCAGGCCATCACCACGTCGGGCTCGCCGTCCTGGTCGTTGCTGGCCCAGTCCCAGATGCTGATACCCGCCTCGCAGTGCTTGATGGCCTGGTCCATGGTCAGCCACTGCGGCGCCGGCTGCTTGCCGGCCACCACGACGTTGACGTAGTTGCGGCTGCGCAGGCACTTGTCGGTCACGGACAAGAGGCAGTTGGCGTCCGGCGGCAGGTAGACACGGATGACCTCGGCCTTCTTGTTCACGACGTGGTCGATGAAGCCGGGGTCCTGGTGGCTCAGGCCGTTGTGGTCCTGGCGCCAGACGTGCGAGCTGAGGAAGTAGTTCAGCGAGGCGATGGGCCGCCGCCACGGGATGTGGTTGCACACCTTCAGCCACTTGGCGTGCTGGTTGAACATCGAGTCGACGATGTGGATGAAGGCCTCGTAGCAGGAGAAGAAACCGTGCCGGCCGGTGAGCAGGTAGCCCTCCAGCCAGCCCTGGCACTGGTGCTCGCTGAGCACTTCCATGACGCGGCCGTCCGGTGAAAGGTGATCGTCCTCCGGGTAGATCTCGCCCATGTAGCAGCGATCAGTGACCTCGAGCACGTCCTGCCAGCGGTTGGAGTTGTTCTCGTCCGGGCTGAACAGGCGGAAGTTCTTGTGGTCGAGGTTGCGCTTCATGACGTCGCGCAGGAACGTACCCATCACGCGCGCCGACTCCGCGATCGTGCCGCCGGGCTGTGGCACATCGACGGCGTAGTCGCGGAAGTCCGGCAGCCGCAGGTCGCGCAGCAAAAGGCCGCCGTTGGCATGCGGGTTGGCGCTCATGCGGCGCGTGCCGCGCGGCGCCAGCTCGGCCAGTTCCGGCACCAGGGCACCATTCTCGTCGAACAGCTCCTCGGGTCGATAGCTCTTCATCCACTGCTCGAGGATTGCGACATGCTCCGCCGTGCTCATGTCACCCATCGGCACCTGGTGGCTGCGCCAGTAGTCCTCGCACTTCTTGCCGTCGATCTCAGCCGGACAGGTCCAGCCCTTGGGCGTGCGGAACACGATCATCGGCCAGGTCGGGCGCCGCAGGTCACCCTTTTCGCGCGCATTGGCCTGGATCGCGCGAATCTCGGCCAGTGCAGTGTCGAGCGCCGTGGCCAGCTGCTGCTGCACGTCATCGGGATCGTCGCCGATGACGAACAGCGGCTTGTAGCCCATACCCTCGAAATACTTTTGCAGTTCCTCCTGCGGAATGCGCGCCAGGAAGCAGGGATTGGCGATCTTGTAGCCGTTGAGGTGCAGGATCGGCAGCACGCAACCGTCCCTTGCCGGGTTAAGGAACTTGTTGCCGTGCCAGCCGGTTGCCAGCGGCCCGGTCTCGGCCTCGCCGTCGCCGACGATGCAGGCCACCACGAGATCCGGGTTGTCGAAGGCAGCGCCGTAGGCGTGGCTCAGCGCGTAACCCAGCTCCCCGCCCTCGTGGATGCTGCCGGGTGTCTCGGGCGACACGTGGCTGGGGATGCCGCCGGGGAAGCTGAACTGTTTGAACAGCTTGCGCATGCCCTCCTCGTCCTGGCTGATCTCCGGGTAGACCTCGCTGTAAGTACCCTCGAGGTAGCCGTGGGCCACCAGGGACGGGCCGCCGTGGCCGGGCCCGATGATGTAGATCATTTCGAGGTCATCCCTGCGGATGACGCGGTTCAGGTGCACGTAAAGCATGTTCAGGCCGGGCGAGGTGCCCCAGTGCCCGAGCAAGCGCGGCTTGATGTGCTCCCGCTGCAGCGGCCGGCGCAGCAGGGGGTTGTCGAGCAGGTAGATCTGCCCGACAGAGAGGTAGTTGGACGCGCGCCAGTAGGCGTCCATGCGCCGCAGTTCCTGCTCGGATAAGGGGCCGTGACCCTCGCTCTTCTTCATGCCTTGATCCTCCATCGAAACCGACCACGGCAATTGTGCGCCGCGTTCATTCGCTGCCAGCCCGTCGATAGACCCGCACCCAGTCGACCAGCATCTTCTGCGGAAATATTTCGTCGTCGATACCGCCGCCCGCGCGGCCCCAGGCGCCGCCCACGGCGAGATTGATGATCAGGTGGAAAGGATGATCGTAAGGCCAGGATTCCCAGCCGCGGTTCTCGTTCACGTAAGTGAAGTACAGGGTGTCGTCCACGAAAATGTCGACCTTCTCCGGCGTCCACTCCATGGCGTAGACAAACCATTCCTTGTCGATATCGTCCAGCAGGATCCGGCCCTTGCGTTGCTCCCAGTTGATCCAGTAATAGGCGCGGTTGTGCACCGTGCCGTGAACATGCCCCATCTCGTAACCGACGTGCTCCAGGATGTCCATCTCGCCCGAGTTGGGCCAGGCGTCGCAGGTCTCGCTGCCCTGCCAGGTGTCGCCCTCGCCACAGGTGCTCGCGTAGCGGAAGGGATCGCTCGGCAGCATCCAGATCGCCGCCCAGGTCCCCTTGCCGCGCGGCACCATGGCGCGCGCTTCAAAGCGCCCGTAAAGGAAATCGGCTTTGCCTTGCGTATGGATCCTCGCCGACGTGTAGTCGGCCCCCTCGTATGCCTCCTTGTGCGCCTCGATGACGAGGTGCCCGTTCTCCACGCGCAAGTTCTTCGGGCGGGCCGTGTAGGCCTGGTCTTCATCGTTCACGACACGCGCCGGCCACACATCGGTGTTCCACTTCAGCGGGTCGGGCGCGCCGTCCGTCTCGAACTCGTCGCTCCACACCATTTCCCAGCCTGTGCGCGGCACCTGCGCCGGTCGCACGAGTAGCGCGCTCAGGACTGGCTGCCTGGCGCTGGCCGAGAACCGGACATCCAGCATGCCATCGGTGATCTCCACCCGGGGAATGGTGACCGTGAGGGCGGAAAAGACCTTGCCGTCACGACTGCTCATGACGTCCAGCCCCTGGATCACGGGCCTGTCCTCTACCAGGACGTCGAACACCCGCTCTCCGCCCTCGATTGGCTCGTGCTCCGCAAAATGAAAGGTGATGTCGTAAGCACCGTTTGCCAGCGGGCGCTCTACCCGCATATCGCCTTCGCGAAAGGTCTGGTACAGCACCGGGTCCTGGGATCCCTTGACCACGGCCAGCGTTCCTGGTGACCCGCCGCTGATCGACGACTCGGCCTCGTAACGGGTGCCGTCCGAGGCGACGAATGCCGGACCGCCGACGTTAACCGCCCAGCTGACTTCCGCCGCGGCGTCCCGGGCTGCGCCGCCGGATGGGGTCAGAGCGGCGGCAACAAGAATGGTCACGGTGATATCACGCCTCAGGTTCATTTTTGCCCACTCCGATCAGACTGCTGCTGCACGGCAACAGGGAACTTCAAGCCCCAGATTTAACCACGGCTGACAGCGCTGTCAACTTTGCTCCGGGTTGCGGCGAACCCGCCCATCTGTGCGCGCCAACGGGCCGGGATTTGTGAAGGTAGCCGGGCCCTTGGCCGCCGGGCCCCTGCAGCCGAAGACCAGGCGCCTGTCGCTGATGCCTTGCCACTGCAGGGAAACCGCCTTCCGGGCAGAAACACCGCAAATCCGGCTGACAGCGCTGTCAGTATTGACTAGAATCGACCGGGTGCGCAGCCGCACGGGATTCCGCGCAAGGACGCCAAGCGGGACCCGAATGCTGCACCCGGCGCCGCTGGTTTTTGGGGGATATCGTGGACGTGAAAGTTGCCTCGAGTGGGATCGCTGAAGATCACGCCGTGGAAGGCGAATTCGTCGATATTGCAGGCGAGCGTTTTTACGCTATCCGCAACGTCAATCGAATGCCGCCCTTCTTCGTCAGCATGGTGTCGGACGACGACCATTGGCTGTTCCTGTCTTCGACGGGCGGTCTGACTGCCGGGCGCGTGTCGCCCCAGAACGCATTGTTCCCTTACATCACCGTGGACAAGATCCATGAATGCGGACGTCACACGGGCGGCCGCACGGTGCTGCGCGTTCACGCCGGCGACACGCCGGTGAACTGGGAACCCTTCAACGGCGAGCAACTGCTGGGTCCATCCCTGACCCGCAACCTCTACAAGAACGCGCTCGGCAACAAGGTCTGCCTCGAAGAGATCAACCACGAACTCTGCCTGGCGTTCCGCTGTACCTGGATGACCAGCCGACGCTACGGATTCGTCCGGCAGTGCGAAATCGAGAACCTTGGCGCCCGCAGGCTCAGGATCGACGTGCTGGACGGCCTGCAGAACCTGCTTCCCGCGAACACGCCCCTTTTCACCCAGACCAACGTCAGTAACCTGGTCGATGCCTACAAGTGGGCGGAACTGGACGACGACAGCAGCCTGGCGATCCTGAGCTTGTACTCGGCCATCACCGATCGTGCCGAGCCGAGTGAGTCGCTCAAGGCGACCACGCTGTTCTGCCTCGGCCTGGAAGAACCGACGATCCTGCTTTCTTCGGAACAGATCGACGCCTTCCGTGCCGGCGAAGATCCCACGCAAGAGCGCCACACGCGCGGTATCCGCGGCGCGTACCTGGTATGCGGTCCGCTGGACCTCGGGCCCGGCGCCGTGCAGCAATGGATGATCGTCGCCAACACTTCGCAGGGCCAGAAGGACGTCGTCGCCCTGCGCCTCGAGCTACGCAACCCCGATGAACTGCGGGACGCGGTGGCGGCTTCGATAGAAGACGGCTCCGATCGCCTGGCGCGTATCCTCGCCGCCGCCGACGGCTTCCAGGCCACGGCAGAAGAGAACGTCGCCGAACACCATTACGCCAACGTGCTTTTCAATGTCCTGCGCGGGGGTATTTTTTTCGACCAGTATTCGATCCGCTCAGGGCATTTCGCGCGCACCATCAAGCACTTCAACCGCGCAGTCCACGACCGGAACCGTGCCCTGCTGGAGTCCCTGCCGCAGCGGCTGACGCTCGAGGAACTGCTGGCCGCGGCGAAGAGCAGCGGCGACCCGCAATTGCAACGACTGGCCGGCGAGTACCTCCCCATTACATTCGGCCGGCGCCATGGCGATCCCAGCCGCCCATGGAACCAGTTCGCCATCCGCCTGCATGACGAGTACGGGAAGGACATCCTGGCGTATGAAGGGAACTGGCGCGACATCTTCCAGAACTGGGAAGCCCTGTCATTCAGCTTTCCCGCGTTCCTCGACAGCATCATCGCCCGGTTCGTGAACGCGTCCACCATGGACGGCTACAACCCCTACCGCATCACGCAGGAAGGGATCGACTGGGAAGTCGAGGAACCCGACGACCCATGGAGCTACATCGGTTACTGGGGCGACCACCAGATCGTGTACCTGTTGCGCCTGCTCGAACTGTCGCGCAGCTTCTACCCCGCGCGGCTCAACCAGCTGCTGCAGGAACGCCTGTTCTGCTACGCCAATGTGCCGTATCGCATCCGGCCCTTCGATGCCCTGCTGCGGGATCCGCAGGAAACCGTCGATTACGACGAGCCGCTGGCCGAAGAGATCGAGCGACGCGTAGCTGCAGTGGGCGCTGACGGCAAACTCATCCTCGATGCCGATGGAGAGGTTTACCTCGTCACGCTGGCAGAGAAGCTGCTGGTGCCTTTGCTCGCCAAGCTCGGCAACCTGGTCGTCGACGGCGGCGTCTGGATGAACACCCAGCGACCGGAATGGAACGACGCCAACAACGCGCTCGTGGGTCACGGCCTTTCCATGGTGACGTTGTGCCACATGCGCCGCTACGTGCACTTCCTGGCAGACCTGCTGGCCGGGGCCGACGGCAGCCTCGAAATCTCCTCCGAGGTGGCGGCATGGCTGAGCGAAACCACCGCGGCCCTCGGAAAACTCTGCGCGAAGCTTGGATCCGGGCCCGTTGACCCCGCGCTCCGATTCGAGTCGTTGTCCGAGCTCGGACAGGCGGCCAGTCGTTACCGGAAATCCGTCTACGCGCAGGACGGCTTCTCGGGCCAGGCCAAGGTACCTGTCGGCGAAATCAACCGCCTGCTCGAGCAGGCCCTCGCCGCGATCGATCACAGCATCCTGAACAATCGTCGCGAGGACGGGCTCTACCACTCCTACAACCTGCTCGACCTGCGCCAGGCCGGTGTCAGGGTGGAGACGCTGTACCCCATGCTCGAGGGCCAGGTCGCAGCACTCAGTTCGGGCGTCGTAGCGCCGGGCGAAGCGGCGCACTTGCTGGAGGCGCTCTACTCGAGCCCGCTGTATCGTCCGGACCAGGACAGCTTCCTCCTCTACCCGGACCGCACGCTGCCCAGGTTCCTGGACAAGAACCGCATACCCCCCGAGCAGGTGGCCGCCCTGCCCGTGCTCGAGAGCATGCTTGCCCGGGGCGATGAGCGCATCGTCCTGCGCGACGCCGAAGGATGCTACCGGTTCAGCTCCGAGTTTCGTAACGCGCGCGACCTGGACGCCGAGATCGATCGACTGCTCGCCGACTACGGCGAGGTGCTCGAGGCGGCACGGCCACAACTGAATGAACTGTTCGAAACGGTCTTCCACCATCGCGCATTCACCGGCCGATCGGGCACGATGTTCGCATTCGAAGGCCTCGGCTCCATCTATTGGCACATGGTGGCCAAGCTCCTGCTTGCCGCGCAGGAAAGCTATTTCATGGCCCTGGACGCGGATGCCGACGCCGAGACCTGCCAGCGCCTCGGCAGGCTTTATTACCGCATCCGCGCCGGTATCGGCTTCAACAAGAGCCCCGCGGAATACGGCGCCTTCCCCACTGATCCCTACTCGCACACCCCGCGTCATGCCGGTGCGCAGCAGCCGGGCATGACCGGCCAGGTGAAGGAGGAAGTCCTGACCCGATTCGGCGAACTCGGCGTGAGAGTGTCCGGCGGCGTCGCGCGCTTCCAGCCGTCCTTGCTCAGGGCGCAGGAGTTCAGGAAAGAGCCCGGCGTATTCCGCCATCTCGATGTCGACGGCGCGTGGCAGGAACTCGAACTTCCGGCCGATGCCATGGCGTTCACCTGGTGCCAGGTGCCGGTCGTCTACAGGTTGCACCGGGAGGCCGAGAGCGTGCTGAGCGTCACCTACGATGACGGCAACACATCCCGGCTGCACCGCAAATCTTTGTCCCGGGAAGACAGCGCCGACCTGTTCGGCCGCAGCGGCCGCATCCGCTGCATCGAGCTGCGCCTGGCGTCGCATGAACTGTTCGCCTAGCGCGAGCGCAGGAGACCGCACATGTCGAACCTGTACCAGAGAAAACTGCCGTTGGCCGGCATCGATACCTCCGGGATGACTACCCGGGAACTTGGAGAGCTGGCGCGGGAGATCCTGGACGAGGGCATCCACGGAATCTGCTTCAGCCCTTATCTTCCGCACCAGTCGCCCGGCGACATCATCGAGGCCGGCCAGGTGGAACAGCGCCTGGAGCTTATCCGACCGTGGGTGAAATGGATCCGGAGCTTTTCCTGCACCGACGGCAACGAGCTCATCCCGGCGCTCGCCGCCGGCAAGGGTCTCGAGACCATGGTCGGCGTGTGGCTGGGCGACGATCGCGACTTGAACGAGCGCGAGCTGGCGAATGGAATTGCCGTGGCGCAGGCCGGGCACGCTTCCATACTTGCCGTCGGGAACGAGGTCTTGCTGCGCGGCGACCTCACGGAAGACGAACTGCTCGATTACCTTGCACGCGCCAAGGCGGCAGTCCCGGACGTGCCGGTCGGCTACGTGGACGCCTACTTCGAGTTCGTCGACCATCCTCGCATCACGGCCGCCTGCGACGTGCTGCTCGCCAATTGCTATCCGTTCTGGGAGGGATGCCCCGCCCCGTATGCGCTCCTCTACATGAAGGACATGTACCAGCGCGTGGCCAGGGTCGCAGGGGGCAAGCGTGTTATCGTCAGTGAAACGGGCTGGCCCACCATCGGCAAGGCCACCGGGGGCGCAGAGCCGTCCTACGAGAATGCCCTGAAATACTTTATCGACACCTGCCGCTGGGCACACGAGGACGAGATCGAGATGTTCTACTTCTCGGCCTTCGATGAACCCTGGAAAGTCGCGGCGGAAGGGGATGTCGGCGCCTACTGGGGCCTGCTCGACAAGGACGGCAAACCCAAGTACTGGTAACAGCATACATATCCCAGCTCACGAGACCGGATGAAATGGCGAAACCCAGGATCGATGACGTCGCCCGCCTTGCCGGGGTCTCGCCGAAGACCGTATCGCGGGTCGTCAACCGCGAGCCCAATGTCCGGGATGCGACGCGGGAGAAAGTCGAACAGGCCATCGAAGAGCTCGGCTACCGCCCAGACCAGTTCGCGCGCAACCTGGCCAGCCAACGCGCCCGTCTCATCGCGCTGGTCTATGACGATCCGAGCGCCTACGAGGTGCCGAGCTCAGGCTATGTGATTCGCCTGCAACAGGGCACCTTGCGCGCCTGCCGCGCGGCTAACTACGAGCTGCTCATTCATCCCTGCCGTTATCGCAACAAGGACGTGGTTGCGGAACTCGAAGCGCTGATCAGGCACATCCGGCCCACCGGGGTGGTTTTGGCTGCGCCCCTATCCAACATGCCCCGTATCGTAGAAGCGATCCAGGCGAGCGGTACTCCTCTTGTGCGCCTTTCTCCCGGGCGACAGGATGGAAACCAGTATTGCGTGGCTACCAACGACCGTGAAATCAGTGCGGAAATGACGCAATATCTCGCCTCCCTGGGGCATCGGCGTATCGCTTTCATCAAGGGAAATCGTCAACACAAGGCGGTGGGCAACCGTTACCTGGGATTCGTTGACGGCTTGCGCGCCAGCGGCCTGCCACTCGAGAAGGACTTGGTCGAGCAGGGCGACAACTCGGTCGGTTCCGGCGAAGAGTGTGCCTGGCGGCTGTTGCGCTCCGAGAAGCCCCCGACCGCGGTCTTCGCGGCGAACGACGACATGGCGGCAGGCGTGATGCGCGTCGCGGCACAGCTGGGCATCGAAATTCCGGCACGGCTCTCGGTGGCGGGCTGCGATGACATTGCGCTGGCGCGCCAGATTTACCCGCGCCTGACGACCATCCGACAGCCGCTCGCTGCGATGGCGGAGCTGGCCACTATGGCGCTGGTGGACGGCTCAGGCAAAGATTCCCTGGGCAATGGCGTCACCGTTGTGCCGGCGCAGCTGCGCATTCGCGAGTCGACCGGCCCGGCGCCGGCCGAGTAGCCGTCCTGAGCCCATTACAGAAAAGAAAAGGCCCCGCGTTCAGCAGGGCCTTGGTGAGGATTTTGCCGCGCGCCTCGCGCCGGCTCAGCCCCCGTTGACTGACACCACCCCGTTGTTGAAGTCTGGCGGCGTGGCCGGCTGATAGGAATATCCCCAGTCCAGCAGGACCTCTAACACGAGGATCGGGTCACCCGGAACCACGCGCCGGAAGCCCGTAGCGTCCGTGCGGTACAGGGCATCCGCTGTGAGTTCGTTGAGCGGAACCGAGAATGGCACGGGCTCGCCGTCAGGGCTCGCCGCCGGGCAACACTCGAACACGGTAACGGAACCGAAAAAGTTGTCCAGCATGGAGCGGTAGGCTTTCAGGGCCTGCTCACGCACCAGCTCATCGCTCGAGATGGCGTTGCTGTTCGCGTCATACAGCTCGTGCAGTGCAAGCGCAGTGTAATACTGGTTCTCCCCAGAGGGGCGCTGAGCCAGCGCGGTCGCCCAGAAGTAGAACCGAGCCTTCGCGCCTGACGGCCCCGGCGGCAGGGAGTTGAACAAGTCGAACTTGTTATCGGCGTCCGGATTGTTGACGTCGAACTCGATGATGGTGGTCGTCGCGAACGGATTCTCCGGGTCGTCCAGGACGCAGGTCTCCGGGTGGACGCCAACGTCCTCGCAATAGAGATCCAGGACCACGTCCGTCGGCAGGACGATGGAATTGATCACCTCGCCATCATTCTCGTCCGGTTCGCCGCTGCAGCCGGCAGCGACCAGCGCTGCCGTCGCGATCAGGGCAAGAAACCGGTATTTGCCGCGAGACGGTCCGGCATGTTGTCGATTCAGCGCTCTCATTCGAATATTACCTCGGCTGTACATGCACTTCGCTAGAACTGGTAGATGAAATAGACATTCACGCTGAAGATGTAGTCGCTGCCCGGATACTCTTCCTCGGCCAGCGAGTTTTCGTCGAAGGCACGGTACAGGGCACGGACACCGATCTTGGTCGCCTGATCCTGTGACACCCTGTCAGTGATCGCTGAAAAGCCCGGTCCGAGCAGGTACGAGTAATCCAGCTTGATCTGTTCCGGGAACGTCACATTGAACTGGCGGTAGAAGTCGTACGGCCCCCAGGCATCCTTCAGGAAATACCCCTCGAGCGTGTGCTTACCACCCCAGACGGCCTTGCCGTGCAGTTCCCAGAAGTCGCGGGTGCCCCCGGTGGGGCTGCCCGTGGACTGCTGGAAGCCGCGTAGGCCCTTGAATATCAGCTTGGTCCGGTTCTTCGTATTGAAGGTCACTCGGCTCGAGACCGTCCAGACGTCCTCGGCCGGCAAACCTTCTCCGAATGCCGCGTTGGACTCGTTGGGCGCAAAGAAGAAGAGGTAGGAATCCGTAAAGGTCGGGAATTCCGTGTAAGTGCCACCGAAATCGATTGCGAACGGTGCGTCCTCCCGCCACTCGTTGTCCCAGTCGTAGTAAGGCGTTGCACCGGTGGGATCCCAGGTAAAGAAGATCTCGGCGGCGCGCGCCTCGCGGTTGCCGAGGACGGCGAAGGGATCGGCGTCGCGGTTACGCGGGTTGGTCCCCGGGTACAGGATGCCGTCGATGATCTCCGGCTCGATGAGCGGGTTGGCGTGAACCAGGTTATCCCGGTACATCAGCCGCGGGAAGACCATCCAGTTCCCGAAGAACATCTGCATTCCGGCCTCGTACTCCTGCTTGTTGCCAAGCCCGGAGTAAGGGAGATTGCTGGGGTCCGAAACGCCGTAGACTTTGAGCACCTGTCCACCGTCGGCGACCAGGCCTGCATGGTGGGCCGACAAGTAGGTGCGCGTGCCCATGAGCGGGAAGGTGACCTTGGCCTTAAAGCCGAGGGTATCCTCCCAATCGATCTCGTCAAGGTAGATGTCCCCGTTACTGTCCACGCGGTCGAAGGCCTCGCCGACCTTCTCCGTCGCGGACATGATCCCGCCGAGTTCCAGCTCCAGGCCGTTCCCGAACTCCTTCTTGCCGTAGATCGTCGTCTGCCTGGACTGGCGCTCGGTTTGCCCGGCACCGCCGACGGCGCTGCCCAGTCGCGCAACGTCCTCGGAGTGGATGAAGGTCCAGCCCATGTCAGCGAGGTCGAAGTCATACTTCACGACGAACTTCGGGTTGGCGCCCCAGTAGATCTCGGGACCGAACAAAAGTGTCAGCCCGTCGAAGCTGCCCTTGCCCCGAATCTCGACACCGGAAGGCGCGTTGGCGTCCCAGATATCGATACCCGAAATGTCGGTCGCCTCCTGCACGAGGCCGAAGAAGTCCCCTTCATAGCCCCAATGGAACCGCGGCGTATGATAGAAGGCTTCCAGGTCGAACGCCTCGCCCTCGTACTCCGCGCTGAAATCGTAGATCTCTATGCGCCGGCCGTCGTCGATCTTGATCGGAGTCCGCTGAATGCCCTCGATCTCTTCAGTAGCCACGAAGATCTCGCGTTCCAGCCCCCGGTCACCGTAGGTGAACTCGAGCGGCCGCTTGTCGGCCACGTCGCCGAGAACGTTCAGGGTGAACTGCCCGTTCAGCTTGGAGTTCGGGTTGAAAGCAAAGTCCAGGAACACCATCTGGCCGTCACTGAACTCGATGGCGTTCTCCCCGTCTTCCTCGATGGGCTGATCCTCGCCACGCGCCACGAATTCCGCCTGCAGTCTGCCGCCCGTAAACCTCAGGGTGCGCATTGACTCGTCGGCGTCGGCCTTCACCCGACGCACGTCGCCCTTCAGTTCGTAATACTCCACATCCATGTTGGCGAACATCGCGTTGATCTCGCTACGCGATGCCTCGTAAGGATCCAGCGAGAAGATCTCTTTCATCACATCGTAGGCCATGCGCGGGACCGCCTGGTACACGCCCTCGGCATTCGGAACGCCGAGCGCCGTGATACCGAACCACTCCTCGTTCATGTTGTTGCCGTCCGGGGTCCAATCGAACAGGTACGCCTGGTTGGACCACGAGGCATTGGTATCCTGGATGTCGAGGTTTTCCGTCTGCAGGTACTTCCACCACTCATCGCGCCATTCGAAAATATAGCCGCCGATCGAGTTGCCCTCTTCCCCGTTGCCGTAGGCCTTGTTGTACATCTCCTGCCACTGCTCCTTCAGGATCAGGGCCTGGGCTGCCTGGTCCTCCTGGAAGGTGCGGGCATTGAACGCGTCGCTGCCGAACTCGAAGAACACGACCGGCAGGTCGAGCTTCTCGTCGACACGCTGCCAGAGGTCGGTGAAACTGGTCCCGCGGTAGACGTTGCTGCCGAGAATGTCGAGGGACGGAACGAGCTCCGCGATGAGATCGATGTACTGGATGTCACCGTTCACAATGCTGAACGGGTGGTTCGGGGCGATCTCCTTGCCCGCGGAAATGACTTCCTCGTACAGGCTGTACAGGTAGCGTGCCTTGGCCGTGTTCTGCTCGCCCTCCGGCAGGTTCTCGATCTCGAAGCTCGACCACGAAAGGCCATAGTTGCTCTCGTTGCCGAATGCGAACATCAGCACGCCGGGGGTGGCCTTGTAGCGGCGCACGAACTCCTGCATGTCCCGCTTCAGGATCTCCCGGGTACGCGGATCAGAGTAGTCGGTGAAGGGCACCCATTGCCCGTCGATGCTATAGCCGTAACGGCCCATGAGCGGATTGACGACGCTCATGATGCCGTGTTCACGGTAGATGTATTCCACCCACCTGGGCGGGATCGTCGTGAAGCTGCGGATGGTGTTCACGCCCATCTTCTTCATCAGGCCGAACTCGTAGTCGAGCACCTTGCGGATGAAGTCGTCGGATTCGTTGAACAGGCCGTAGCTGTAGTTCTGGCCGCGTGGCGAGTAGCCCCAGACCACGCCCTTGACGTAGAAGTCCTCGCCGTCGACCTTGAGCTTCCAGCCCTTTTCGTCCTTGTAGGTCTCGACCTTGTTCACCTGTGCGTGAGTCACGCCTGGGGCGGCAAGGACCAGCGCCACGGCCAGCAAGCTGCCAAGGACGGCCACACGGTTGAAGAATCTCGATTTCGCCATAGCGACTACTCTTTGATGTTTATGCATTCTTCGTGCTTCAGAAAAGACCGGCATCGAACTCAGGGGCCGACAATTTCGACGATGAGGTTGTCGATGAACAGGTCCGATACGCAGCCTGGAACACCGCCACAGATCGCCGATATCTCCAGCGTCAGGCCGTCAGCGACTGC
>CAYPTW010000042.1:0-21775 GCA_964413755.1 uncultured Thioalkalivibrio sp. | reverse complement strand
AACGGCGCCCGTCCTCCAGGTCGATGGCATAGAAAATCGCGTCGCGGCCGTCGAGTTCAGCCGTAACGCCGGCGTCGGCAATGACTTCGGCCGCTGCAGATTCCGCGGCCGCCACGACGGGCAGGCCGCACATTAATGCCAACGCCAGGCCAGCGGCCTTCATTCCTGCCTGCCTCCGACGAAAATCGTCTGCAGATAGTAACGCCGGGGAGCTATAAGCGCCCGTGACCGAGCGCTGCGCGGAACGGCGCGATGATCCAGTCCTGCATGCCGTCGCGCTCCATGTCCGCGATGGTCTGTTCCAGCAGCGCAGCGCCGTCCTCGTGGCGGCCCTCGAGCAGCATTGACCAGCCCCGCAGCGCAGCGATGCGTGCCGGCCATTCCTCGCCCGGGCTGCCGGCGGCAAGCTGGGCGGGATCGAGCCCCTCGATCAGGGCCGCCGCCGCGCCGCTGTCGCCGGCGCCGAGCAGCGCCTGCGCCAGGTAGTAGTTCATCACCTGCACGCCGGGCGTGCCGGGACCCATCATGCGCTCGAACACGTCGCGTGCAGCCACGAGCTTGGGAATGGCGCTGCCGGCATCGCCGAGCTGGACCAGGATGACGCCTTCATTGCCACCGGCCATCACGCAGGTGAGATGCTCCGACCCCTGGGTGGCGCAGGCGGTCTCGCGCACCACCGATATCAAAGGCAAGGCCTCGGCCCAGCGGCCGTCGGCTGCATAGAGATTGCCGAGCACACTCTTGCCTTCGGCCAGCTGGGTCGACGCCGGGCCGAAAACCTCCTCCAGCTCGATGATCGCCTGGTTGAGCACCGGTTCGGCGTCGGACAGGCGGCCCGCATGCAGCAGGGCGGCGCCATAATGGAGTCTCGCCGTGGCGCGGCGCGCGGCCGGGACGCCGGCCTCGGCGAAGCGCGCGCTGTCCTGGAGCTCCTCGAGCAACTCGACCGCCTCGTCCTGGCGGCCGATCCTGACATATCCCTGGGCGAGATCCAGGATCAGGCCGTGCCTGGCCCGGGCGTTGTCCGGCGCGGCTCGATCGAGACGCATCAGCGCTTCTTCGTACTCGGCCACCGCCGGCTCGATCTGGGCCTGCATCAGGTGCAGGCGGCCGCGCGCCCGCGCCGCAGCAAGCGCGACAGCGTCGTTCTCCGCGCCGGCCTCAGCGGCATCCGCGTCGGCCGCGTCGATGATCTCGCCGGCCTCCGCGTAGGCCGACGCGTTCACCAGCGACTCGCCGAGCCGGTAGCGCGCTTCGAGCGTGCGCGGATGGACCGGACCGAGCATCCGGTTGAGCAGCGTCGCCACGCGGCGGCGGTGTTCCGCCGCAGTCCTGAAATCCTGCAGGCCGGTGTAGATCTCGCCCGCCGTCTCGCGGATCGAAACCTCCATGGCGGGATCAGCCGCGAACCGGGCCTCGATGCGATCGGCGGCGCGGGACAGTGCATCGCGCAGGGTGGCGTCATAACCGGCATCGGCCTCGCGCGGATCGGCGTTGAGCATGATGTCCCGCAGGAAGGTCGCCGTCGCCTCGGCGCGCGCGGCCTGTTCCTGTGCCATGTGCTGGGCCTCCCGCGCGCGCAGGAACAGCATGCTGCTGGCCGTCACCCCCACGAGAAGCACCAGCCCCGCCGCCATCACCCAGGGACGCCGCGAGCGCGCGCGATCCAGCGCTGCCTGCGCAGCGAGCGCGCGTTTTTCCGTCTCCTCGACCCGGGCGCGCTCGGCCCGGCGCTGTTCGAGATCCTGCAGGCGCTGCGCCAGCTCGGCCGCCGACGCGATGCGCTGGGCGGGGTTGCCGGCGGTCGCCCTGGCAATGTCCCGAACCAGGAGCTCGTCGGCGATGTCGTCTTCCCAGCCGGTCGTGAGCGGTCGGCGCAGGTCCGCCGCGAGAATCTGGTACAGCAGCACGCCGAGCGCGTAGACATCGCTCTTGGCCGTCGCCGCCTCGCCGGCAATGATCTCGGGCGCAATATACAGCGGCGTGCCGAAACTCGAGTCGCTCGTGGCGTCGCGGGTTCGCGTAAGGCCCATGGGAGTGACGCCCAGCTCGTCGAGCCGCCCCGGCTCCATCAGGCGGCCGCTGCCGAAATCGGTGAGCCGCACTCGGAGACCGCCAGTCCCGTCGTCGTCGATCAGTATGTTGGCCGGCTTCAGGTCCTTGTGCAGCACACCGACGTCGTGGGCCGCAGCAACCGCCTCGATCACGCGCAGCGCCAGGCCCAGCCGCTCCCCTGGCGCCAGCGCAGCCAGCCTGCCGTCGTGGTCGGCCCACTCCAGCATGCTCTGCCCGCCGTATTCGCACTCGAGAAAGAACGGCTCGGTGGCGAAATTCCAGTCGATCAGCCGCACCATATCGGCGCGTTCACCGAGCGTCTCGCGCAGCACGCGCGCCAGGGTCGCCTCGCGCTTGAGCGCAGCCAGCCGTTCCCCGTCCGTGCTGAACTTGTATACCCGCGGCTCGCCAGTCTTGTCGTGTATCGCCAGCCAGACCTCGCTGCCGGCCGTGCTGGAGAGCTGGCGTGCGAGACGGAAATTAGGTCGCCCCGACACAGCCTGATCAGCGGCCAGGTCGAGGCGGCTGACCAGACGCCGGCCGGTCGCGACGCGCTCGACCTTGCCGTCGAAGCGGTAGCCGATGCGCGGCTTGGTGACGATGAAGCTGGCGTTGGCCTCGCCGAGCGCCTTGCGAAGCTTGGCGACCGCGTTGGCGAGCACGTTCTCGACCGTCACTCGGCCTTCCCAGACCGTGTCGAGTAACTCTTCCTTGGTTACGACCTCGCCGGCGTTGTGCAGCAAAATGCGCAGCACTTCGAGGGGGCGGCGTTCGAGATCGACTGCCAGGCCTGACACGCGGAGTTCGAATCGTGACTCGTCGAACTCCGCCGCCCCGAAGCGGTAGAGGTAAAGCGTCCCCTGGCGCGTAGGCTCGGAATCACTCATTGGACAGGTCGCTCCCTGCAAGGAACGTGTCCCGGGGCAATCACCCCATCGTCAGCGCATGGCGCGGGCCTAGCAATGCTGCACGGGACGCGCCACAAGTCGCTGATTCGCCGAGGAACTCTAGCGCGTTAGAAATTCGTTAGCAAACCGTGACGGCTTGTGTGTGCGCATGCGCCATCCTCATGGCGCACAACGCATCATGAGGAGAGGGACAAGCACATGAAAATCGCAGTCATCATTCTGGCCATCCTCGGGGCACTGGCCTCCGGCTTTCTCGGCGTCAACTGGCTCAACAGCCTGAGCGCGCTCAGCGGCCTGAGCGAACTGGAGCGTGCAACCGCGTATCAAATGGCCGCGGCGCAGGGTCAGTCGCTGGACCAGATGGGCACCGCAGCAATCATCCTGGTGATCGGCGCCTTCGTCGGTCTCGTCGGCGCGTTCCTCGTCGTGAAGAGCAAGTACCAGCTCGCCGGGGCGCTGTTGCTCGGCGCCGGCATCCTTCCCGTCCTGTTCCAGGGCAAGGCGGTGGTTTTCACGGCCCTGCTGATCGTCTCCGGCGGGCTGGCCTTTTTGCTGCACTCGAAGCAAAGGGCGGCTGCGGCATGAACGGGCGACGCGTCTGCACTCTGGGATTGATGCTGCTGGTCGCCGCCTGCAGCAGCAGCGCCGAGAAAAACCAGGCCCGTTACGTTGCCGCCTGTGTTGCGGGCGGCGACGCCGAACCATACTGCGCCTGCCAGGGGGACGTGCTGGCAGCGGAACTCGACGAGGAAGGGTTCACGATGCTCGTCGAGTTCGCCGAGAGCATGGTTGGCGCCAGCCAACAGGCCCAGGGCCAGATCGCCATGGGAGCGCTGTCGAATCCCAGGCTGGTGGCTGCCCTCGACAAGACAGAGGCCGCCGGCAGAACCTGCCGGCAGGCGGCCGCGCTGGCGGAAGCGGGGGCCGAGGTCGAGGCACTCGAAGCAGCGCGTGAGAAGCGTCGCAAGCAGGCGGCCGCGCGCCAGTGTCCGCACACGCCCGCGCTGGCGGCACGCGACCCCGGTCGGCCTGTCGACGACGTCGCCGACCTGCGCCCGGGGATGAGCTTCGCGGACGTCGAGGCCCTGCTGGAATGCCGCGGCGACATCGTCAATTTCGACACTGCCGAAGCCTGGGCCATCAAGAGCCAGGGGCAACCCACGCGCCAGCTGCTGCGCGCAGCGAACGGCGACGCCTGTCCTGCCGAGGCGCGCCTGGCCGGCGGTGACGCATGCGAAGACGGGGGCTATGGCTTTGCGCTGCTACACAACGTCAGCGAGGAGTTCATCGTCGCTTTCACCGGGCTGCCGGACGCAGAACGCGCCGGGATCATCTGGCGGCGGACTGTCTTCCCGCCGGCTGAGTATCCGACCCTGGCGTCACTGCAGGAGGCGCTGGTCGCGAAGTACGGCCAGCCTCACCTGGCGGCTAACCAGGAAGGCTACTACAGCCTCGGGCACCGGCGCGGTTCGGTCACCTACAGCTGGGTCTACGATCCCCTGCAGCAACCGATCCCGGGCGCGGACAGCGCGCACCGGTCCCGTTGCGTCAACGGGCCGCGGCCCGCGTTCCAGAAACAGATGAGCTGGAACAGCGCGTGTGGTCTCACGGTGCGCGCGGAGATCTTGCCTGCTCCGGGAAACACGCTGCTGGCCAGCGAACTCAACGTCATGGTCATGGACCAGAAGCGTTTCGACGACGCCGTGAAGCAGTTCAATGCCGACCTGCGGGCGGCGGTCGAGGCGCAGCACCAGGGCAAGGGCAAATCGCCTGATCTCTGATCTGGGCGGGCGGGCAGGCGGCAGCCGCCGCCTGCTCCGTCAATCCCTCGCCAGTGACGCGACGGTACAGCAGGATGACCCGCGCGAACTTCGCCGGCGCCGAAGACCTGGTAGGCGATATTGAGCTCGCCGCTCCTGGCGTAACGGGTCTCGATGTGATTCGTGTCCAGCATCGCCACCTGATGATAACTCCTTGTTTTGCGCGTGCACCCATGGAACCGGGTGGCAAGACCGGTCACGCCGACTAGACTTTGAGTACGAGCAGTCGCGGCCGGAGCCGCGGCCCGATACTCAGCCCCGGACCCTATTGCCGGGAAGGAGGACACATGTCAGACCGCGACATTTACGAACTATTCACCGCTGCACTGGATGTCACTAACCGCTCCCTGGAGAAGAACCGCGAATCCGGGTTCTTCAAGGGACTGATCGCTGCGGCAGACAAGTTCCTCGACGGCCACAAGGCCGGCGTGGCGATCTACGACGAGGACCCGAAAAAGCCGTTCGACTATTTCACCATCCGCTATTCCAACGAGAAGTTCGAGATCCAGTCACGCGGGAAATCCGAGCACGACACCGAGTGGAAGGTCTCGCGCGACTACCTGGAGTCAGTGGCCGACAACCCGCAGGAGTACATCGACCATCCCTCGAAGCTCGACCTGGACTGGCTGAAACATCGCCTGCCCGACGCAGCCTCCAGCCTGCTCGACAAGGCCAGCTGACGCGTGAAATTCGCGCGCCGGTGACCCTGTGCCTCAGCTTTCCGACCAGACGGCGAGTTCGTTTCCGCTCGGGTCCAGGAAATGGAAACGTCGGCCACCGGGAAAGGCGAATGGGTCGGCGGTGATCTTCCCGCCGGCGGCGCGGACACTGGCGAGGGAGCTTTCGAGATCCTCTGAATAGAGGATTACGAGGGGGCCGCCAGTGGCCACCTCCGGCGCCGCACGCAAGCCCCCGGCCTCGCCGCCGGGCTTGCGGATGCCGGCGTATTCCGGGCCGTAATCGTTGAACTCCCAGCCGAACGCTGCGGTGTAGAACCGCTTCGACTGCGCCATGTCGGTGACGCAGAATTCTATGTAATCAATCGCATGGTGAAGTCTGCTCATCGTGGTCCTCCCGGCGCGGCAACGCGCGCGTACAACGCCTCCACCGCCAGCTCCTGCTCGCCGCCGGGCGGGATGTTGTACATCGACAGGCGGAAGGCGTCCTTTTGCTCCGGCTCTATGAGGATTTCCCATCCCCAGTCGGGTCCGGGTGGCGCGGCATATACGCCCTTGATCGCCACGACGCCGGTCGGGTCGACGCCGCCGTGGCAACTCATGAAATCGTTCCGCATATGCCAGGAATCGAACCACACGGCTTTCACGGCGTGGCTGCCGGGATCCTGGCCGAGGATGATCCGGCCCTCCTGGGGCTTGCCGTCAAAGGCCCATGTGTACGCGATCTCCGCGAACTGCTCCCGGCCAACCAGCCGGACCATGGCATGGGAGTCGGATTCACGCACGGGATCGTCCGGCGAGAGCCACAGCCGGTTCGTGGCACGCCATTCCCCGCTCAGGCCCCGGAAGACGTCAATGGCAATCATGTCCTCTCCTCCGCACAGCCGGCACGTCGGTTCTTTGGGCATTTACGCTTGTGGTGGGCCATGACAGGACACTTGCGGAACGGGCAACAGGACTGAGGTTAGTCCAATCAGCAGCGTTTTGCGTTCCCGGAGAGCGTTGCGCGCCGCATCATCCAGGCGCGGGTTACTGCCGCAAACGGATCATGCCCCGAAGCCGAATTTCTCCTTCGGCACATCGCGGACTTCCTCGCATGCGGCACGGAAGTCATACGGCACCTCGTCCGCGCAGTCGGGCCACTTGCCCGTGGCGATCCACAACTCGACGAGGCCGAGACGGGCGCACAGGCGCGGGAAACGCGGGTCGTTGCGCAACTCGGGCATGCCCGCCTGGAACATGAGTGTCGGCCGGTAGCCGTCCGGCCCCATGATGTCGTAGGGCGTTCCGGTAGGTCCGAGCACAGCAGTCTCCGCCGCCTGGTACGCCTCATCGACCAGGCCGAGGTGCGCCGAGTAGGTAAGACGCCCGACGTCTATGCTGCCGGTTTTGCCGACGAAATCCTCGACCTCGCGCCACCAGGCCGCAATTCTTTGCGGCGACGGATCGCGCTTGGCACGGATGAAGCTGAGACCCTCGCGAAACTCGCCCAACTGGCGCTTTTCGGCCAGGACCAGCATGCGGTCGACGGCGTCCCAGTCCTGCTGGAAGGCGTAGGCCCGCAGCAGGCAGGAAAAGGGGAAAGTCATTTCCGGGGCACGCTCGACGACGTCGGCAAAAACGGGCACCGCCTCGTCGACGCGACCGGCCGCCATGCGCGCCAGTCCGACCATGTTGGCCGACATCAGGCTGAGCGGATCGAGCTGGTAGCAGCGCTCTGTTTCCTGCAGGGCCTCGCGCACGCGGCCCATGGCGCGCAGGCCCCAGCCGAGATAGCGGCGCGTGTCGCTATTACCGGGGGACGCACGCATACGCTCGATGAGCGTGTTGAACTCGAGGAACCGGCCGAAGGCGGGGAGAGCGAGGGCCTGTGCCATGCGGGCGTAGGAGCCCTCGGGATCGAGCGCCAAGGCATGCTCAGCATCGTGCGCCATGCGCTCGGCATTCGCCGGACGCTCGGCGAACGGAAGGTAGAAATGCAGCCATGAGCGCAAGTAAACCAGGCGCCCCCAGGCCTCGGCGAAGTCGGGTGCACGCTCGGTGGCCACTTCGAGGAGCGCAATGAGAGGACCGAATTCGTCTGGGGAATAGCTCTTGGGACTGGCCTGCAGGTAGAGATCGTAGACCGCAGGATCGACCTTGCGCTGGGAGAATCTCAGAAACGCCTGGTCCAGCGCCTTTGCGATGCTCTCGGTGATGTCGTCCTGGACGGCAAATATGTCTTCCAGCCCGCGGTCGTAACGATCCGACCACAGCATGGTGTTCGTCTTCGCCTCGGTGAGGTGCGCGCTGACCCGCACGCGGGACCCTGCGCGGCGAATGGAGCCGTCGAGGACATGCGTGCAGCGCAGCACCGCGGCGGCTTCGGCCTTGCGCTCGCCGCGGAACTGGAAACTCGTGGCCGGTGCGATGACCTTGAGGCGTGCCCCGCGCGTGAGGCGCTGGATGATGTCTTCGCTGACGCCGTCCGAGAAGAATCCCATCTCCGGATCGGCGGAGAGGTTTTCGAAGGCCAGGACCGCCAGCAGTGGTTCAGTGCACCCGGCGTCGGTCGCCGCATTCTCCCTCTCGCGCTGCGCCTTCTTGGAGCCTTGCGGCGGCGTCAGCGCGGCATCGCCCGGGCCAGCGACCTCGCACACTTCCATCGGCCCATCGATGCCTGCGAGGCGATAGCGCCCATGCTCCGCCCAGCGCCAACCGGCACAAGCGTCGATCCCGACGGCGGCGCGGCGGGCCAGGTCGTAGGCGGAACGGGTAAGCAGGATGCGGCCGTCTCCTGCCAGGGACATCACGCGTGCCGCAGTAGCCTTGGCGAGTCCCTCGACCTCGAGCGGCTTGGCGCCTCGGGCAACATCCTCGGGCGCATTCTGGCGCAGCACCACCTCGCCGACATGAATGCCGACACGGGCGACCACCGGAGAGCCGTAGGCCGTACCCAGTTCATCGAGCTTGCCCTGGTAGGCGATGGCGAAACGCACCGCCTCGATGGGGCGCTCGAACAGCAACAGGAACCCGTCACTCTTGTCGATCTCGCGACCGTCGAAGTCGACCAGCAGGTCGCGAGCCGCACGGTCGTGCCGCGCCAACAGCTCGGCGGCCCTGGCGTCACCGAGGCGCTCGACAAGCTGCGTGCTGGCGACGAGATCGCACAGCAGCAATGTGCGGATTACCGGCGTGGAGATACTCACGTGAAAGCGCCTGTGGTTGGCATGCACGCCCCGGATACAGAAAGAGAACGCAGCAAGTCTTCATTCTGCTGCGCGCGCTGGGGATCCGGATCCGGCCGCGACGGCGCGGCTTCAATGGCGGCGACATACGCGGCAGGAAAGTCGTGAAACCTGGCCCCCGCCGCTACCAGCGCCTTGTACCAGTCGTAAGCGACCATGCCGGGATCGATGTGCGTGGTCCGGGCGAGGTAAAGATACGGATTGTAGGTCTCACCGTTCAGCGCCAAACGCAGCCGCTGCTCGTAGTAGCCGTTGCCCTTTCCTTCGTACCGATCGAGATCCCCCTTCTCACGGGCATCAAACTCATAGATGACGCCGTGGACACTGTGCTGCGGCCCCTGGTCCGCGTAGACGAGACACTTCGCCGAGCCATCAACGCTACGCTTGTGAAAGGCCAGGGAATAGCCGCGCAGTTCCACCACCCCGACGGCACGGGCGGAAGGCACCCTCGCAGTGAGGCGCAACGGGTGCAGGTTAGAGCCGTAGGCGAGATAGTGAACCGTGCTCATGGGGCAGGTCGCGGGCATCGATGGGTCCACAGGATGCCACGAACTGTCCCGGCCCCGTCAAACGCGATCCGACGGGCCGCTTCGCGCCTCGCTGCGACGCCGATACCAGCACCAGCCCACGGCTGCGAGCAACAGGGTCCAGGCGTTGGTGACGACATCATCCAGCACGATACCTAAGCCCCCTTGCAAGGACGCTGCAGCACTCGCCGGAAATGGCTTTATGCCGTCGAGGATACGGCTCGTGACGAACACGCCGGCAAGCGCTGCGGGATGCCTCCTGATGGGGAGGCCGAGCGTGGCGACCGGAAACGTCAGCAGCTCGTCAGCCACGATACGCGGATCGTCGTGGCCCGGGAAAGCCTGCGCCCAATAGCCGCAGATCGGCACGGCGATCACCACCAGGAACAGGGCGCCCAATAACTGCTTACGCGCGGCCCATCGGCCCATCACCACGCTGAGTACCAGTCCGACGAGCGCTCCCATGGTGCCGAAAGGTATAGGGAGGCTGAAATCAGCCATCACCTTGCAGCCGCGATTTTCGCCAGCGACGCTCCAGCATGATCATCGTCGCCACGTACACCAGCACGATGTAGAACGGGATGGCGACGAAACGCAGGTCGGGCAAGGCGTACCACAACACCACGATGCCGACGGTCCTGGTGACCGCATGGAATACCCCGGCCCAGTGCCCCATCAGCCAGGTCGTGGGCATCCACATCAGGCCCGTGAGGATCCCGACCGTCAGCGGCAGCGAGGTCGGCTCGATGATGAAGAACGGGATCGCGATCGCGTAGACCAGCAGCGCGCTCGCGACGGCGAGGAAGAACAGCGTGTCGAAGGGGTTCTTGCGGCGCTCGCCACGCGGCACATGCTCACCCGTGAGGCGCATCAGGCCGAGTCCGAGGTAAACGATGGTCCCCGTGGCGATGAACAGCACCATCGCTGCCCACCAGGTGGACAGCCAGATCCCTGCGAGCCCGACGATGGCCCAGGCGATGGTGCCGGCCAGCGGGAAGGCGAGAAAACGCTGCGAGCGATACGCGCGCAAATGTTCCTCGAGCCCGGTGGTTTCAAACTGCATCAGGTTTCTCCGCCGGTGGTCAGGCTTGCGGGATTGTAGAACACGGCCTGCAGCAGGCCGTCATGCGGGCGCGTACTGGTCCGGGCTGGTGAACTCACGCTTCCGGCCGGGGAAGGCATCGAACAGCGCACGATGCCGCGCCAGGCCGTACTCGTCAGCGCGGCTCTCGTAGGTCCGGACCCAGGCGACCAGGTTCTGCAGGTGCTCATCCTGCTCAGCGCTGGTGGCCCACTTCTCCGGCTCCCACGGCCGCGCGTGGCAGTGTGCGACGCAGGCCTCGATCCCGGGATTGAGGAAGATGAGTTCATCGCACTGCGGCAGGATCGCCTCGATGATGTCCGCGTAGCATCCCTCGATGATCCAGTGCTCATTGGCAGCGATGAAACGCTGCACGTCGGCGATGCTCTCTGCCAGCGGCCGCCTCGCGGTGCCGCCTGCGAATGCCACTTCGTCCAGCGACAGTCGCGCCGCCGGCTGCTGCGCGATGAGCTTGCGGGCGAGGGTGCTCTTGCCGGCGCCGGCGTTGCCCAGGAGGACCGCTCTCATGCTTCCCTTTCCTGCCTTTGCCACTCTGCCGCGTCGACGCCCTTGAACAGCAGCCACAGGCACATCGCGCTCTCCGCCACGATCGCGACGAGATAGATCGGCATTACGGTCTCGACGTGCGCGGGAAACAGGAAGCGGGTGTAGCTGCCGACGAGGTAAACGATCCCGGCCGCCGCCAGCAGGACGCCGAGCGTTCGCGGCAGGAATCCGGAGCGATAGACCAGCCAGCCGAGCAGGAGGCAACTCAGGCCGAAGGGCAGCAGGCCGAGATCGTAGCCGTGGCTGTGCAGGTCGAGAAAAAGGGCGGCGAGCGCATTGAGCTCCTCGGCGCCGAGGAGCGCAGCATACTCGGGACTGCCGAGCGCGATGATGGCCGCATGGTAGTGCAGCAGGTTGCCGCCGATCAGCGCGGCCTGCACCAGGCGGAAACACATTGCCATGAGCGCAAGCGTCTTGCTGACCGGGCGCAACAGGACGTACAGCAGCACCGCCAGCGCTATGTCGCACAACAACATCACGGAGTCGGCGAAGAAGCCGAAGCGAAACAGCCCCGCAGACGCCCGGATATTGGCGGCTGTGGCCGCCGCGTCGCCGTTGGCGACGATGCCGGCGCGCACCACCAGCTCGCCCGTCAGGCCGAGCACGATGATCACCAGGTAGAGCAGGCCGGCCATCCTTGCCAGGCGCTGTGGCGATATCCCCGCCTTCAGGTCGGAAGTCATCGCGTCCTCCTTTGGGCGCGCGCAACCAGCGCGGTCGCGATCGGGAACAGGACCACGTAGCCGACGATGCCGATATTGCGGACGCTCATGTCTCCCAGCGGCACGCCGGCGAGGCCGAGGAAAGAAAGCGCCGCGGCGGCAAAGAGCAGCCCGCGGGGCACGCCTTGGCCACACTCGCCTCTCAGGGCCAGCGCAGCAAACAACGCTGCCAGCGCGAAGAAGAAATCCCACGCCAGGATATCCAGCGCATAAGCCAGCGATGGCCAGTTGAAGCTGAGCACCAGCGGGGCCCACTCTGCGGCAGCGATTTCCGGCTGGCGGCTGAGGACCAGGATGGAGAAATGCACGCAGCAGGTGACTCCGGCGCACAGGCTCATGAATATGATGCCGAGGAGCGCCACGTGCCTGTTCTCCGCCGCCACGCAACCGTGCAGGGCCACCGTGAACACGACCATGGCGGGAGCAATCGCCAGGATGAGCAGCTCCATGAGCGTGAACCATGGGTCCTGGATGGGGTGCGCGGGCGTCGGCAGAGTGGCGAGGCCGACGACCAGGACGAGTGCATAGGCGAGGGAGAAGAGCGGCACCAGCGCACCTGCGACCGCCATGAGCCGGCGCGATGAAGGAGCCGCGGTAGCGCGCGCGGCAGCAGCGGGATTCCCTGCGCGCGGCGTCATGTCTTAACCCTCTTCCCTGTCAGGCCGGCGCATGTGGTCGTCGGCGAGCAGGCCATAGATATTCACGCCGTAAGTCTCGCCTTTCGCGACCCAGCGAGCACGCAGGAAGCCTTCATGCGTGAACCCGAGCTTCTTCAACAAGACGTTCGAGGCTGCGTTGTCCGGATTCACCTCGGCCTCCACCCGGCGAATCCCCATGACGCCGAACGCATGCTGCAGCAATGTGCCCAGCGCCTCCGAGGCATATCCCTGGCGCCAGTGACTGCGGCCAAGCACGTAGCCGAGCTCGACACGCTGGCTGCCCTCGTCGTACTTGAACAGCAAGGCGGTGCCGATGACTTTACCGTCGTCATTTCTTGCGATCACGAGCTGCCTGGCGCTGCCACCCTCGCCAAGCGACTGCATCCGCTCCAGCCAGGCCGTGGCGTCCGCAGTCGATGTCCAGGTCTCATACGGCAGGTATCTCGTGACCTCGGGATCGCCATTGATTTCCAGCAGGTCCGGCAGGTCGCCCGCGCTCACCTCGCGCAGCGTGGTCCGCGGTGACGAGACGGGTGAAAAACGCGGCAGAGGCATCGTAGTCTCCGGTTCCAGCCGTTGTCATGGTATTCCAGGGTCGAAGGTCAGCGCTTATGGTGTTTCATGACCGACTTCACGAAGCGACCGAACTCCTTGTCCTTCTTGCGCCTCTCCACATAGGACGCATCATGGAATTCGGTCTCTTTCCTGAGCTTCAGGTAGCCCTGGTAGCGCGCCTCGCTGAGCCTGCCGTCCTCGATCGCTGCGCGTACGGCGCAGCCGGGTTCCTGCGCATGGCTGCAGTCGGCGAAGCGGCAGGTGCGGGACAGCTCATGGATGTCCGAGAAGCTCTCGTCGAGCCCGGCGCTCGTGCCGAGTAACCCGAGTTCACGCATGCCGGGCGTGTCTATGAGCATCACGCCGTCCTCCAGCACCAGCAGCTGGCGCCGCGAGGTAGTGTGCGTCCCTTCGCCGGTGGCGCTGACCGCCCGGGTATCGAGTTCGTCCTTCCCGAGCAAACGGTTGATGAGCGTGCTCTTGCCCACGCCCGACGAGCCGATGAAGCAATACGTTTTCCCCGGTTCCAGCAGGGCGCGAAACGCTTCCAGCCCGTCGCCCGAGGCGGTGCTGAGCGGCACGATCCGGGCCTCTATCCCCGCGCCCGCAGCTGCCGCGACCAGCCCTTCGATCTCGAGGTCGCTCACCAGGTCCGTCTTGCTCAGGATTATCACCGGCTCGATGCTGCCTTCGCGGCAAACGACGAGATAACGTTCCAGCCGGCGAACGTTAAAGTCGTACTGGCACGACTGGACGATGAACGCCATGTCGATATTTGCGGCGATCATCTGGAAGTCCACGGTCTTGCCCGGGGCCTTGCGGCGCAAGTACGACTTGCGCGGCAACACCGCGTGAATGATCGCCAGCTCCGGATCAGCGAGCTCGACACTGACCTGGTCGCCGACGCAGGGCAGGTCGGGGCTGGCCTCGACGGTGAAGCGGAACCGCCCGGAAAGTACTGCGGGCATCTCCGCGCCGTCGCTGCGCACCCGGTAGGCGTCCCGGTCCACGGCCACGACCCTCGCCACAGCCTCGGTCATTTTCTTATCCCGGCTTTCTGGCGATATACACGCCATAGCTGACGTGTGCGCGGTAAGTCTCGTAGAGACTGATCTCGTGCTGCTCGGCGGCCACGATGGCGCGCGCCTCGGCGCTGTGTCCGTGCCGCTCGAGGAAGTCATCGAACCTGGCCTGCATGGGCCGGTAGTACTCGTCCAGCCAGCAGCGCTCCGGCAGCACGAAATAGCCGATCGGCACATAGCCGTTCTTTTCCAGCGCCCTGATCTTGGCCGAAGCCAGGTCGATCTCCGGATATTCGCGATCCCAGTGCTGCTGCAGTTCGGCGGGGCGCGCGTCCGTGAGCCAGGTGATCTCGGAAGCCACCAGGATGCCGCCGGGTTTCAGGAAACGCTTCCACTCCGCCACGCCCCTGGCGAAGCCGATGTTGTAGATCGCGCCCTCGGACCAGATGACGTCCAGTTCCTCGTCGGCGAAAGGCAGGTCGTCCATGGAGCACGCCAGCGTCGAGACACGGTCGGCCACCCCCAGCTTCTCGGCCTGTTGCGACAGCACGTCGAGAAAGTCCGGCAGGAAGTCCACCGCGGTGATGCGGGCCTTCAGCAGCTGTGCGAGCAGCAGGGTCGACGCCCCGGTGCCGCAACCGATGTCGGCGATCTGCAGCGGCGCAGAGCGGTCGATGCCGGCGAGATCGAGCGCCTTCTCCGTCTCGGCGTCACCGCCCGGTCCCTGGCGCCGGGCCGGCTTGTGCAGGTCGACCAGGAGCTGGAAATCATCCATGGTTGTTGTCACCCGGTTTTTCGCCCGCGCAAACTGTATACCAACGGCACGTCGTTGCCCTTGTGGCCGAGGTAGAACCTGCCAGGCTCACGCTCCACCATGCCGGGGAAGCAATTGTATGGGCTGAACGGGAATTCGTTGACCCGCTCAACCTGAATGCCAACGCCGACCAGGGCGTTGATGACACTGGATAGCGGGTGGGCCCATGTCGCCAGCTCGGCGAGGACCTCGGTGCCGTTCTCGGTGTAGGTCCCTTCCTCCGTGACATCAGGATCGGCGCGGGTGAAATAGGAATAGCCCTCGAGCAGGTCGTAGATCGGGTGAAACTCGACCATGTAGAAGGTGCCGCCCGCGGCCAGGTTCGCGGCGACGACTCCTGCCCAACGGGCCAGGTCCGGCAGCCAGCAGATGGCGCCGTACGAGGTGTAGACGATGTCGAAGGGGTCGTCACACTCACGCGCATAGCCATATACGTCCGCACACACGAACTCCGCGGCCAGCCCGCTTTGCACTGCGAGCTCACGGGCCTGGTCGATCGCCACCGGGGAAATGTCCACGCCGGTGCAAACCGCGCCGCGGCGTGCCCAGGACAAGGTGTCCAGCCCGAAGTGGCACTGCAGGTGCAGCAGGCGTTTCCCCGCGACACTTTCGAGCTCCGCCAGCTCAATCTCCCGGAGAGATGTGCCGCCCGCCAGGAAGCCTTCCACATCGTAGAACCGGGAGGCGAAATGGACCTTGGCGCGCCGGTCCCAGCCGGCCCGGTTCATCGCGAAATACTTGGCCTCGGCCATGTCTGCTCCAAGCCGATCAAACGAAACCGAGGTCCCCATGGAAAAAGGCGGCGGTGGCGCCACCGTCCATGAGGATGTCGCTCCCCGTGATGAAGGCGCCTTCCGGCCCCATCAACAGGGCCGCCACCGTGGCCACCTCGTCGGCGGTCCCGGGACGACCGGCGGGGCAGCGCTGGATCATTCGCCGGTAGCCGTCGCCCAGGGGGCCGGATAATTCAGCGCGTGAAAGCGGGGTCATGACGATGCCCGGGCTGATGGCGTTGACTCGCGCCTGCCGGCGTCCCCAGCGCACCGCCTCGGCCTGTACCCGCAGCGCCTTGCCCCGGTTGGCCAGCTCGTAAGCGTGCAGCGTGTCCCCCAGTCGTTCCGGCCGGAGCAGGGGCAGGGACAACAGTTCCTCGACGGGCGTCGTTGCCAGCGCCTTATCGTCCTCGGGCATCAGCGCCGGCAAGCGGTGCCCGGCCTGCGACGCAATGACCACCGCGGCGCCCCCCGGGGCCACCACCTTGCCGAACTCTTCCAGCACGACGGCCGTGCCGTAAAGATCGACACGGACGATCAGTTCGGGCCGGGACATCGACGGCGAGGCGCCAGCCGCATGGACGACCCCGGTCACTGCGCCGATCCCGGCGGCCTTCTCCGCCAGCGCCCGGACGGAAGGCGGGTCGGTGATGTCCACAGTCGCAGTGCTCACCTGGAAGCCTGCATCCAGCAGCGCCTGCTCCGCCGCCTGTGCGTTCTCCTCCCGCAGGTCCGCGACCAGGATGTGCTTGCCGGCGCCGACACGCCGGGCGATCGCGGTGCCCATCGAGCCGGGACCGATGACGACAAGGACTGCGGGCTTGGATGAGTCAACCATGGTCAATCTCTAGCGGCATCCGATCTCCACGCGGCGGTTCAGCGAGCGCCCGGCCTCCGTGGAATTGTCCGCTATCGGTTGCTGCTCGCCGCGTCCCTCTGCCGACACGCGCCCGGCATCGAGGCCACGCTCGACCATAGCCGCCGCCACGGCCTCGGCCCGCCGCTGTGACAGCTCTTCGTTGTAGGCGTCGGAGCCCTCGCTCGAGGTGTGGCCGATGACGGTGATCGCCGCAGCCGGCGAGTCCTTCAGCCCGGTGGCCAGCGCCGCCAGGAGTCCTTCGGACTCCGGCCTGATGGCCGCCGAGTCGAAGTCGAAATTGATGCCGTGAATGACGGCGCCGCAACCGAGCGGCTGCACTTCCTGCTCCGAGCACTCGGTGGTGATCTCCGGCGCAGCAGCACCTGAGTAGAGCCGGAAGGGCGCCCCGTTGGTGGACCGGACACCGGTGATATTGCCTTCGTCGTCCACGGCCAGGACGAAGGTACTCGGAATATCGCCCGTGCGGGTCTTTCCGGTGGCGCGCAGCAGGTTGCCGCTGACCGTGCCTTCCAGGTCGCCGGCGCGGTCATAGCAGCCGGAAACAAGCGCGCCTTCTTGCTTCAGTTCCAGCAGCACGCCGCGGCCTTTCCACTTGCCCTGGAAAGCTGCCGACTGCGGCACGGTTTCCTGCGTCCCGTAACCGATGATTTCACTGAACTCGAAAAACGTCTTGTCGCGCTGGACGTCGATGCCGCCGGCCAGTGTCACTCGCACCCAGCGGACAGGTCTTTCCTCAATAACTGGCATGGACGTCGCCTGGCCTTTCGCAGCATGGGTTTCCAGTACTGCAGTTGCCAGGACCACGAAATCGCCCGCAGCTCCGCTGTCCGAGCCGGCGATCTCCACGTTCCTCACAAAGGTCTGCGACGGACTCGGCGTCTCGAGCACGTTCGGGACGGCGAACTCCGTGAACGTGGTCAGGGCGGGTAGCTGGTAGACGAAGGAAATGCTTGTTTCAGCGCCCCCGGGCTTAGGGGTCAGCCCATAACCGCCGTCGTTGCCGTCGATAGCGAGAAGCGCTTGTTCCATTCCGACTTTCAACGCCTCGGCATCACTCTCCAGCGCAACAGGAAGGGCGCCTTGGGCGAAGCTGAGGTAGTCGATGCGCTGGGGAGCTTCGTCTGCAACGGCCGCTATCGGCATTGCCGTGGTAACGGCCAGAATTAGAATCCCGAGTTGCGATACGTGCGTCATCGTGCGTCCGCCTCTACTGCGCATCAACATGCGGAGAACCCCGAAGTCGTACCCTCGTGCTGGAAGGCCCTATCAAAGATTCTTCACCACCAGGATCAAAGCCAGGGATACCAGGCACGAGACGACCGTGCGGATCCTGTTCCAGCGATTCCAGCGCGGCTCGAAAGCCGCGCGGGCTTTCTCCAGCGCGCGCTCATCCATGGCATCTGCGTCGAGGGACTGCAGACGGTTGTTCAAGGGAATGTTGATCATGCCTGTCGGCAGCTGGACGCCGCACAGGTAGGCGAGCGTAGCTGCGACGAGCAGTGCCTTTCCGGAACCGTCCAGTTGTCCGAAACCGAACGCGGCGGCGACGACCAGCGCAATCACCGAGCCCGCCCACAGGACCATGAACACCGGTTGGTTGCGCTGGATGACGCCGTCGATTACCTGGAATGCACGAATGAATTCCCTGTCGGCCAGGTTCCTTATGCCAGGCATGACCACAACGGCAAATGCGACCAGGAACCCCGCCACGAGAGAGCACAGGAATGCTGCCAGCACCAGGAAACCTATTCCAGGGCTATCCATCACTTGCTCTCCAGTCATTTGCCTGTACTTTGCGCATCGCCTGCCACTGAGCCGATAGCCGCACGCTAAACATAGCCCTTTTTGCGGTAGTCCTGAAAGCCAGCTTCGGTCAACGCGGCGAGCTCATTGAAGAGCGCCTCATCCGGGGAGGCAAAGTTGAAGCACGACTTGCCCTGCATGCGTTTCTTCAAGTCGGGCGAGATGCCATCCAGCAGCGCGGGGTTCACATAGACGGGCATGAGGTGATAGCTGACGTAGCGCTTCTTCACCTGGACGCCCCCGAACCAGAGCGGCTTCTTGTTCTTCAGCATGTGTTGCGTGTCCAGGGAGAGCTCATCATCCCGGTCGATGGTGCAGTCCAGTTGCCGCGTATACGGAGCCATGATGGCGCGCAACTGCAGGAATACTTGCGGCAGGTTTGTCACGTTCTTCGCCAACCGGCGGCCCTACACGTGCTGGTCGATCAGGATGGGGTTCCCATCCGGGTCTATGAGCGTGATGTACGCCGGACCATTCGTGGCCGGGTCCGCTTCTTCCTTTAGTTCCAGGCCGCGCGCCTTCAAGCGCTCCTGGATGACGCGGACATCCGTGAACCCGGGTATAGGCCTGGCGTCAGAGTCCCAGCCGGGATTGAAGGTGAGCAGGTTCTTGTCGAACATGCCCTGGAACAATCCGATCAGCGTGGTGCCGTTTTTCATGATGAGCCAGTTCTGTTCCTGGTTCCCGCCGAACACGGAGAACCCGAGCGCCTCGTAGAAGGCTTTCGATGCGGCGAGGTCCTTCACCGCGAGGCTGATCGAGAATGAGCCAAGTTCCATGGTGTCCTCCTTCATGGCCGGCTGCGACCCCGCCTACTTGTACCGCGCTGATGTAATGAACTCGCCGAACGACTCGCACCAGACGATAACACTCGTGTATTCGGACGGGTCAACACCGGCAGGAACGGGAACAAGGAAGTTCTCGAAGGTCCTGACATCGCCGATGAAGGCCATTTGCGGCTTCAGGCGCTCGAAGTCGTCCTCGGTCTCAACAAATGTGGGTGACAGGTAGAGCTTGTAGTCGGGCCCCGGCGCCAGCTTCCCCATGAAAGAGATCGATGCCTTGCCGATCGAGACCTTGCCCTCGCCCCAGTGCAGCGCATCGCTGTCCTTTAGGTCTCTGCGAAACTCACCCGTGTAAGTCGCGCCCTGGGCCAGCTCGGCCACCTCGGCCGCAGACGGCGCCGGCGGGGCGATGAGTATCGGCAGGGCGTAGATCCCGGCTGCAAAGCCGACCGCGCCGACGATGCCATGTGAAGCCAGCAAGAGGACAACATTTCGCAGTTTCATGGATGCCCGTCCATCCTGGTGGCCCGGCAGTTTCCCACTTACAACACTCCATCCGAAAGCTTAGCCGGTGGTTGCAACGACGGCGCGTTAGCCGGGATGCGAGAGTATGGGAGACAGTCGATCAGCCATCTGCACCGGATCAATGAGATAGCCGAGAGTCTCCACTGATTGCGCGATTGCGTTGGGGTCTGATCAGCTTGCTTGCCTCGGGTGCAAAAGTGCTCCATGCACCTAACGTACCGTTAAGCGGCCGCGGAGCGGAGCGGCGCGCGCCGCATACTGTTGTTAGGCGACATCGCTCAACCTGAAGGCTGCTCAGCTGCCTAGATTTGTAAAGATACCGACCGCGAGTTCTGCCCACACATAAAGAAGCGCAGCGGCGACGACGGCGCCGAGAGCCAGCCAATACCTTTGAGGCGCCTTCCTCGCAGCCAGTACAAACACCGCACCCGCACCGAAGACAAGGAGACCCATGACGATAAAGTCCATGACGCCCCAGTGCACGGCGCTTGTGAACTGCATTGCCCCGAAGGGGACCAGCAAGATCACACAAGTGGCCAGAGCAATCCAGGCGAACACATTACTCCGCATGATGAGATTGTTGAATGTCGTGTTCATTGAGTTGTCCTCTGGTCGTCTAACACCAGGTCAAGCTGCCAAGCGGTTCTGGCGCGCCGGTTGCGTCAGCAATCGGCGTGACAGGTTCCTTGGTCTGCTTCAACCTCATGTTATGTGCCTGAATCCCGTTCCCCCAGCATCATCTGCTTCACATCACCATCGCAGCTGTAACTGAGGTAAAGCAGATAGATTGAGAGAAACATCATTCCACCAAAGAAAGCGAGCACGCCCAAACCGATTCCTTGCGCGGTGTATTCATTCCGCCACATGGTCCAGATGGCAGAAAGACCTAGAAATCCCATAAAGTCAAAATTGAATTGACCAGGCCAACCCATTGCCGCCATGTCGCCAAAGAAAAACGGAAAGAGATTCCAGCCATGCTTCGAGATTGTCACCGTTGTGTAGGTCGCTAACGCGATCACGAACACGACGAGAAAAGTACGGAATGCGTTCATTCACGGCACCATTGAGGCACATAACGTCCTGGATAACCTGCGATGGCGGCTGGCACGGGCCGTGCGTATGCACGGACCATGACAGTCGGCATGGTCAGGTTCATCCAACCATTAGCTGGCATGCTTCAGCTCTTCACGGACAACCCGGCGCAACGTTTCTTCCAACGGCTCGCGAGTCTGTCCAATGTAGTCCCGCAGTGCGCGATTGATCAGCGTCTGGTAATTGCCGCCACCTGCCTCATCAACCTGGCCTTTGAACCAGTCGATAACATCCTGGTCAAGCCGGATTGTGATTCGGGTCTTGCCCGGCGGTGTACTCACCACCGGACCACGCTTGCCCTTACCAAAGTCGTACTCTTTCCTCATCGGCCCTCCTCGTACTGTCGGCGTTCGCCTCTTGACGCCTTGCGTGACGAAATGATCCGAATCCTTTCGCCGCGATGGGTGAACACCGTCACCAGAACACGGCTATTCGGATCCATGCCCAGCGACACGAAGCGGTCTTCGTCCTCCGAGTCGGGATCAGGAATCGTGACCGCAGAGTCATCGGACAACGCAATTACAGCGTCAGCGAAGTCGACGCCGTGCTTTGCGGCGTTCCGCCTTGCCTTGGCCGGATCCCACTCGTAGTCCATTGCGACAGAGTGTATGCACGGATGTGCACCAGGTCAAGGTGGGGCGGTCGGCCAATACAGCCAGCTAACGTTCGAGTTCAGCCGCGGTCATCGGCTGCAACGAGGGGTTAGGCATCACCTGAATGCTGCAGCGCCGCTCACGAACAGCATTGCAACGAGAACGACAAGGCTTAGGCCAAAGGCTGCTGAGCGATGCAGCGTCTTGTTTGCATAGTAGAAGGCCATATGCAGCACACGGCATGCGAAGTACGACCACGCGAGCAGACCCAGCCAGTACGGATTGGCTGCGGCGAGAAGACCCGCCACTACCGCAGAGATGAAGACCACGACGCTTTCGTTTGTGTTCGCGTGTGCTCTCGCCGCGCGGAAGTAAAAGCGCGAAAAGTCGGGCGGAATAGGAGTTCCAGCCTTGTGCTTTGCGCGAATGGCAGCGATATCGGCAATGACGAGTTGAATCAGTAACAACGCGCCCACAGCGAGAAGCGCGGCAATTGTGGTCAGGTACTCGGGGGCGATAGAGGCCACGGACTCTCCTGTGATGCCTAACGACCAGAATCAGCCGCGCGGTTCACTGCGTCGGCTGCATTCACTTGTTAGAAGCCGTCTGCTCAAGACGCTCGGCCAACCAGACCTTGATGATCGATTGACGCGTCACGCCCAGGCGACTGGCCTCCTTGTCGAGGGACTC
>CAYPTW010000041.1:0-22082 GCA_964413755.1 uncultured Thioalkalivibrio sp. | reverse complement strand
CGGTACACGGGCATGCCGGAATAGACCGCCAGGCCACCACAGGGCGAATCGTCGAGCAGCCGCGTGTAGCGCGCCACGAGCGCCTCGTGGTGTTGGGGATACAGCGCGTCGAGCGAGTCCGTCGCCGGCGCGTGGCGTGTTCCTGGCATGGTAGGCTCCGTCGTTCAGGCTGGCCGCCTGCGTCTCGGGCAGGCACGTTCGCGAAGCTGCATTATAATCCCGCGAATCCGCAGCACGCCCCGCGGGCGAACACGGGGGCCAATGCAGTCACTGATTATCGCATCATGAGCCAAGCCGACACCTTTACAGCCGACCTGCTCGAGATCAGCGCTTCGGGCTACGCCGCGCTGGCGACCGAGCGCCTGCTGGCGGCGCATCCGGAAGTGGCGGCGCGCTTCGGTGCCGACGCGACCGGGGCATGGAAATCGGCCCTGGCGCAGCGCATCGTCGAGCTGGCGACTGCCCTGCGCCTCGGCGAGTCGGCCCTGTTCCGCGCCCGCGTCAACTGGGCCCGGCGCGCCTTCGCGGCCCGCGAGGTCCCCGAGGCGGACCTGGGCGCCAGCCTGGAGGCGCTGGCGGCGGTGCTCGCGGAAGAGCTGCCCGAACCTGCGCGGCCCGGCGTGGCGGCGTTGCTGGCGGATGCCGTGTCGCTGCTCGAGACACCGGCCGAAGACAGCGACGCGTACCTCGACCCGGCCACGCGCGAGGGCCGCCTGGCGCTGGAGTACCTCGCCGCAGTGCTCGAGGGCGACAGCCGCAAGGGCACGGAACTGTTGCTGGACGCGGTCAACGCGGGCATGCCGGTGAGGCAGGCCTACCTCGAAGTGCTGGTGCCGGCGCAACGCGAGGTCGGCCGCCTGTGGCACGCCGGCGAGCTGGGGATCGTCGAGGAACACGTGGTGACCTACACCACCGAACGCCTGATGACGCTGCTGGCGCACCGTGCCGAGCGCGCGGCCCCCAACGGGCATACGGTGGTTTGCGCGGCCGTGGCCGGCAACGCCCACGACATCGCGGTGAGGGTGCTGGCGGACTTTTTCGACATCGCCGGCTGGCGCGCCGTGCACCTCGGCGCCAGCGTACCGGCCGCTGAACTCGCCTCTGCAGTGCAGTACTTCGATGCCGACCTGGTGGTGGTCTCAGCCGCGCTCAGCGTGCAGTTGCCCAAGGTCGCCAACACGATCGCGGCCCTGCGACGCATCGAGGACCGACCGGTGCGAATCATGGTCGGCGGGCTGGCCTTCAGCGAGGCGCCCGACCTGTGGCGCAAGCTCGGCGCCGACGGCTACGCCACGGACGCCGAGTCCGCCGTGGCGCGCGGCAACGAGCTCGTCAGCGGCTGACGGGCCTGCAGGCCTCTTCCTTCATGCCCCGGCGCGCAACCGGCGCGCGGCCCAGTCCCGCAATGGCGTGAGCTCGAGCCCGAAGCGCTCGGCGATATCTTCCATGGGCACCGCATTGCCGCGCGCGTAGGCCAGCATCAATGCGGTCAGGCTCTGCTCCTGCGGCTGCCGCGCGGCCTTGTACGCCGCCAGCATCTCCGCCTCGCCAACCTGCTCGACTTCCAGCTCTCGTCCCGCCAGTGCGCCGAACAGCGCCACCACGTCCAGCGGCGCAATGGCCTCCGGCCCGCCGATCTCGAGCGTGGCGTTGCGGGCTTCCTCGCTGTCCACCGCCGCGGCGGCGAAAGCAGCGACGTCGTCGCGCGCCACCCAGCTGATCGGGGCACGGCCGTCGCCGAATATGCGCACGCGGCCGCGGGCCACGTCGAAGCCCAGCGCCGGCGACAACCACGTTTCCATGAAATACGAGGGGCGCAGCACCGTCCAGCTCATGCCGCTGTGCTTGAGGGTGCGTTCCACCACGCGCTTTGCCAGGGTCAGCGGATCGTCCTTGCCGATGGCGCCGGAATAGGACATGTAGACGAAACGCTCCACGCCCTCCTCCGCCGCGGCGCCCACCAGCGCCAGCTGGCCCTCCCGGTCCACCTTGTCGATGCTGTCGCCGGGCCGTCCCATGGCGGTCATGCCCGAGACCACGGCATCGCAACCGCTGCAGGCCTCGCGCAGGGATTCCACGTCATCCAGGTCGGCTTGCACCGGCCGCACGCCGAGCGCCTCCAGCTCGGCGACAGCCTCCGGCGCGGAACTCGACCGCACCATGCCGTACACCGTGCCACCCTTTTCCGTGAGCTGCCGGCAGATTGCCCGCCCCAGCTCGCCCGTCGCCCCCGCGACCAGGATCATGTTGCTGCGCCTCCGCTCCGTTGCTGCGCCGGTCGAAGCCGGACCCCATGCGGGTGAATCTCACGAATCCGGGGGCGCCGCGTCAAGTCCGGCGACGCAGCGCGGGCTGCAAGGGGCGTCAGGCTACCCAGGCGCGGGCGTTGCGGAACAGGCGCAGCCAGGGGCTGTCCTCGCCCCAGCCATCCGGCCGCCAGGAATGCTGCACCGTGCGGAAAACCCGCTCCGGGTGCGGCATCGCGATCGTGACGCGCCCGTCCGCCGAGGTGAGTCCGGCGATACCGTCGGGCGATCCGTTCGGGTTGGCAGGATAGGCCGTCGCCACGCGGCCGTAATGATCCACGTAGCGCAACCACACCAGCCCGGTCTCGAGGCAGGCGCGCTGGTGCGTCTCATCGCGGAACTCGGCGCGTCCCTCGCCGTGAGAGACGACGATCGGCGTCACCGTCCCCGCCATCCCCGCCGCCATCACTGCATCGCTCTCCTCGACGCGCACCAGGCTCAGGCGCGCCTCGAACTGCTCCGAGCGGTTGCGCACGAAGCGCGGCCACAGTCCTGCACCCGGGATGATCTCCTTCAGCGCCGCCATCATCTGGCAGCCGTTGCAGATGCCCAGCGCAAAGGTCTCGGAACGGGCGAAAAAGGCCTCGAACTGCTCGCGGGCGCGCGGGTTGAAGAGGATGCTCTTGGCCCAGCCCTCGCCTGCCCCGAGGACGTCGCCGTAGGAGAAGCCGCCGCAAGCCACCAGCCCGCGGAACTCGTCCAGCGCGCGGCGGCCGGCGATGAGGTCGCTCATGTGCACGTCGACGGCTTCGAATCCCGCGCGATGGAAAGCCGCCGCCATTTCCACCTGGCTGTTGACCCCCTGCTCGCGCAGGATGGCGACGCGAGGCCGCGCGCCACGCGCAATGAAGGGCGCCGCCACGTCTTGCGCGGGATCGAAGCTGAGCCGGGCGTGCAGTCCCGGGTCGTCGTCGTCCAGCCGCGCCGCGTGCTCTTCCCGCGCGCACTCCGGATGGTCGCGCAGCGCCTGCATGCGGAAAGTCGTCTGCGACCAGGCCTCGCGCAGCTCCCGCCGCGACGCTTCCAGCAGCAACTCCGCGCCGCGGTGGATACGCAGCACCGGCTCCGGCGCGGGCCGGCCGATAAGATGGACGCAATCCGCCAGCCCCGCGGTGGCAAAGGCATCGTGCACGCGCTCGAGCCCGCCGCTGCGCACCTGCAACACGGCACCCAGCTCCTCGGCGAACAGCACTGCCAGGGACTCGCCGGCCAGGCAGGCGATGTCGATTTCCAGCCCGCAGTGGCCGGCGAAAGCCATTTCGGCGAGCGTCGCGAACAGGCCGCCGTCGGAACGGTCGTGGTAGGCGAGCAGTTCACCGCGCGCGTTGAGGTCCTGCACCACGGCGAAAAACGCCGCCAGGCGGGCCGGGTCATCGAGATCCGGCGGCGTCTGGCCGATGCAACCGTAGACCTGCGCCAGGGCGGAAGCACCGAGGCGGTTGCGTCCGCCGCCCAGGTCGACCAGCAGTAACTCGGTCTCGCCGACGTCCGTGCGCAACTGCGGCGTGAGGGTGCGCCGCACGTCCTCCACCGGCGCGAACGCCGACACGATCAGTGACAGGGGGGCCACCACGGCACGCTCGCCGGCCGGCGTCTCCCAGCGCGTGCGCATGGAGAGCGAGTCCTTGCCGACCGGGATCGCGATCCCCAGCGAAGGACACAATGCCTCGCCCACCGCGCGCACCGTGTCGAACAGGGCGGCGTCCTCGCCATGCTCGCCGCAGGCCGCCATCCAGTTGGCCGACAGGCGCACGTGGCCGAGCGAGGGCACGGCGGCGGCGGCGATGTTGGTGATCGCCTCGCCCACTGCCATGCGACCGGAGGCAGGCGGGTCCAGCACGGCGAGCGGCGAGCGCTCGCCCATGGCCATGGCCTCGCCGGTGTAGCCGCGGTAACTGGTGTTGGTGACGGCCACGTCCGCCACCGGGACCTGCCACGGACCCACCATCTGGTCGCGCGCGGTCAGGCCGCCGACGCTGCGGTCGCCGATGGTGACGAGGAAAGTCTTGTCGGCCACCGCCGGGAACTGCAGCACGCGCAACGCCGCTGCGCGCAGCTCGATGTCGCTCGGCAGCATGTCGCCGTGCCGCGCGGTGCGCTGCGCCTCGCGCGTCATGCGCGGCGGCTTGCCGAGCAGCACCTCGACCGGCATGTCCACCGGCGCGTTGTCGAACAGCTCGTCGCTCACCAGCAGGCGCCGTTCAACCGTGGTTTCCCCGACATCCGCCCACGGGCAGCGCTCGCGCGCGCAGATCTCGGCAAAGGCGTCGAGGCGCTCGGGCGCCACTGCCAGCACGTAGCGCTCCTGCGCCTCGTTACACCAGATGGCCATGGGCGACATGCCCGGCTCGTCGTTCGGCACCGCGCGCAGCTCGATGCGCCCGCCGAGCTTGCTGTGATCGATGACCTCCGGCAGCGCGTTCGACAGGCCGCCGGCACCGACGTCGTGCACCAGCATGATCGGGTTGTCGTCGCCCAGCGCCCAGCAGCGATCGATCACTTCCTGGGCGCGCCGCTGGATCTCCGGGTTGCCGCGCTGCACCGAGGCGAAGTCGAGGTCCTCGCTGCTCTCGCCGCTGGACATGGACGATGCCGCACCGCCGCCCAGGCCGATCAGCATGGCCGGGCCGCCCAGCACCACCAGGCGCGCCCCCGGCGTAACCTCGCCCTTGTTGACGTGTCCCGCGCGCACGTTGCCCAGCCCGCCGGCGATCATGATGGGCTTGTGGTAGCCGCGCACCACGCCGTCCACCTGTTGCTCGCAGGTGCGGAAGTAGCCCGCCAGGTTGGGCCGGCCGAACTCGTTGTTGAAGGCGGCGGCGCCGATCGGCCCGTCGCGCATGATCTCCAGCGGCGTGGCAATGCGACCCGGGAAACCCGGCCCGTCCTGCTCCCACGGCTGCTCGTAACCGGGGATGCGCAGGTGCGACACGGAGAACCCGCACAGGCCGGCCTTGGGCTTGGCGCCGAGGCCGGTGGCGCCCTCGTCGCGGATCTCCCCGCCGGCGCCGGTCGCGGCGCCCGGGAACGGCGAGATCGCCGTCGGGTGGTTGTGGGTCTCCACCTTCATGAGGATGTGCACCGGCTCGTCCACGTAGCCGTAACTGCCGTCGGCCGGTGCCGGGAAGAACCGCTCGGCCTCCCAGCCCTCCATCACCGCGGCGTTGTCACGGTAGGCGGAGAGCACGCCGCCCGGCGACTTCTCGTGCGTGTTGCGGATCATGGCGAAGAGCGACTTCGGCTGCGCCTCGCCGTCGACCACCCAGTCGGCATTGAAGATCTTGTGCCGGCAATGCTCGCTGTTGGCCTGCGCGAACATCATCAGCTCGGCGTCGGTGGGGTTGCGGCCCGCATCGAGATAATGCGCGGCCAGGTAATCGATCTCGTCGTCGGACAACGCCAGGCCCAGTTCGCCGTTGGCGCGCGCCAGCGCCTCGCGCCCGCCGCCCAGCAGGTCCACGGCGCCGAGCGGCGCGGGTGCGTGGCGCTCGAACAATCGCGCCGCCTCGTCGATGCGCCGCACCACGGACTCGGTCATGCGGTCGTGCAACAGCGTAGCGACCGTCTCCAGCTCCGCGACTTCGAGCGGCCGGCGGGTCACCAGGTGCCAGGCGATCCCGCGCTCGAGCCGGCGCACCACGCCGAGCCCGCAGTTATGCGCGATGTCCGTGGCCTTGCTCGACCAGGGGGAAATGGTGCCGAAACGCGGTATCACCAGCAGGAACTCGCCCTCGGGAAAGGCGATGGCGCGGGACGGACCGTAGGTCAGGAGCCGCTTGAGCAAGCGCAGTTCCGCCTCGTCGAGGTCGCGCTCGAGGTCGGCAAAATGCATGTGGCGCGCGGCCACGCCCGTGACCGCCGGGCAGGCGGCGCGGAGGTCCTCCAGGACCTTGTCGAGTCGGAACCGGGAGAAAGCCGGCGCACCGGGGAGAGTCAGCATGGTTTCCTGGAGCCGCGGGCCGGAGGGGAGCGCCGAGATTTTACGACAGACGCCGCCCCCTGCCCACCCGCGCGCCCCGCGCCGCCCGCACCTACAGGGAACGCCAGTCGAGACCCGCCTGCTGGCGCGCCACGGCGATCTCCTCGGGCGCGCAGTCCAGCACCGCGGCCAGCGCCTGTTGCGCCAGTCCCGGCCGGTTGTTGTGGTCGGAGAGATGCAATGCCACCAGGTGCTGCAGCCGCGCCATGTCGATGCTCGCCAGCAGTTCGGCCGCCTGGGCGTTGGAGAGGTGCCCGAGATCCCCGCCGACACGGCGCTTCAGGGACTCCGGGTAGGGACCGGCGGCGAGCATGGCCTCGTCGTGGTTGCACTCCAGTGCCAGCGCGTCGCAGCCCTGCAGGCTGGCCACCACGTGCGGCGTGATCCGGCCGAGGTCGGTGATGATGGCCAGCCGCGCGGCGCCGTCGCTGAACATGAACTGGCAGGGCTCACGCGCGTCATGCGGTACCGCCACCGGGGTGATTTCGAACGGGCCGAGCGCAAAAGGCTCGTGCGCGCTGATCAGCTCCAGGCGCGGCGGCGGGGTCATGCGAAAGCCCCTGGCCGTGCCGGCGGTGGTCATGACGCGCAGCTGGTGACGGGTGGCGAAGCGCGCCACCCCGCCGATGTGGTCGCTGTGCTCGTGGGTGACGAGGATGGCCTCGATGTCGCCCGGCTCACGGCCGAGGGCTTCGAGCCTCGCCTGCGCCGCCTTCAGGCCGAGGCCGCAATCGAGCATGACGCAGCGGCCGTCCGCTTCCACCAGCGCGGCGTTGCCGCGACTGCCGCTGGCCAGCCAGGCGAATCGCATGCGGGACATTACTTGCCGCGGGGGGAATCGCTGCCCGGCGCATACACCGGCAGCGGGAACTGCGCCACGTTGCTGCCCTCGGCGGCGCTGATCTTGCTCACGCCCTGCTTCTCGACCTCGTCGACGCGCAGCACGGAATGCAGCGGGATGTAACTGCGCCGGACGCCGGCAAACTCGGAGCGGATGCGCTCCTCGGAGGGATCCACCACCACCGAGCTGCGTTCGCCGAACACCAGCTCCTCCACCGCGAGGAAACCGAACAGCTCGCCCTGGGACACGGAACGGGCATAAATCTCGTAGACCTTGCCCTGATTGAGGAACAGGACCTTGTAAATACTCGTGTTTGCCATGAAGCTCACTGAAATGGAGTAAAAGCGGCCGCTTGCGGCGGGGAAAGCGTGACACAGTTCACACAAGGTATCGTTGTGGCCGGCCCGCGCTTCATCTATTTTTGCTGCGTAGGCGCGCAAGTCAATGTTTCGCCGGGACCCTTATGCCCCTGACCCTGAAGATCGTCAGTAAACAGAAGCACATCCTCGGCGCGGACAGCGTGCGGGTCTTCAGCGTGCATGGTGGCACGATCGGGCGCGCGTCCGACAATGACTGGGTGCTGCCGGACCCGGACCGCTACATCTCCGGCCATCACGCCGGGATCGACTATCGCGACGGGGCCTATTACCTGCGCGACACCAGCACCAACGGCGTGTACGTGAATCATTCCGACCAGCCCGTAGGCCGCGGCACGCCCATCCGGCTGCACGACGGCGACGAGCTGCGCATGGGCGATTACCTGTTCCGGGTCAGCATCATCCAGGTGAGCCAGAACGAGGAGGAAGCCCGGATTCCCCGGCTGAAGCGCAAGGAAGAGGATCCTGCGGGACTTTCGCTGAAGCTGCTCGGCGAGCAAGCGGAGTCTCGCGAGGGCGCAGGCGAGGGCTCCGGCGGTCATTCCCCCGAGGACGAAATGGTGGCGACCGTGCGCCTTGACGACACCGGGCTGGGCACGCAGACGGACTTCGACGAACAGCGCGTCGCCGCCCTGAAACAGCAGGAGTCCGCGCGCCTGGGCGGCGATGCCTCGCTGCGCCTCGGCGCGACGCCGGAACTGCCGCAGGTGAGCCGGCACGCCGGCGAACGCCGCGATTTCACCGAGGCCGTGCGGATGCTGATGGAACATGCGGGCCTCGACCCGCAGCACATCTCGCACGAGGACGAGGACGAGATGATCGCGACCGCCGGCCGCTTCATCCGCAGCGCGACGGACGGCCTGCGCACGCTGCTGGAACAGCGCAGCATGACGAAGAGCAAGTTCCGTATCAGCCAGACCGGCTTCCAGGCAGCGGGAAACAACCCGCTCGAGCTGATGTCGACCACCCAGGAAGCGCTGGAGCAGATGTTCCGTCGCCAGGACGAAGGTGACCCCGACGCCTACCTGGGGCCGCTCGAAGCGGTCGAAGACGCCGTACGCGACCTGAACATTCACCAGGCGGCCACGCTGAAGGCCATGCAGGCGGCGTTTCGCGACCTGCTGGATCGCCTCGAGCCGGGCGAGCTCGAACAGCGCTTCCGCCAGACGGCGAAGAGCGGCGGCCTGCTCTCCGGCTCACAGAAGAGCCGCTTCTGGGATCTCTACCAGGAAGCCTATCGCACCATCGCGGGCTTCCCGGACGAAAACTTCGCCGCGGTCATCGGCGCGCGCTTCGCCGATGCGTACGACCGTGAAGTCCAGACCGCGCGCACGCGCGAAGCGCGCAAGAAGCGCACCTAGCGCTGTTCGGCCGCGGCCAGCCGCGGCGTGTCATCCCCGGACTCAGCGCGGCGCGCAATCGCCTCGGTCATGCGACTGAAGATCAGGCCGTGGAACGGCGCCAGGGGGTACCAGTAGAGCAGTCCCCACGCGCCCCTGGGGTGCCAGTATGCCGTCGCCGTGATGCGCGTCCCCTCCCCCTCAGGCTCGAGCTCGAACTCGAGGATGCCGGCGCCCGGCGCTTTCATGCCGAAGAGGAGCGTGAGGCGGCGTTGCGGCTCGAGCCCGATGACGCGCCAGGAGTCGACCGTGTCGCCCACGCGCAGCTCGCGCTCGTCGCGCCGGCCGCGGTTGAAACCCGGGCCGCCGACGAACCAGTCCGCCAGCTCGCGCAAGGTCCAGAGGAAATCCAGGGCGTAATAGCGGTTCCGGCCGCCGATGGCGGTCACCACGCGCCAGACCTCCTCCGGCGAGGCAGTCGTCACCGCGCTGCCCGAACTGCGCTTGGCGTAATAAGCGTAGTCCTGGCGATAGTTGCGGTACATGAGCGCCCCTTCGGTCCAGCGTGCCGCCACCGCCTTGCGCCGCTCCGCCTCCAGGGCCGCGCTCACGGCCTCGCGGTAGTCCAGCAGGCGCTGCGGCACCAGCTTGCGCAGCGGCTCGGGATCGGCGGGGATGTCGTGGGCCAGGCCGCCGATGAGCGCGCGCGCCACAGGTGTGGGCACCGTGGTGACCAGTCCCAGCCAGTACGACGACAACACCGGGGTGAGCACCGGCAACGGGACGATGCGCGGCCGCCGCCCGACGACGTCGCCGTAGATACGCATCAGCTCCTCGTAGGAGAGCATCTCGGGGCCGGCGGCGTCGTAAATGCGGCCTGCACTCTCCTCGTGCTCGGGGATACGCAGCAGGTATTCGAGCAGGTTGTCCAGCGCGATCGGCGGCGTGCGCGCACGCACCCAGCGCGGCGTCACCATGGCCGGCAGGGCGCCGACCAGGTCGCGGATCACTTCGAAAGCGGCAGAGCCCGGCCCGACGATGATGCCGGCGCGGATCTCCGTTACCGGGACCTCGCCATGCCGCAGCCGGTCGCCGGTTTCCTTGCGCGACACCAGGTGCTCGGAACGCGCGCCCTCCGGAATCAGGCCGCCGAGATAGACGATGCGCCGCACGCCGGCGCGCGCCGCCGCGGCCGCGAAATTGTCCGCACACTCGAGATCCAGGCGGCCGAAGTCCGCCCCGGCCGCCATCGAGTGGACCAGGTAGTACGCCGTGTCCACGCCCTGCAGCACCGCGTCCAGCGTCTCCGGTTCCAGCGCGTCGGCAGACATGCGCTCTACGGCTTCCCAGCCCGGACGCTCCAACGCAGCCTCGTCGCGGGCCACGGCGCGAACCCGCCGCCCGGCTGCCAGCAGGTACGGCACCAGGTGGCCCCCGATGTAGCCGCTGGCGCCGAATACCAGGTTGAGCGGGCGTCGCCTGGCCATCAGTCGCCCGAGCTCACGTAGCCCAGTGCAGCGGGCTCGAACCGCCGCGGCTCGATGCCGAACATCGCCCACGCCTCGCTGCCGTCGCAGGCGTTACCCTCGAGCAGCATGTCCAGCTGGGCGCGGGTCACCGGGAACCAGGCGAAACGGTCCAGCACCGCCGCCAGCGCGCGCGGCACGGCGACGGGTGCCGGCACCATCATCTTGCGCTTGCCCGCAGCCTGCGCGATCACGCGCAGGATTTCGCGCCATTCCAATGCCTCGGGCCCGCCCAGCGGAAACACCCGGTGCACGCTGGCAGGTGTCTCCAGTGCGCGCACGAAAGCCTCCGCCACGTTCTCGACCGCCACCGGCGACATGTGGAAGCGTCCCGCGCCGGACGGCCATAGCCCGGCGTGGAACAGCGGCGCCGGGATCGGCGGCTTGAGCATCTGCTCGTAGAGCATGCTGCAGAATTCCATGCGGCCGCGCGGATCGCCGAACACCACGGAGGGGCGAAACACCGTCCAGTCGAGCCCGCTCGCCGCCAGGTATTGCTCGGCGCGGAACTTGGTGGACTGGTAGCCGGTGCCGTCCGGCTTGACGCCGTTGGCGCTCATCAGCACGAAGCGCCGCACGCCCGCCGCGACCGCGGCATCCACCACCCGCGCCGCGCCCTGGTAATGCATCTTCTCCCAGGTCACGCCCCGGGCAGGAAATTCGCGGATCAGGCCGATGTTGTAAATGACGGCATCCGCACCCTCCAGGCACGCGGCGATCGCGGCGCGGTCCTCGATGTCGCCGGGCACGATTTCACAGCGCTCCGGCTGCACCACCTTGGCCTCACTGCCGGGCCGCACCAGCAGGCGCGGCGTGTGGCCGTGCGCGAGCAAGGCATCGACGAGGTAACTGCCGACGAAACCCGTGCCGCCGAACAAGGCGACTTTCATGATGCTCTCCCCGCGCCCGGCACCGGACAGGTCCCGCTGCTGCAGCGCTTTTCAAACCGGCCCCGACTGTGCCAGCGATAGGCCCGGTCGAACAAGCGCTGCAGCCCGGCGCCGCGCACCAGGCGCGACAGCCAGCGCCAGCCCGGCAACTGGTCCCACAACAGGAGGAAGGCATCGCCGCCGGCCACCAGCCGGCCCTGGCGGTCGCGCACGTGCAGGGTTTCCATGGCCGCCGCGAAGCTGACACCCTCGGCCGCCAGGGCCTCGGGCTGTTCCATCAGGTCCACCCACTCAGTGCGCCGCGCCCAGTCGCGCCCCTGCCAGTGCGCGGCGCCCGCGGCGCACACGGGGCAACCGCTGTCAAAGTAAACGATCGTTCTCATGCCGCTGCTTTCGTCGGGGGTGTTGCCGCCGGATTCGGTTCTTGCCGCCCGTCGGGCCCTGCCTTAAGGTACCCCGGCCAACAGCCACAGGCGCAAGCAGTGTCAGACATTTCCCGTACTTTCGGCAGCCAGGAAGTCGATCCGCGCGAGCGCGAGCGACTGGTGCGCGACGTGTTCCGGCGCGTGGCGCGGCGCTACGACCTGATGAACGACCTGATGAGCTTCGGCATCCACCGGCTGTGGAAGCGCTCCATGGCCTGGGCGGTGAACCCGGGTCCGGGCCAGTGCATCGTCGACCTGGCCGGCGGAACGGGAGACATCGCGCACCGCCTCGCCGGCGCGGACCGGCAGGTGATCGTGGTCGATCCCAGCTACGAGATGATGGCCGCCGGGCGCGACAGCCGGCATCACGCCCTGCGCTGGGTGGCCGGCACGGCGGAGCAGATGCCCCTGCCGGACGCCAGTGTAGATGCCGTCACCATCGCCTTCGGCATCCGCAACGTCACGCGCATCGAGGACGCGCTGGCGGAAATCCTGCGCGTGCTCAAGCCGGGCGGGCGGCTGCTGTGCCTCGAGTTCTCCCGCGTGCAGGGCCCGCTGCGCGTGCCCTACGAGTTCTACAACCGCTGGGCCATCCCCGCCATCGGCACCATGGTGGCCGGCGACACCTCCGCCTATCGCTACCTGGTGGAATCCATCCGCCGCTTCCCGGACCAGCAGGCGTTTTGCGGCATCCTGCGCGAGGCCGGCTTCAGCGACGTCTGGTATCGCAACTACAGCATGGGAATCGCCGCCCTGCACGTGGGCACCCGACCGGCATGACCGCCGCGCCGCCGGTGGCCCCGCTCGCGGCGCTGGCGCGGCGGCCTGCGGCGGACCCGGTGCTGTCCTGGCCCGGCGGCGTGATGAACGCCGGCGCGCTGCGTACGCGCATCGCCGAGCTGGTTGCGGGCGCCGGCCCTGCGGGTCCGGCAGCGGGCCCGGTGGCGGTCGTGGCGGCAGAGCGAATCGAATTGCTTGTCGGGGTGCTGGCCGGGCTGTCGCTGGGAAGACCCGTCATGCCCCTCGATCCTGCGCGGCCCGACATGGACGCATGCCTCGCGGCAATGGGCCACGGGAGCGTGATGCACCTGGCACCCGGAGGCCGGTGTGACTGGCGGCCCGGCGCGCCCGGACAGGTGGCTTCTCCCGCTTCGCGCACCACGGCGGCGGAGTTGTGGGTGCCGACCAGCGGCACCACCGGTCCCGCGCGCATCGCCAGGCTGCCGGCGGCGGCGCTGGACGCCCACGTGGCGGCGAGCGCCGCGCTCCTGCCGCCGCTCGGGCCGGGCGATCGCTGGCTGGTCTGTCTCCCCACGCACACTATCGGCGCCCTCGCAGCCGCGTGGCGGGCGCTGAGCGCCGGCGCCTCGCTCGGGCTGCTGCAGCACTTCGACGCCGGCGCGGCGCGCAGGATCATGGCCGAGGGTGCGACTCACGTCTCCGTGGTGCCGGCCATGCTCGGGCCGCTGGCGGAAGCGGACGCACCGCCACCGCGCTCGCTGCGCTGCCTCTTGTCCGGCGGCGGGCCGCTGTCGCCGGCAGCGGCGCGTCATGCGCTCGCGCGCGGCTGGCCACTGTGGCAGGCCTGGGGCATGACGGAGACCTGTGCGCACGTCGCCGCCGGTCCCGTGGACGCAGCATGGACGCCGGGCGTGGTGGGGCGGCCGCTGCCCGGGACAGAACTGTCGCTCGAGCCGGACAGTGGCCGCATCCGCATTGCCGGCCCGATGGTGATGGCAGGTTACGTCGACGCACATCGTGGTCCAGGGGCTGGACTGGACGCGGACGGCAGTTTCCTCAGCAACGATGCCGGTGAGTGGCTGGACGACGGCCGCCTGCGGCTGCTCGGGCGGGCGGACGAAGTGATCGTCAGCGGCGGCGTGAACATTCATCCCGAGACCGTGGAACAGGCGCTGGAGCAATGCGCCGGTGTCGACGAAGCGGGCGTCACCGCCCGGCCCGACCCGCGCTGGGGGGCGCTGGTGGTGGCCGTCTACGCCGGCGAGATCAGCCCCGGCGCGCTGGAGGCGTGGACGCGCACCCACATGCCGCGCGACAGCCGGCCGCGGCGCTTCCTGCGCGTTGCACGCCTGCCGCGCAATGCCATGGGGAAACTGCTACGACGTGAGCTCGCCGAGCTCGGGCTCGAAGCCGAGGCCGGGACGCTCGGTTAGCTGCAGCACCCCGCCGGGTTGCGGCGCGGGGCCGAGCAGCCTGCTCAGCCAGCTGGCCGTGTCGAGGCCGTGTGCCAGGCCGTTGCCGAGCACGGCGCCGAGATGCGCCGACAACCACAAGCCGACCGCCGTATCCACGCTCGCCGTGACAATGCTTTCCGTGAGCGGGCGCAGCGCCAGGGCCAACACGCGCGAAGGACCGCCCACCACCATGGGCTTGAGCACCTGGCGGCGCACGGGCAGCGCGGTCTCCTCCGGCCACGATGCCAGCGACTCGTCGAGGGCGATGGAGAAGTCCACCATGCCCTGCAGGCGCGCAAGGTCTTTGGCGTCGGCGTCCGCTGCCGGCTCCTCCAGGCCCTCGATCGGCAGGCCGGCGAAACGCGGCAGGACGCGCTCGGCTTCCGCCGTGGTCCAGCCGCGGTTGACGTCGAGGCGCAGCTGCAATCCCGCGGGCAGAGACTCCATGGCGCGGAAAAACAACGGCAATTCTTCTTCCAGCGGCGCGGTGGCCAGTTTCAGCTTGGCCACCTCGAAGCCCCGGCGGCGCGCCTCCGCCAGTCGTGCTCCCAGGTGCTCGTCGACGGCGCCCACGAAGGCATTCACGCGCACCTCGCCGACCGCGTCCGGCCGCAGCTGGCGGAACAGGGGCACGCCGGCGCGCCGTGCCTCCAGGTCCAGCAGGGCGCACTCCAGTCCGCAGCGCGCCGCCGGACGCTCGCGCCCGGGCAGGCGCGTGCGCGCCTCGGCCGGGGACAGGCCCGGCAGTTCCGTGATGGCCCGGCGCAACGCGGCCTCGGCCAGCTCCGCCGTTTCGGTACCGGCGCCAGGCAGCCCGGCGCTCTCACCCCAGCCGTGCGCGCCCTCGCTGTCTTCGATACGCACCAGCCAGCCACGCCGCAACACGGTATCGCCACGGGCGCACTTCCACGGCCGCGACAAGGGGATTGCATAGGGATGCAGCTCCACCTGCGCGATGCTGCGCCCGGCGCCGGCCTCAGCCACGGAGCCCGCCGACGTAGATGCCGAGACACAGGAGCAGTCCGTACACGAACTGCAGGCGTGCGGTGTCGCCGAGCAGGGCGTTGAAGCGGGGCCCCACCGGTTCCATGAGAAAACGCCGCACCAGCAGGATCGCCCACGGCAGCGCCAGCAGCGGCCACAACCAGCCGCGGCCGCCGTCGAGGGCCAGCAGCGGCAGCACGGTGAAGGGCAGCAGCATCAGCAGGCCGTACTCCACCCGGCTCACGCCGGGCCCGAACACCACGGCGAAGGTCCGTCGCCCGGCTTGCCGGTCGTTGTCGCGGTCGCGGTAATTGTTCACCACCAGCACCGCCGCGGCCGGCATGCCGAGCAGGCCGCCGGCCAGCAGCGCCGTGACGTCGAAGCGCCCGGCCTGCAGGAAATAGCTCCCGGCGACCGCGGCCAGGCCGAAGAACAGCCACACGAACACCTCGCCGAGGGCGGAATACGCGATCGGCCGCGCGCCGCCGCTGTAGCCCCAGGCACAGATGATCGAGGCGATGCCGATGGCAAGGATCGGCCAGCCGCCGACCCAGGCCAGCCACAGGCCGAGCAGGCCCGCCGCACTGAATGCCAGCACCGCGGCACGCTTCACCGCGACGGGGCTCAGCCAACCCTCCGCCGTGGCGCGTCGCGGCCCCAGCCGCGTGCCCGGATCGTCCGCGCCACGCTCGTAGTCGGCGACGTCGTTGTGCAGGTTGGTGCCGACCTGGATCAGCAGCGCGGCCAGCATAGTGACCGCGAACACGGCCCAGGACATGCGACCCGTGTCCTCGGCCGCCAGTGCGGTCCCGACCAGCACCGGCACCACGGCCACCCACAGCGTGCGCGGCCGGCTGGCGCCGAGCCAGTGCTGCCAGAGCCGCTGCGGGGTGCTCGTTACCACGCGTTCAGGGGCGCCGCGGGAACTTGTCGAAGTCCGGCTTGCGCTTCTCCAGGAACGCGTCGCGGCCCTCCTGGCCCTCGGCCGTCATGTAGAACATGGCGGTGGCGTTGCCGGCGAGCTCCTGGATACCAGCCAGGCCGTCGGTGTCGGCATTGAAAGCGCACTTCAGCATGCGCAGCGCGGTGGGCGACAGCTCCAGCATGCGCCGGCACCAGGACACCGTCTCCTCCTCCAGCCGCTCGAGCGGCACGACGGTATTCACCAGGCCCATGTCGAGCGCCTGCTGCGCATCGTACTGGCGACACAGGAACCAGATCTCCTTGGCCTTTTTCATGCCCACCGTGCGTGCCAGCAGCCCGGCGCCCAGGCCGGCATCGAAGCTGCCGACGATCGGCCCGGTCTGGCCGAAGCGCGCGTTCTCGGCGGCAATGCTGAGGTCGCACACCAGGTGCAGGACGTGGCCGCCGCCGATGGCCCAGCCGGCCACCATGGCTACCACGGGCTTGGGCAGGCGGCGGATCTGCATCTGCAGGTCGAGCACGTTGAGGTGCTGCGTGCCGGCCGCATCCTTGTAGCCGCCCTGCTCGCCCCGCACGCGCTGGTCACCGCCGGAGCAGAAGGCCTTGCCGCCCTCGCCCGTGAGGATGATCACGCCGATCGACGGGTCGTGGTGCGCGTGCGTGAAGGCGCGCTGCAGCTCCATGACGGTCTCCGGACGGAAGGCGTTGTGCACCTCCGGCCGGTTGATGGAAATGCGGGCAATGCCCTCGGCGTGCTGGTACAGCACGTCCTGGAAATCGAGCTCGGAAACAGTTGTCCAATCCATTTGCACACCGGCTGCTGGGCGAAAATGCCACATTGTACTTGGGGCCGGGAGTCCGTCCACCGGCAGCTGCCGCCGGGCGCCGGGGCTGCCGGGACACGCCGGCGTGCGTGATACACTTTCGCGGTTTGGTATGGCCGCCTGAACCGTGGATTCCAACCCGCTCGAGTCACACCCGCAACCGGCATTCGTCGACGAGCTGCGCGAGCAGCTCGGGCAAGCCCTTGCGGACGCGCCTGCCACCGGCTTCTTCAGCATGTCTTTGCCGGTGCGCGACTTCCCCGGCAGCCCCGGCATGCCTGCCGGCGTCCCCGCCGTGTGGTGGGGCCGGCCGGCCGAGCAGCGCTATTGCGCCGGGGCCGGCATCGCCTGGGAGCGGCAAGCCGCGGGCGCGGACCGTTTCGCCGCACTGGCTGCCGCTTATCGCGGCCTGCAGGCGGAGTGGCGGGCGATCAGCGTGCGGGGCGCGCGCAGCAGCCGCGCGGGCTTCCTCGGTTTCGCCTTCAGCCCCGACGCATCGGGGGCGCCGCTGCCCAATGCCCTGCTATACGTGCCGCGCGTCGTGGTCGAACGACGCGGCACGTCGACCCTCATGCATTTCAACGGCGCCGCCGACACCGGCCACGAGCAGCTGCTTGCCGAGTGGGTGGAAGCTGCGCGGCAGCTGGCCGCGGCGGCGTGGTCCGGGACGCCCGCGACCAACGCCGCGCCGCAGGCGCCGGACGCCGGCCAGTTGCAACCTGCGGACCCGGCCTGGGCGGGGCGCGTGCGCGAAGCCCTGGCCGCCATCGAGCGCCTGCCGCTGGAGAAACTGGTGCTGACGCGGCGCGTCGAGCTGCCGCTGGGCGCAACGCCGGAACTCAACCGCGTACTGGAGCGGCTCGCCACGCGCTATCCGGAGGCGGCCGTTTTCGCCGTGCATCGCGCCGGCGCAAGTCTCGTCGGCGCTTCACCGGAGCGCCTGCTGAGCCTGGAGCACGGGCTGGTGGTGGCCGACGCCCTGGCCGGCTCGGCGCCACGCGCCACCTGCGACGACGCCGACCAGCAGCTCGGCGGCCGCCTGCTCGGCGATCCCAAGGAGCGCGCAGAGCACGAGGTCGTAGTGCGCGAGATCCTGGCAGCGCTGGAGCCGCTGTGCACGGCGGTGATGGCCTCGCACGGCCCGGAACTGTTGCGGCTGTCCAATGTGCAGCACCTCGCCAGCCATGTGCACGGCCGGGTACGCCCCGACGTCGGCGTGTTCGAGCTGGTGGAGCGCATGCACCCCACGCCGGCCGTCGGCGGCGCGCCGCGCGCCGCGGCGCTCGACTGGCTCGAGCATCACGGCGAGGCTGACCGCGGCTGGTATACGGGTGGCGTCGGCTGGCTGGACGATGCCGGCGGCGACGTCTGGGTGGCACTGCGGTGTGCGCTGCTCGCCGGGCAAGCGGCCACGCTCTACGCCGGCGCAGGGATCGTGGCCGGCTCGGATCCCGGGCAGGAGCTGCTCGAGACCGGCTGGAAGCTCCAGCCCATGCTCGAGGCCCTCGGGGTTGGCTGAGGGGCGCCACGCGCAGGACCCGGGGAGCGCCGCCTGGCATCGCGCGGTGGCACTGCTGGACGGCCTGGCACAGAGCGGCGCCAGGCATGTCGTGGTCTCGCCAGGGTCGCGGTCCACGCCGCTGGCGCTCGCCGCCGCCCGCTGCGATGCCCTGCGCGTGCACGTCGTCGTCGACGAACGCTCGGCCGGCTTCTTCGCCCTCGGCCTGGCGCGCGCCACCGGGCAACCGGCAATCCTGATCGCCACCTCGGGATCGGCGCCCGCCCACTGGCTGCCGGCCGCAATCGAAGCTTGCGAGGACGACCAGCCGATGTTGCTGGTCAGCGCCGACCGGCCGCCCGAGCTGCTGGACTGCGGCGCCAACCAGGCCACGGAACAGGGCCGGCTGTTCGCCGGCCATGCGCGTGCGCAACTCGAGTTGCCGCCCGACGCATCCACGGCACACGCGCGCGACCTCGGCCGACGCGCCGCAGCGCACTGCCTGTGGCCGCGACCCGGCCCGGTGCACGTCAATGCGGCCTTTCGTGAACCTCTCGTGCCGAGCGATGCGGGCGAGTGCCAGCCCTGGTCGCCGGGCCCTGCCACCTTCCACCTGCCCCGCATGGCGGCACCCGACTTGCGCGTGGTGGCCACCACCGCCGCCCGCCTCGGCGGCCGCCGCGGCGCGATACTCGCCGGCCGGCTGGCGCCCGGTGATCCGGCAGCGGGCGCGATCATCAACCTCGCCGCAGCACTCGATTGTGCCGTGATCGCGGACCCGCTCTCCGGCCTGCGCGCCGGCGATGCCGGCGGGGCGCGCGTGCTGTGTGCCGCGGACGCGTTCCTGCGCGAGCCCGACGCCCCGTGTCCTGACTGGTTGCTGCGCGTCGGCCACCCGCCCGTGTCACGCCACGTCGAGGCCTGGGCAGCGCGCTGCGCGGACACCATCCTGCTGGCCCCGGACCCGCCGTGGCGCGACCCGTTGCGCCAGGCGCGCACGGTGCTGCTGGGTGATCCCGCCGCCACGCTTGCAGCGCTGAGCGCAGCAGTCTCGCGCGCCGGCCTCAAGGCCACACCCTGGGATGCCCTCGACCGGCGCGAGGCGGCCATGCAAGCGGCGCTGGCGGCGTTGCCGGCGCGGCCGGTTGAAGCCGCCCTGGTGAGCGCCATTGCTGCGGCAGCGCCCGCCGCAACACCCGTGTTCGTGGCCAATTCGCTGGTGGTGCGCGACTTCGACAGCTTCCTGCCGCACCGTGCGGCGCCGCTGCCGCTGTATGCCAATCGCGGCGTCAGCGGCATCGACGGCAACCTGTCCACTGCGGCCGGCATAATCGCCGCGACCGGCCGCGCCGGTGTGGTGGTGCTAGGGGACCTCGCCCTGTTCCACGACCTGAATGCGCTGTCGCTGTGCGCCGGGCTGCCCATCGTGGTGGTGGTGGTGAATAACGGCGGCGGCGCGATCTTCCGGCAGTTGCCGCAGGCCGGCCTGCCGGAGTTCGAGAAGTTGTGGTTGACGCCTCCCGGTATCGAGCCGGAGCGCGCGGCCGCGTTGTTCGGGCTGCAATACACGCGGCACGAGGCCGCCGCAGGGCTCGAAGCGGCTATAGTAGCCGCGCTGGGCACTGGGCAGCCCGTGCTGCTGGAGCTCGTGGTGGAGCGCGAGGCAAGCCACGCCGCACGCCAGGCCTGGTGGGCGACGGCGCGGGCCCGTCGCGAACAGGGGGGGAAATAATGAACGGTTACGAAGAAGCTTTCGCCATTGTGCAGAACCTTGCCGCGGAATTGTCCGCCGGCAATCTAGAACTGCCGTCGCTCCCCTGGGTGGTGGTGAAGATCCGCAACGACCTGGCCCAGCACGGCTTCGACGTGCCGCGCCTGGCGCGCCTCGTGGTGAAGGAGCCCGCCCTCGCCGGGTCCGTCCTGAACATGGCCAACTCGGTGACCTACCGCCGCGCCGGCAGCGAAACGCTCGACCTGAAAGTCGCCATCCCGCGCATCGGCGGGGACAGGGTCCAGGCAATGGCTTTGCGCTTCGCGATGCGCCAGCTGCAGCAGAACGTCAACCTCGGCCGCAGCAAGGCGCTGCTGGAGCAGGAGTGGGAGCTCGGCCTGCGCATTGCGGCGACCAGCTACCTGGTGGCGGAACGCAGCAAGCAGGTCAACCCGGACGAGGCGATGCTCGTAGGCCTGATCCACAACGTCGGCCGGATTTACCTGCTCAGTCGGGCCGATGCGCATCCGGCGCTGTTCGACTCGCCGGAAAGCCTGATGGAGCTGGTCAACAACTGGCATCCCCAGGTGGGTCACGCCATCGTCGAATCCTGGGGCTTGCCCGAGATCGCGGTCGAGGCCGTCGCACTGCAGGCCGAGGACGACGACATCCGGCGCGGGCCGCTCACCTATGTGCTGCGCATCGCGCTGGCGGTGGGCGAACTCGACGCCGCGCCCGACCCGGAACAGGTGGAGGAGCTGGCACAGTGGCGTGCATGCCGGGCACTCAAGCTGCAGGCGGGCGATATCGCGGCTATTGCGGCCAGCCAGGAGGCGACACGCATCGACCTGGGCCTTACGGATTGACCGGCGCCCGGCGCGCCATTTTTTCGACACCCGCAGAACCAGTTCACAGTTTTCCGGATGGAACATGGCGCAGGCCCGCGACGGTATCGCGGCCTGCCCATAATACAAAGAAAAAACAATAGGTTACTAAGATCCCTGCAACTGGCATGATCCTCGCATGTCTATTTGCAGTGATTATTTGGAAAGCGACACGATGCCGACTCCTGCCAACACCAAGGACGCGAACTCGACGCCGGATACGGAGCGCAGGCTGCGTAGCGCCCGTGGGCCGCGCGCCGGGGACAACGACCGAGCGCCCACGGAGTCCCTGGCACTTCTGCAGGCACTGCAGAGCTCGCTGGAACCCGAAGTCGTGGTGGACACCTTTGCGCGCCGGCTGGGCGAGCAGTTCGGGGTCGAGGGCATCGCCTTCGATCACCCTGAATACGGCCGCAACTGGGGCGCCAAGAGCAAGCATGCCTTCGCCGCACGGCTGAAGCTCGACGGCACCGCGCTGGGCCGGCTCGAATTCTACCGCCAGCGGGCGTTCGCGCCGCGCGAGCGCCATGAACTGAATGAACTCACCGGGCTGTTGCTGCACCCCCTGCGCAACGCCCTGACCCATGCGTGCCTGCAGAAGCAGGCCTTCGAAGACGCCCTCACTGGGCTGCTCAACCGCCAGGCACTGGCGCGCATGCTGCCGCGGGAACTGGCAGCCGCGGAGCGCCAGGGCCAGCCGCTGACCCTGCTCATGCTGGACATGGATTTCCTCAAGCCGATCAATGACAACCTCGGGCACGCCGCGGGCGATCGCGCGTTGCAGGACATGGCCCATGCCATCACGGGTGCCCTGCGCCAGTCTGATCTCGCCTTCCGGATTGGCGGGGACGAGTTCATCGTTGTCCTGCCGGCCACGGAGGAGAGCGGCGCCCGGACCGTGGTGGAGCGGATCCGCCAGGCCCTGGCAGACATCGCCCGAGCATCGCGACCTCGCGGCAAGACGGCCAAGCAAGGCCTCGAGGTGACCTTCAGCGCCGGCATCGCGGCCAGCACGCCCGGCATCACGGCGGACGCACTGCTCGACCAGGCCGACCGGGCGATGTACCAGGCCAAGCACGCCGGTCGCAACCGCAACAGCACCGCCGCGCCCCAGCTGGTCCCGCCGCCCGCACCGGACTTTGCAGCGGAGCGCACCGCGGCGAGAATGTCGCGGCGCTGAATGCAGGAGAGAAGGACTTGAAAACCCCGAGCCAGCAGCCGGCCATCCGCATGATGATGATGCCGAAGGACACCAATGCGCTCGGCTCCATCTTCGGCGGCGTCATCCTCTCGCTGATCGACCAGGCGGCCTTCGTGGAAGCGAGCCGCCAGGCCTCGCGCAAGTTCGTCACCATCGCCATGGACAAGGTGGAGTTTC
>CAYPTW010000040.1:0-22764 GCA_964413755.1 uncultured Thioalkalivibrio sp. | reverse complement strand
ATGTCGTCCGGCCCGGCGAGGTAGGAGCCGTCGGCGAAGCGCAGGAAGCCGAAGCCGTCCTGCAGGATCTCCAGCACGCCGTCGCCGTAGATGTCCTCGCCGTTCTTCGCGTGTGCCTTGAGGATGGAGAAGATGATGTCCTGCTTGCGCGAGCGGGCCAGGTTCTCCACGCCCAGGGATTCCGCCAGCGCGACGAGCTCGTGCGCCGGGCGCCGTTTGAGCTCGGTCAGGTTCATCGCGTTGCGGGTGCGCTCCAGGTCCTCCTGGGAGATGACCTCGACTTCTTCCAGGTCCGGCAGCATGTCCGGATGATGGCGATCGCCGCGTCCGCCGCCGCCACCGCCGCCGCCACCGGGCTTGCGACGTCGCGACTTCTTTCGTCCACCGTCGCGCGGACCACGATTACTGCCTTGCGGGTTCCCGCCCTGGGGACCGTCGTTTCTGCTGCCGTCAGAGGCCATATCTTTATTCCGACCTGAGTTGCGATTGGACTGGGCGCCCGGGGCGGAATCGCCCGGATCGCCTGTCACAGATGCTGATCCAGGAACTCGGTGAGCTGCTTCTTGCTCAGCGCACCGACCTTCTGGGCTTCCACCGAGCCGTTCTTGAACAGCATCAGCGTGGGGATCCCGCGGATGCCGAACTTCGGCGGCGTGTGCGGGTTTTCATCGATGTTGATCTTCGCCACGCGCAGGCGCCCGGCATAGTCGCCGGCCACCTCGTCGAGGATCGGCGCGATCATCTTGCACGGTCCGCACCATTCGGCCCAGAAGTCCAGCAGCACCGGTACTTCCGACTTCAGCACGTCGTTGTCAAAACTGGAATCACTCGTGTAAACGATTTGCTCGCTCATGGTTGGTTGCCTCCGCAAGCTGGCTGGAAATAATTGTCGGGAGAAATTCGTATAAGGGATTTTTGACCCCTAACCGGGTCCACGCGGCGCAGTTACGGGATGTGACGCGCCCCGCACGATGAGGCACAATGTCGCTGCGCTCGCGGCTTAAGGCTTATGAATTCTTTTGCGCGGGGGGCTCCGGAAGGGCTTCCAGAGCCGACAGGCCTGTATTCTGGCCCGGATTTCAGGCGAGTTGCAATACCTAACAGCCCTTTTTCCCAGGAAGAAAAAAACACCAATGTCAGAAGGACTGCTCACTCAGCTGCGTTTCGAGACGCTGGACCTGCCCCAATCCGTCATGCAGGGACTCGCCGACGCAGGCTTCGACCGGTGCACGCCGATCCAGGCGGAGACACTGCCGATCGCGCTCGACGGCCGCGATGTCGCCGGCCAGGCACAGACCGGCACCGGCAAGACCGCCGCATTCCTGGTCGCGATGTTCACCCATCTCGAGCGCAACCCGCCCAAGCCGACGCGCCAGCTGACCGACCCCCGCGCGCTGATCCTGGCGCCGACGCGCGAGCTGGCGATCCAGATCCACAAGGACGCCGAGCTGCTCAGCGCCCACACCGGCCTGGTACTCGGGCTGGCCTACGGCGGCACGGACTACGAGAAGCAACGCGCGCACATCCAGGCCGGCGTCGACGTCCTCATCGGCACGCCCGGCCGGCTGATCGACTACTTCAAGCAGCACATCTACGGCCTGCAGCATGTGCAGGTGCTGATCCTCGACGAAGCCGACCGCATGTTCGACCTCGGCTTCATCAAGGACATCCGCTACGTCATGCGGCGCCTGCCGCCGCCGGGCGAGCGGCTCAACCTGGTGTTCTCCGCCACCCTGTCGCACCGCGTCCTCGAGCTCGCCTACGAGCACATGAACGACCCGACGCTGGTGCGCATCGAGCCGGAGCAGGTCACGGCGGAGAAGGTGCGCCAGTGCATCTACTTCCCGGCCAATAACGAGAAGCTGCCCCTGCTCATCGGGCTGCTGCGCCAGAAGGCGGCCACGCGCACCATGGTGTTCGTCAACACCAAGCGTGAAGCCGACCGGGTGCGCGACTTCCTCGAGGCCAACGATCTCCCCGCCGAGGTTATTTCCGGCGACGTGCCGCAGAAGAAGCGGCAGAAAGTCCTGGCGCGCTTCCAGGCAGGCGAACTGGCGATCCTCGTCACCACCGACGTCGGCTCGCGCGGCCTGCACATCCCGGGCGTGTCGCACGTGGTCAACTACGACCTGCCGCAGGACCGCGAAGACTACGTGCACCGCATCGGCCGCACGGCGCGCGCCGGCGAGTCGGGCGACGCCATCAGCTTCGGCTGCGAGACCTACGTCCAGACGCTGCCGGAGATCGAGGACTACATCTCGATGAAGATCCCGGTGGCAACCATCGATCGCGCCAACCTCCCGGACATTGCCCGCCCGCGCCGCAGCAGTCGCCAGGAGCGCACCGAGTGGGGCTCGCGCCCGCCCGAGGGCGGCGGTGGCAGGTCGCGCGAGCGCAAGCCGCGCGACGGCGGCGGCCCGCGTCGGCGCCGCGACGAAGGCGCAGCGAAACAGGATGCGGCCGCAGGTTCGCCGCCGGCGCAACAAGCCACCGGCCCGCAGCCCGGCCCAGCCACCGCTGCCGGTCAGCCTGCCGCGACGGCTGACGGCGCGCCGCGCAAGCGGCGCCGGCGTCGGCGCAAGAGCAAGGGCGCGGACGCCGGCCCGTCGTCGGGTCCGTCCGGCTCGGAGGGATAGCGCTCAGGTCCCGGACTTGCGCCGCCCGGGCGGCAGCAGCTCGGTGATGCTGTGCACGCCGTGGAATTCGCCCGCCGGCCCCGGCGGGCGCGACGAGTCCGGACGCAGTATGGCGATGACGCGCGCCAGCCCGTAAGCGTGCGCCGAGCGCAGCACCGGCAGGCTGTCGTCGACCAGCATGGTGCGCCCCGGCTCGAAAGGCTCCCGCTCGCGCAGGCGCGCCCAGAAGTCGTGATCTTCCTTCGGCAGGCCCAGGTCGTGGCTGGAGTAGATCGCGTCCAGGTAGTTGTCGAGGCGGGTGCGCTGCAGCTTGATCTCGAGGGTGCGCTGGTGCGCATTGGTGACCAGCACCACCCGCTTGTGCAGGCGGCGCACGGCATGCAGGAACTGGGGCACGTCGGGCAGGAAATCGATGTGATCTTCCGCTTCCCGCTTCAGGGTGGCGATGTCCAGCCCCAGCTCCCGGCTCCAGTGATCGATGCAATACCATTCCAGCCGCCCGCGGGCGGCAGCGAAACGCGGCTCGAGCACCGCCACCGCCTCCGCGTGGGGCAGGCCGTGCAGGTCGGCATAGCGCGCCGGGATCAGCTCCTGCCAGAAGTAATTGTCGAAGCGCAGGTCCAGCAGCGTGCCGTCCATGTCGAGCAGCACGGTGTCATACAGCGCCCAGTCGAAGGGCTGGCGGGAGACGAGGTCCATGGACGGGTATCATATACGGCCCTGATTCATGGAGCCTGGCCCGTGACCGATGCTTACCCAGAGCTGCTCGACGCCATTACCCGGATTGCCGAAGATGCCGGCCGGGCCATCCTGCAGGTCTACCAGGGCGACTTCGCCGTGGAGGCCAAGCAGGACAACTCGCCGATCACCGCGGCCGACCGCCGCGCCCACGACGTCATCCGCGCGGGACTGGAGGAACTGCCCGATGACCGGCCGATCCTTTCCGAGGAAGCGCGCGCGGTGGCCTGGGACATCCGGCGCCACTGGAAAGAGTACTGGCTGGTCGATCCGCTCGACGGCACCAAGGAGTTCGTGCAACGCAACGGCCAGTTCACGGTGAACATCGCGCTGGTGCGCGCCGGACGCCCGGTGCTCGGCGTGGTGCACGTGCCGGTACTCGGCGTGACCTATGGCGGCATCGTCGGTCATGGCGCGTGGAAGGCGGCGGCCGGGGGCGAGCGCCACGCCATCCAGGTGCGCCTGCCCGGCGACGGCCCGGTGCACGTGGTCGGCTCGCGCTCGCATCGCGGCCCGGACCTCGACGGTTACCTGGAGCGCCTCGGTCCGCACGAGATGGTGCCCATGGGCTCGTCGCTCAAGTTCTGCATCGTCGCCGAGGGCAAGGCGGACGTGTATCCGCGCCTCGGCCCGACCTCGGAATGGGACACGGCGGCGGCCGAAGCGGTCCTGCTGGCGGCCGGCGGGCGCGTGGTCACCAGCAACGGCCAGCCGATGGCCTACAACAAGGGTCCGGACCTGCTCAATCCCTGGTTCATCGCCTCCGGCGGCGACCCGCGCGACTGGACCGAATACCTGCCGTGAGCAGCCTGTCCATGGCGGTGATCGCCGGCCTGCTGGCAGCGGCCGCCTGGGCCTGGTACGCCAACATGGCAGCGCGCGAGGCCGCCAACCGCGCCGCCCGCGAAGCCTGCGCGCGCCTCCGGCTGGTGATGCTCGACGGCACCGTGGCGATCACGCGCGCCTGGCCGCGGCGCGACCGCGACGGCCGGCTGCGCCTGGAGCGGACCTACGGCTTCGAGTACACGGACGACGGCCACCGCCGGCTGCAGGGCTTCGTGGTCATGCTCGGGGCAGAAGTCGTGTCGGTGGGACTGGCAGCCGCGGGCCGGCTTGGCTAAGCTTGGCGTCAGTCAGACGACGGCCACCATGAACGACAACAAGGTCGATACCTACATCTTCGGCAACATGACTCGCCTCAAGGAGCTGCGCATCGCGCACCGCGACCTGGACGACGTCATTACCCGCCTGTCCGATGACCCGGCAGTCGACCAGCTGCAGCTGAAGCGCCTGAAGAAACGCAAGCTGATGCTGAAAGACCTGATTACCCGGCTCGAGAGCGAGCTCATCCCCGACCTGAACGCCTAGGGCGCCGCCCTCGGCGCTCCCGACCCGCGCTCCGTCAGGCCCGTTCTTCGGGCCGCTCGTGCTGGTACTTCGCGGGGAGCAGCCAGCTCGCCAGCGCCGGCAGCAGCAGGATCGCGCCGAACATGTTCACCAGGAACATGAAGGTGAGCAGGATGCCCATGTCGGCCTGGAACTGCAGCGGCGAGAACACCCAGGTGAACACGCCGATGGCGAGGGTGATGCCGGTGAAGACGACGGCGTTGCCGGTGACGCGCAGGGTGCGCGCATAGGCCTGCTCGATGCTGTCGCCCTGCTTCAGGAAGTGCTGGAAGCGGCTGAAGATGTAGATGCCGTAGTCCACGCCGATGCCCACGCCGAGCGCGGCCACCGGCAGGGTATTCACCTTCAGGCCGATCTCGAGATAGGCCATCAGCGCATAGGCCAGCAGCGACACCAGCGCCAGCGGGATCACGATGCACGCCACCGCGCGCAGGGAACGGAAACTGAGCCAGCACAGCAGGATCACGGCGCCGAAGACGTAGATGAGGATCGGGAACTGGGCCGCCGCGACTTCCTCGTTCATCGCCGCCATCACGCCGACGTTACCGGTGGCGAGGCGGAATTCCATGTTCTCGGGCTCGAACTCGGCGCGCCAGGCTTTCACCTCGTTCACCACGCGCTCGATGGTGCCTGCCTTGTGGTCCTCGGTGTAGACCATCACCGGGATCACGCTGCAGTCGCTGTTGAGAAGCCCGGTGCTGGTCTCCACGCGGGCCAGCGCCTGCACCAGCACCTGCTCGTTGCGCGACAGGGCGCGCCAGGCCGGATAGCCCTCGTTCCAGCCGGCGGTGACGATCTTCGCGATCTGCGGCAGCGCGACCACGGTCTGCACGCCTTCCACGTTGCGCATGTGCCAGGCGAAGCGGTCGATCAGGTCCATCACCTGGTAATCGATGCAACCGTTCTCGCCCACCTCGACGATGACGTTGATCAGGTCGACGCCGATGGAGAAGCGCTTGGTGATGTCCTTGGTGTCGAGGTTGTAGCGCGAGTCAGGGCGCAGCTCGGGTACGCCCTCGTGCAGGTCGCCGATCTTCACCTGGGAGCCCTTCCAGGCACCGAACACGAACAACCCGGCGGCGATGACAATGATCACCAGGGCAGGACCGCGGGTCGAGACCTTGGCCAGGCCGTCCCACAGCTGGCGCATCTGTTGCGCGCGTCGCTGCAGGCGCTCCTGGTAGCCCTTGTCGGGCTGCACGTAGCTGATCAGGACCGGCAGCAACACCAGGTTGGTGAGGATGATACAGGCCACGCCCAGCGAGGCCATGATCGCCATTTCCTGGATGATGCGGATCTCGATGAACAGGATGGTGATGAAGCCGATGGTGTCCGAGGCCAGCGCCACGCCACCGGGCACCAGCAGGCGCCGGAAAGTGTTGCGCGCAGCCGCCTCGGGGCCGGCGCCGTCGAACACTTCTGAAGCATAGCCGGAGATCATCTGCACGCCGTGTGAAACCCCGATGGCGAACACCAGGAACGGCACCAGCAGGCCCATCGGGTCGATGCCGAAACCGAGCAGCGGCAGCATCCCGAGTTCCCAGATCACGGCGAAGATGCTGCACACCAGCGGCACGATGGTCAGCTTGATGGACTGGCTGTAGATGAACACCAGGAAGGTCGTCACCAGCAGCGCCAGGGCGAAGAACAGGACGATGCGGTTGGCGCCTTCCTTGATGTCGCCGACCACCTTGGCGAAGCCGATGATCCTGACCTTGATGTTGTCGGTCTGGATCTTGGCGCGCACTTCCTCCTCGAGCTTGTTCGCGACGTCGAAGTAGTCGAGGCGCTCCTGGGTGTCGGGATTGATCTCCAGCAGCTGGGCGCTGATGAGCGCGCCGGAGAAGTCGTTCGCCACCAGGCGCCCGACGATGCCCGCCTTGAGGATGTTCTCCTTGACGCGCTCGAGGTCGGACAGGGTGTACTGGAAATCCGCCGGGATGACGTCGCCCGCCTCGATGCCTTCCTCGGTCACCTCCAGGTAACGCACATTCGGCGTGAAGATCGACGTGACGCGTGCGCGGTCGACGCCCGGGATGAAGAACACGGCATCGGTAGCCTGGCGCAGGGCCTGGAAGAACTCGGGGTTGAACATGTCCCCGCTCTCGTCCACCAGCGCGATCACCACCCGGTCAGCACCGCCGAAGTCCTCGTAGTGCTGGACGAATGTCTCCATGTATTCGTGCTGCAGCGGCAGCTGCTTGCTGAAGCCCGCGTCGACGCGCAGTCCCGAGACCGCACTCCAGGCAAGCAGCGCGGTCACGATGGCAAATACGGCAATCACCAGGGGCCGCTGGCTGAATACCAGCTTCTCCAGGAAATCGATGACGGGGGTCTTCTTCGGCGCTGACATGCCCTACTCCAGTCCCACGGCTTCAGGCTCGATGCGCTCGACGCCCGGCTCACCGATCACGATGAGCGCGCCGTCGTCGAGCGCCACGGCCGACATCAGCGCCTTGCGATCGTCCCGCTGCGCCAGCCGGAAGCTGTCGCCCTCGCGGCTGAACAGCATCACGCCGGCCGTGCCGACCACGAGAATGCCGCCGTCGGGCCGTTGCGCGCCGCCGAACAGGGACGTGTCGACCGGCAGGCTGACATCGCGCCAGGTCTCGCCCGCATCCCAGCTGCGGAACATGTTGCCGCGCAGCCCGAACACCAGCAGGGAGCCGTCGGACAGCGGCAGGCCGCCGAAGAAGGAGCCGTCGTAGGGCGGATCCAGCACCTGCCAGGTGAATCCCTGGTCGTCCGAGCGAAACACCGTTCCGGCTTCCGCCATCAGGTACAGGCGGCCGGCGTTGTCCCTGATGATGCGGTTCATATGCAGGTCGGCGGCGACGCCGTCGTCCGACCACTCATCGTCGGCCCACTCGTCCGCGCCGGCTTCTGCGTCCTCCGCGTCCGCTGCGTCCACCGTGCCGTCAGCGTCGTCGCCCGCGGGCGCCGCCTCGACCAGCTCCAGCATCTCCTCTTCCCAGGTGAGGCCGCCGTCGGCGGAACGCAGGAAATAGCCGTAGGCCCCGACGGCGAAGCCGTTCTGCTCATCGGCAAACCAGATGTCGAACAGCGGGAACTCGAGCTCCGGCGCAAAGTGCACCCGGCACCAGGTTTCGCCGCCGTTCTCCGTGCGCAAAATCGTTGCGTCATGCCCGACAGCCCAGCCGAGGTTGCGGTCGTGGAACCACACCCCCGTCAGCACGGTGCGGGTCGGCGTGCGGTTCTGCTCCCAGCTGCGGCCCTCGTCCGCACTCACCAGCACGTGGCCGCGTTCACCCACCACCACGATATCGTTGCCGACGCGCGTGATGTCGAGCATGAGGGACTGGGACGCGAGCGGCATGATCACCGACCACTCGGTCTCCGGCACCGGGTCGACGCACTCAGCGCGGGCCGCGCCGGAGAGCGCGACAAGCGCGATGGCGATCAGCAGGAGATGCACCAGTCTGGACAAGGCAGCCGGACCCCCGGGTTGCTCTGTTTATCGTTGTTGTACGGTCCGAAAGACCGGGGCGCCGTGACGGCGCCCCGGCCGGTTCCGGTTCTAGCGCACGCCTGCCCGCCGCAGCGTCGCCGGAGCGAAGTCCGCCGGCGTGTACTCGGGACTGAAGTCGTAGGTCTGCGGCTCCTCGTTATTGAGGCCGATGGCCAGGTAACGACCGGACTGCAGGTCCATGGTCAGCTCCAGCGTCGTCCAGAAGCTCGGCACATCGTAGTAGTTGATCGAATGCGCTTCCTGCACGCGCCAGATCTGGTCGCGGTTGTCGTAGCAGTCGACCACCATGGCCTGCCAGGAATCCTCGTCGATGTAGAAGGTGCGCCGCTTGTAGACGTGGCGCGTGCCCTCCTTGACGGTTGCATCGACCACCCAGACGCGGTGCAGCTCGTAGCGCGCGTGTTCCTGGTTGATGTGCAACGGCTTGAGGACGTCGTCGTACTTCAGCTTGTTGCTGTGCAGCTTATAGCTGTTGTACGGGATCAGCATTTCCTTGCGCCCGACCAGTTCCCAGTTGTAGCGCTCCGGGCTGCCGTTGAAGATATCGAGCTGGTCGGAAGTGGCGAGGCCGTCCGAGGCGGTACGCGGGTTGTCATGCGCCACGTTCGGGGCGCGGCGCACGCGGCGCTGGCCGGGGTTGTACAGCCACGCCTTGCGGTTCTCCTTGGCCTGGTTCAGCGTTTCGTGCACCAGCAGCACCTCGCCGGCGAGGCGGGCCGGTGCGGTCACGGTCTGCTTGAAGTAGACGATGACGTTGTCCAGCGCCTCTTCCTGCGCACCCTCGAGGCCGTAGGCGCCGAGGTATTCGTCGGTGAACATCACCATCGTGTAGTTGCCGTCACGCGTCACCGGTGCCTGGCCGATGGTACGGCGGGCACTGTCGGTGCGATAGCGCACGATGTGGTTCCAGATCGCCTCGAGGCCGTTCTGCGGGATCGGGAACGGAATGCCCTCCGCTCCGCCGCTGAAGCCGTTGCCGCTCTCGATCAGGTAGGTCGAGCCGGCGATACGCTTGGTGGCATCGTAGATGCGCTCCGGCACCGCCGCGCTGCGCCGCGTGGGATACACGTCCATGAAGTAGTCCGGATAGGTCCGGAACATGGCCTTGTGACCCTCGGTGAGGATGTCGGCGTACTCGTTCATGTTTTCCGCGGTAATGCGGAACAACGGCTTGTCGTCGGCAAAGGGATCCGGGTGATGGCCGCCCGACTGGAAGTCCGGAAAGCCTGCCTCGGCGGGGCTGCGCAGCCCGCCGGTCCACTCGGGGATGGTGCCCGCCTCGTTGCCGGCACGGATCGCGCCGAGGGGCGTCAGCTCTTTGTCGAGACGCGCGACCTGGTCGGCGGCCAGGCCCTGGCCGATCGCCGGGGATGCCAGTCCGACCAGCGCCAACGCGGCGAGAGCCTGCTTCAGTCTGTTATGGGTCATGTTTGACTCTCCTGGAATTCCTAGAACGAGACCTTGCCCGTGAGCGAGATGAAGTCACGGTCGTTGGCCTGGTTGAACCTGCCGGCGCCGCCGAACTCGGCGTAGTTGAGCTCCAGTTCGTACTTGTTGCGCAGCGTGCCCTTGAGGCCCACGGACATGGCGGTACGACCCTCGATGAAGTTGCCGCCCGGCCCCGGGGAGACGCCGTTGACGTCGTGGCTGTAGCTGGCGATGGGCGACAGGGTCCACGGGCCGATGGCGTTGTTGTAGATCAGCGCGCCGCGGAAGCGGTAGCCCCACGAGGTCGTGCTCGGGAAGGCGCTGCGCGGATCCACTTCGCCGAAGTGACTGCTGGCCAGGGCCGCGTTGCCCGAGACCACGGTGCCCGGTCCCTCGAGGCGCAGGCCGACGCCGTTCGGGCCGCCGGTAGTGGCGCTCGGCAGGTCAGGCACGTGGTTCATGCCCAGCTCCAGCACAAAGGCGCCGGTGTCGGCGCCGAACAGCGGGCCGGACAGGTAGGTGAACGTCGTCTGCGCCTGCCACACGTCCAGCTCCACCACCCCGTCGATGATCTGGTTCAGGCCGTAGGGACCGAGCTGGTTGAAGCAGCCCAGCGCGCCGACCGCGCCGTTCGGGTTGCTCGGGCACAGGCTGGGGTTCGGCGACAGGCCGTCCAGCGGCGACAGCGCCGCGAACAACAGCTCGACGTCGTCCACCTGGAACGGCGCGTCCGGCTTGTACGACACCTCGCCCTGGAAGGCGATACCGGTGTTGAACAGGTAGCCGCTCCAGCTGAAGCCCCACAGGTCGAGGTCCTCGGGATAGGTCACGAAGTAGCGCGAGGTCTGCGCCAGTTCGTCGGAGGCGAAGGAACTCGCCAGGCCCGACAGGTTGCCACCGCCGAGGAAGACGTTGCCGGCCACGATGGCCCGGTCACGCACCTTGGCTTCGCTGATGTCACCGCCGAGGCTGGCCGCCGTGGCAAGGGCCTGGGCGGTGGCCGTGTTCACCGCCGCGTCGAAGGACAGGCCGGAGGCGAGGCCGATGGCGGTGGCCTGGGCCGCCGTGGCGACCGCTGCCGAGTTGGCGAGGCCGGCCTGGGTGCCGGTACGACCGCTGATCAGCGGCAGGCGGCTGTGGTAGCGGATGTAGTACAGGCCGAACTCCATGCCGCCCATGAAGTCCTCGGCGAAGTAGCGGAACGCCAGGCCGTACTGGCCGCCGTCGTCCGGGTCGTCCACATAATCGCGCGGCACGAAGTTGAAGTCAGGATCGAACGAACCGCCCAGCGGCGTGAAGTCGGTGCCCTGGTCACCCCAGGCGCCGAAGCCCAGCATCACGTGCGTGCCGCCCTTGGAGGCAAAGTCATTGGTGGAGAAATAGCTGCCGGCCGGATCCGGCTTCACCTTCTCCCACTCGTACTGGTAGTACGCCTCGATACTGGTGTTCAGGGTCGGCGAGAAGCTCAACGACGCCATACCCTGCGGCACCAGCGCTTCCCTCAGCTCGGCGCCGGGCACGCGCAGCTGGGACACGTCGAAGGGATTGGTGACGTTGATGCCGCCCTGGATGAACGTGCTCTCGCCCCAGTTGATCACCTGGTTACCGATGCGGAACTCGGCCGGCATGCTGCCCAGGTCGAAGGGCACGAAGACGAAGTAGTCGAGCATCTTGCCGGCCTGCTCGACCAGGCCCTCGGCGCCTTCCGTCAGGGGAGTGCGCAGCGTGTCGCCGACTTCCCAGTCGGTGAAGGCGGTACCGCGCGCGAACAGGCCCCAGGAATCACGGAAGCGCAACTCGATTTCGGAGGTGCCCTTGAGCACGTTGGAAACCAGGCCGGTGCCATAGTTGAGGTTGCCGTCGTCGCCGTTGGCGCTGCGCCCGCAGCCGCCGTTGGCGTTCGCGACCAGCCTGCAATCCGGACTCTGGACGCGCCACAAGCCGCCGAGCGACAACGTCGTGTCCCAACTGCCGGTCCAGTTCTCAGTTTGAATCGGCACCGCCGATGCAGGTGCTGCGTAGCTTGCAGCAATTGCGGCCGCCATCGCGGTCGCCAGGATGCGTCCGTTACCCGGACGTGACCTGGAGGGTTGCGTGCTCATTGAGGACTCCCCAGTTTCTTGTGTGTGTTTTGCACGTTGCCCCGCAACCGGACTCCCCCGGTGCGTCCCGCTACTCTTACAGAATTCGTCACCCGAAAACAACATCTTGGATCAATTGCAAAGCAGAAAGCCTGTTGCACGGTGAGGAACTGTTGCGCGCAAGCCAAGGCACGCTCGCACATGGATCGAAAACACGTTCCTCGCGCATTGCGTTGCAGCAAAATTTTCGGGGGGATGAAGGCGGGGCCAGGGACCGGCTAGAGATTCATCGCCTGCAGAATATCGTTGCGCAGGCGGTCGCCGAGGAACTGGCGCGCGTCGTCCATGGCCTGCACCAGGCCCTGGTCGAACACCAGCAAGCCCGTCTCGTCGGTACGCAGCACACCGTGCTTGCGCAGCCGCCCGATGAAGCCGCGGAACAGGCTCTTGTCGAAGAACTCCGGCGCGCTGAACTGGAACAGCATGGACATGCGCTGGGCCATGAGGTGGCACAGGTCCTCGAGCTGTCCCGGGCGCAAAGTGCCGGAGCCGTGCTTCGCCAGCAGCGCCACGGTCATGTAGAAGCGTTCCAGCGTCTGTACCGAGCATTGCGCCAGGATCCACATCTGGATCGCTTCCGGCGTATGGGGCGCGGGGCGACGCAGGCAGGCCTGCTCGCCCTCGTGATCGCGGCGCAGCAATCCGCGCCCCACCATCATGTCGATCACGCGGTCGACCTCTGCATCCAGCTGTTCCGGGGTCCAGTGGAGGAACAGTTCGCCGCCCAGGTAGGGATACACCATGCGCGCCAGGCCGCGCACGCGCTCGAGGGCCTGCACCGGCTTGTCGATGAAACAGCAGGCGATGATCGACGGGATGGCGAACAGGTGCGCCACGTTGTTGCGGAAGTAGGTCGCCAGTAGCGCTTCCTTGGGCGCCAGCGAGATGATGTCGCCGAGCCGGTGCGGCCGGCGTTCGAGCAGGCCGAGACGCTCGCCGTAGGCGATCATCTCGGCGCCGCCCAGCTCCGTCACCGTGACGTCCTCGTCGTAGGGCGCCAGGCGCAGCATCTCGGCGAACAGCTCCAGCAGCCGCACCAGCGGTTGCTCCACCATGCTCTGGCGCGGCGTGGCCAGCAGCACCATCGCCAGCAGGTTCACCGGGCTGACGGCGGCCGCGGCATTGATGCGCTTGAGGATCTCTTCGCCGAGCTCCTCCACCACCGGGCCGGTCCAGCCCGGGCGCCCGTCTTCCTCCACCGGCTCCGCACGCCAGCCGGGACGGTGGCGGTCCAGCATCCCGTCAAGGAAGAACGGCGCGCCGAAATTCACGTGCACGCGGCCAAACTCGCGGCGCAACTGGCGCATCGCCTTGAAGATGCCCAGTACGGACTCCTTCTCCTTCGGCCGCCCCGACAGCTCGGAGACGTAGGAGCGCCCCTCGAACAAGCGCTCGTAGCCGAAGTACACGGGCACGAACACCACCGGGCGTACCGGTTCGCGCAGGTAGGCGCGCACGGTCATGGCCAGCATCCCCGGCTTCGCCGGCAGCAGGCGCCCGGTGCGGCTGCGGCCGCCCTCGATGAAGTACTCCATGGCCACGCCCTTGGCCAGGTTCAGCGCGAAGTAACGGCGGAACACGGCGGCATACAGCGGGTCGTCGCGGAAGCTGCGGCGCATGAAGAAGGCCCCGCCGGTGCGCAGGATCGGGCCGATCACCGGCAGGTTGAGGTTCACGCCGGCGGCGATGTGTGGCGGCACGAGCCCGTTCTGGTACACCACGTAAGACAGCAGCAGGTAGTCGATGTGGCTGCGATGGCAGGGCACGTAGATCACCTCGTTGCCCTCGGCGACCGCCTTGAGGCCGTCCACGCCACTGACCTCGAGGCCGTCGTAGAGCCGGTTCCACAGCCACGCCAGCAGGCGCTCGCCGATACGTACGGTGGTGTAGCTGTAGTTGGCGGCGATTTCGTTGGCGTAGCGTCGTGCCCGCGCCACCGACTTGTGCAGGGGCTGCTTGTTGACCTCGCTGTGGCGCCGGATAGCGCGGCGCACGGAATCGGAAGCCACGACCTGGTTCAGCAGGGTGCGGCGGTGCGACAGGTCGGGCCCGATGGTGGCGATGCGCAGGCGCCGGAAATGCACCCGCAGGACCCGCCCCAGCTTGCGCGCCACGAGCGCCGGATCCGGCCCCTGGGTCACCAGCTGGGACATCAGCACGGGCTCGCTGAACTGGACCAGCACGTTGCGCCCGTGAAATACGATCATGAACAGCTTGCGCAGGCGGCCGACCAGCGCCCAGCCCTCGGAGAACAGGAGCTTGAACAGCGAACGCTCCTTGTCCGGGGAACGGCCCCAGAACACCGACACCGGCACCACCACGACCTCGTCCACCTGGCCGGACTGTACGGCCGCGGCAAGCCGCTCCAGCCGGCCCGGACGGCCCTTGCGGCTGCGCCGCGGCTTGCGGCGCAGGTAAGCCACCGCGCGCCATTCCTTCAGCCCGCCCTGCGCCAGGCCGGCAGTCGGCCTGGGCAGGCCGTGGCGCATGCACTCCTGTTCCAGCACCGCCATGTCTGCCAGGCCCGGATGCTCGAGCACATAGCAGACGGGCTTGTCGGACAGGGCCTTGAGTCGCTCGAGCTGCGCATCGAGCGTACGGGTGCGCACCCAGAGGAACAGCAGCTTCCTCGAGAGCAAGAGAGAGAGCCGCCAGAGTCCATGCCACGGGTACATCAGGCTGGCGAGTTTAACTGCCGGACGCCCTCCGCGTCAGGGGCGCGAGCGGGCGCCCATGTTTGGTATTCCCCGCGCAGCCATTTACTCTTATATAGATGAACACAGAGACCGCTCTGCCGGACTGGGATACGGGCTGGGCGATGTTCCTGGACGTTGACGGCACCCTGGTGGACATCGAGCGCCATCCGGACGAGGTGCGGGCGGACCCGGAGCTGAGGCATTTACTGGCAGCAGCGGCCCGCGCCCATGGCGGTGCGCTGGCACTGGTCAGCGGCCGCGCCATCGCCAGCCTCGACCGCATCTTTGCACCACTGTGCCTGCCGGCCGCCGGGCTGCACGGGCTGGAGCGCCGCGACGCCGAGGGTCGCGTGCACTATCCGCGCGGCTATGCCGAGCGTATCGCCGCGGCGCGCGCGGGCCTGCTGGATTTCGTCCAGTCGCAGGCGGGCCTGCTGCTCGAGGACAAGGGCGCCGCGCTGGCGCTGCACTTCCGCAACGCGCCGCAGCTGGAGAACGCCTGCCGGCAGCACATGGAAGACGCCAGGCGCATCGCGGGCGAGGATTTCCACGTGCAACAGGGCAAGATGGTGCTGGAGCTCAAGCCGTCCGGCCACGACAAGGGCACGGCCATCGTCGCGTTCATGGCCGAAGCACCCTTCGCGGGGCGTCGTCCCGTGTTCATCGGCGACGACCTGACCGACGAGGACGGGTTCCGCGCCGTGAACCGGCTGGGCGGGCTGTCGATACGCGTCGGCGCCCACGCCGACACCGCGGCCCGCGTCGTGGCGGGTGATGTCGCCGCGATCCGGCAGTGGCTGGCCACAAGCATGGAGCAGATAGATGTCTCAACGGCCTGAAAGCTCGCTCGAGCTCGGCGTCATCGGGAACTGCCAGGTGAGCGCCCTGGTGGACGAACTCGGCCGCATGGTCTGGGCGTGCATGCCGCGTTTCGACAGCGACCCGGTGTTCTGCGCCCTGCTCATGGACGACCAGGACGCTGTGGAACGCGGCGTGTTCGAGGTGCTGCTGGAGGACTTCGAGCGCGCCGAGCAGGCCTACGTGGAGAACACCCCGATCCTGCAGACCTGGCTGTTCGACCGTCACGGCGGCTGCGTGAAAATCACCGATTTCGCGCCGCGCTACGAGCAGTTCGAACGCACCTTCCATCCCTACATGTTCGTGCGCCACCTCGAGACCGTCGCCGGCAACCCGCGCGTGACGGTGCGCCTGCGCCCCGCCGGGCACTACGGCGCGGAGGACGCGCGCCAGACCTTCGGCAGCAACCATGTGCGCTACGTGTTGCCGGACCTGACCCTGCGCCTGACCACGGACGCCTCCCTCACGCACGTGCGCGAGGAGCGTCCGTTCCGCCTGACGCGCCCGGTGAGCTTCATCCTCGGCCCGGACGAGAGCCTGCGCGAATCGGTGACGCACAGCAGCCGCTTCCATTTCGAGCAGACGCGCGCCTACTGGCGCGAATGGGTGCGCGGGCTTGCAGTACCTTTCGAGTGGCAGGACGAGGTGATCCGCGCCGCGATCACGCTGAAGTTGTGCTCCTACGAGGACACCGGCGCCATCGTCGCGGCGATGACGAGCTCTATCCCGGAGGCCGCGGGCACCACGCGCAACTGGGACTATCGCTACTGCTGGCTGCGCGACAGCTACTTCGTGGTGCACGCGCTGAACCGCCTCGGCGCCACGCGCACCATGGAGGCCTACCTCGGCTGGATCCTCAACGTGACCGCCAGCGGGGACGGCCGCGGGATGCAGCCGGTGTACGGCATCAGCGGCGAAGCCGACCTGTCCGAGTCCATCGTCGAGCACCTGCCCGGTTACCGCGGCATGGGGCCGGTGCGCGTCGGCAACCAGGCCTATGAGCAGGTGCAGAACGACGTCTACGGCGCCGTCGTGTTGTCGTCGGCGCAAGCCTTCTTCGACCGCCGCCTCGAGAGCCCGGCCGGACCGGAGCAGCTGGAGCTGCTGGAAGAAGTCGGCCGGCGCGCCGTGGCGCTGTTCGACAAGCCCGATGCCGGCATCTGGGAATATCGCGGGCGCGCCCGGGTGCACACCTTCTCCAGCATGATGTGCTGGGCCGGTTGCGACCGGCTGGCACGCATCTCGTCACACCTGGGCGAATCCGCCAAGGCGGCGGAGTGGCGTGCCGCTGCCGACCGCATCCATGCGGAGATCTGTGCGCGCGCCTGGGACGCGGAGCGCGGCTGTTTCACGGAGAGTTTCGACGGCAAGAGCCTGGATGCCAGCATGCTGCTGATCAGCGATCTCGGCTTCCTGCCGGCGGACGACCCGCGCTTCCGCAGCACGGTGGAGTGCATCGGGCGCGAGCTGCTGCGCGGCAAGCACATGTTCCGCTACGGCGAGGCCGACGATTTCGGCGAGCCCGAGACGGCCTTCAACATCTGCACCTTCTGGTACATCAACGCGCTGGCGGAGATCGACCGCAAGGACGAGGCCAGGGACCTGTTCGAAGAAATGCTCAGCAGACGGACCCGCCTCGGCCTGCTGTCCGAGGACCTGGACGTGCGCACCGGGCAGCTCTGGGGCAACTTCCCCCAGACCTACAGCCTGGTCGGCATCATCCTCGGCGCCATCCGCCTGAGCAAGTCATGGGAGGACGCGTTTTGAGCCGCCTCATTGCCATTTCCAACCGCGTCGCCGCACCCTCGGGCGGCAAGACCGCCGGCGGCCTCGCGGTCGGCATCCTTGCCGCCCTGCGCCAGAGCGGCGGCATCTGGTTCGGCTGGGGCGGCAAGACCTGCCACGGCGAGCCCTCCGAACCGAAGCTGGAAAAACACGGCAACATCACCTTCGCCACGGTGGACATCAACAAGTCCGATTTCGACGGCTATTACAACGACTATTGCAACGGCACCTTGTGGCCCCTGTTCCACTACATGCTGGGCATCCTCAAGTACGACCGTGAAGCGCAGGAGGCTTACCAGCGCGTCAACCAGATGTTCGCGCGCAAGCTGCGCCCCCTGCTGCAGCCGGACGACCGCATCTGGGTGCACGACTACCACCTCATTCCGCTGGCACAGGAGCTGCGTCGCGCCGGCGTCGAGCAGCCCATCGGCTTCTTCCTGCACGTGCCCTTCCCGAGCTTCGACGTGCTGCGCACGCTGCCGCGCTACCGCGGGCTGCTGCGCGCCATGGCGCAGTTCGACGTGGTCGGCTTCCAGACCCGCCAGGACTGCGAGAATTTCCTCGGCGGCCTGCGCAGCGCCGGGCTAGGCGGCGAGGCTTGCGCAGACGGCCGCGTGGCGGCCCTGGATCGACGCATCCTCGTGGACGCCTTCCCCATCGGCATCGATGTCGACGAGGCAGCTGAGCAGGGCGCCGCGTCGATGGAGTCCGCCAGCGTGCAGCGCCTTGCGCGCGACCTCGCCGAGCGCGAACTGGTGATCGGCGTGGACCGCCTCGACTACAGCAAGGGACTGCCGGAGCGCTTCCGCGCCTTCGAGACCCTGCTCGAACGCCATCCGGGCAGCCGGCGCCAGCTGGTGTTCCTGCAGATTGCCTCGCCCACCCGCACCGGGGTGCGCGCCTACCAGGAAATCCGCCACGAACTGGAGCAGTCGGCCGGACACATCAACGGCCGCTTTTCCGAGCCGGACTGGACCCCGATCCGGTATATCAACCGCGGCCTGTCGCGCAAGCTGCTCATGGGTTACTTCCGCGTCGCGCGCATCGGCCTGGTGACGCCCATGCGCGACGGCATGAACCTGGTCGCCAAGGAGTTCGTCGCCGCCCAGGATCCGGCCGACCCTGGCGTGCTGGTGTTGTCGCGCCTCGCCGGCGCCGCAGCCGAACTGGGCGACGGGGCCCTGCTGGTGAATCCCTACGATCCGGTCGGCGTGGCTGACGCAATTCTCAGGGCCGCGGAAATGCCGCCGCAGGAGCGGCGCGAGAAGCACGCGGCGATGATGCAGGTACTGCGCGAGAACGACATTCACGCCTGGCGCCGCCGCTTCGTCGACGCGCTCGGCGTCTGAGCCACGCGCCGCCCGCACTCCGGCGCGGCGCGTGTCAGGTCACCGCGTCAGGCGCGGCCGCGCACCAGCATGTGCCGGTCGCTGACGGCCGTGACTTCGAGCCCGCCCAGGCCGGACAGCTCGAGCTGCTGCCGCACCTCGGCGGGTTCAAAGGCTGCCAGCAGCGAATTGTAGAAGTCCCGGCGCAATACCTCGGGCTCGTTCGCGGCGTACTGTTCGACCAGGGCCTGCGCGCCGGCCTCGTCCCCCGGCCGCATCAGGTCCATCACCAGCACCGGCGCCCCCGGCCGCGCCCGCGCGTGGATCATGCGCCACAGGGTCTCGGGCGCATGCAGGTGATGCAGCAGGCTGTTGGAGATCACGGCGTCGTAGCGTGCGCGCGGCAGTACCGCGTCCGGTACCAGCCCCTCGATGAAGCTCACGCGGCCGGCCAGCTCCGGCTGCTGCGCCAGCGCGCCGCGACCGAACGCCAGCATGGCGCCCGAACCGTCCAGGCCGTGGATCTCGATCTCCGGATGGGCCGCCGCGATGCGCAAAGTGATGTCACCCGGGCCGCAGCCGAGGTCCAGCACCGCCGACCCGGCCGGCAGCTGCCCGATGAACTCGTCATACAGCGCGGCGAAGTGACTGTTGGGCTCCTCGAAGTCGGCCTCGGCATAGGCGCGCGCCTGGGCCTCGTCGTCCATCAGCTCGGGCTCGGGGATCCTCTTCATTGATCTCCGCCCCCGCTGTCGCGCTCCAGCTGCGCGTCGATCTCGCGCTTGCGCTTTTCGGCCTCCTCCTCGACCGCGCGCGCCTTGTCCAGCGCCTGCACCTGGTCCTTGAAGACCGTCTCCTCGACCGGGGGCGGCTCCGGGGGCTCGCCGCATCCCGCGAGGCACACGAACATGCACAGTAGTGGGGGCAAGAATGCTTTCATTGGCTGCCTCGCAGCTGACGCAACGACCTGTCGAAATGTTAGCGTAACAGCCCTCCTGCAAAAGCGGACATGGTCATGAGCGAATTCACCGGGAATGTCGTCGTCGTCACCGGGGCCTCCGAAGGCATCGGGCGCGCGTTGTGCGAGGCACTGGCACCGCAGCACCCACGGCTCGTGCTCTCCGCGCGCAACCGCGAGCGCCTGGAGTCCCTGGCCGAGACCTGTCGCGCCGCAGGTGCCGAGGTGCTGGTCGTGCCGGGCGACCTGACGCGCGAAGAGGACTGCCGCCACCTCGTCGCCACCACGATCGAGCACTTCGGACGCCTCGACACGCTGGTGGGGAACGCCGGGCGCACCCTGTGGGCACGCGTCGACGAGATCGAGGACCCGGCCGTGTTGCGCGAGGTCATGGAGCTGAACTACTTCTCGGTGGCCATCCTGACCATGGCCGCGCTGCCGCACCTGAAAGCCTCGCGCGGCCGCATCGTCCCGGTGGCGAGCGTGGCCGGCCTCACCGGCGTGCCCTCGCGCAGCGGCTACTGCGCCAGCAAGCACGCGCTGGTCGGCTTCTTCGATTCCTTGCGCATCGAGCTGGCGGACAGCGGCGTCACCGTCACCACGATCTGCCCCGACTTCGTCGTCACCGAGATCCACCGTCGCGCCCTCGACGGCCAGGGACGCCCGCTCGGCGTGACGCCCATGCAGGAGTCCAAGATCATGACCGCCGCCCAGTGCGCCGAGCTCATGATCCCCGCCATGGCACAACGCAAGCGCATGCTCATCACTTCGCGGCGCGGCAAGCTGGGGCGGTTCCTGAAGATCTTCGCGCCGGGAGTGATCGACCGTATCGCAGCCAAGGCCATTGCCGACCGCAAGTAACCCGGCCGCCGCCTCGCCCCCGACCGCACCGGGACCCTGCAGGCCTGTAGACCTGGCCGCGGGGCCGCGCCGTGCAACGCTCCCTTCACTCGGAAATCTTTATCTCGCTCAGTGAGCGTTGCACGTCCCGACCCCGCTACGGCGTTGCAGGCGCGGTGTCCCAGTGGTGCATGGGATCTCTGCGGCGACCGCCGGCGTTCCGGATTGCGGCTCCGCAGGCTGGCGGCAAAGGTCGCAGCCACGCAGCGCCTGATACAGCCACGCCGGGAAGGCCTGGCTGGCTGCCCGGTGGCGCCCGTGCGCCATCGCCACCCGGCCCAGGTATCGTGGCAGCGGGGCCGGGACGTGCAATGCTCACCGAGCGATATAAAGATTTCATTGAGCGAGGGGAGCATTGCGCGGCGCGGCCCCGCGGTCAGGTCTTCAGGCCATCAGACGTCGTCGAGAAACCAGTCGAAGAAGCGATTGATCTCGAATATGTGATCCGTCAGCCGGTGGTCGCCGTCGATGAGATGCAGTCCGGCGTTGCGTTCGCGCGCGAAGCGGATGCTGTTGTCGACGGGCACGACGTCGTCACGCCAGCCGTGCACGATGGTGATCCGCGCGGCACGCGGCACGGGCGTCAGCGCCTCGTAGCCGGGCATGTAGAAGGCCGGGGCGATGAGGAACAGGCCGCGCACGTCGCCGAGCTGCGCCGAGGCCGCCGCCGCCACGTGCCCGCCCATGCTCGATCCGACCAGCACCAGCGGCTTCTGCAGCGGCTTGCAATACGCCACCAGCTTCGCCACCCGTGCCGCGGGGTCGTCCATGCCGCGATAGTCGAGGCTCTCCACCTCGAGGCCGCGATCGCGCGCGAGTTCGGCCATGGCAGCGATCTTGCTGCCCCACGGGCCGCTCTCCTTGCCGTGCGAGAAACAGACGTAGGGTTGCCGGGCCATGCTGCCTCTTCTAGCTCTTTGTTATGGGCTGCGGGTAGCGAATCTTAGCAGGGCTACGGCCGGGCGCCCTCGCCGCGACGCAGGCGCGCGGCAAGATCTTCGCGCGCCTGGGCCAGAACGGAGTCGCGGTCGACACTCTCGAGAATCTCCTGCACCACCGCCTTGGGTCCACCGTTGCCCCATGACTTGCCGCGCGCGAAATATTCCTCCGCGACCCGCCCGATCATGTAGGTGCCGTAGTACGCCACCGCGCCCTGCGCACCCGCGGTGAACACGGTCGAAAGCCCGCCGGTCCCGGCCTTCAACGCCGCCGAGACCACGTGCGTCAACCATACCGTGCCCATGAGGATGCTCATCTGGGTGGCAATCACGGTGACCAGCGAACCCGCCTCGGCGCGGCTCAGCGGCAAGCCATAGAGACGCGAGAGATGGAATACCAGCCCGGCGTCGAGCGCCGCGGCAGCCAGCAGGTCGGCGGCGGGCACGGGATTGAGCGCCACCGCCACGCCCTTGGCGATGCAGTACTGGCGCACCAGGCGTTCCGCCGCCGCGCGCCGCAACTCGACCACGCGCCGTCCGACCCGCTCGCTCACCTGCCCCGCGAACAGGCCGGCTGTCAGCGCCGAGAGCGTCTCGCCCTCGCGCTCCATGATCTGCCACAGGCGCTCCCGGAGCTGTTCGACATCGGGCGGCCGCAGCACGCGCTCCTCGCGTTCGCTGCCGTCGGCGGCACGCACTATGCGCGTCACCGGTGCCGGGTCGGCAGCCGCGGCGACCACCTGTTCGGGCGGCAGCCGGCCCTGCGTGCGCTCCGCCAGGCGCGCCAGCAAAGCCTGCCGCTCCTCGGCCGAATAACGATCCGCCTTGTTCAGCACCAGCACCACCGGCGTGCCCGGCGACAGCGCGCGGTCGAGCGCCGCCTGCTCGGCCGAATTCAGGTCCCCGTCCACTACGAACAGCACCAGGTCGGCGCGCGCGGCCACGTCGCGGGCCATGGTTTCGCGCGCCTCGCCACCGATCTCGTTGATGCCTGGCGTGTCCAGCAGGCAGACCTGGCCGGAGCGTGCTTCCTGCCAGTGTGCTTCGGCGGCTTCGCGCGTCTCGCCGTGCAGCGCGCTGGTGGCGAAGCGCGCCTCGCCGAGCAGCGCATTCAACAGCGAAGACTTGCCGACGCTGACCTCGCCGAGCACGGCGATGTGGATCTCGCCCTGCTCCAGCTTCTGCAGCATGCGCTCGACTTCGGCGAACTCGGGCGCGAGGGCCTCGCGCATCGGGCTCGGCAGCGTCGGGTCGTCGAGCAGGCGGCGCAGGCTGTCCTGCGCCAGCGCCAGGTGGCGCTCGCCCGCGGCCTGGCTCGCGACGCCCCCGGTCTCAGTCGCGGCCTTCGCGCCGCGCTTCCAGGGCCAGCCGCGCCAGTTGCCTGGCTTTTTTCCCGATGTCCTCGCCAAACTGGTCTCCCACCTCGCGCGCGGCCGCGGCCGGGCGGAGGTCTCCGGTGGT
>CAYPTW010000039.1:0-23162 GCA_964413755.1 uncultured Thioalkalivibrio sp. | reverse complement strand
TCGTCGACCTGCTCTCCATCCTGCCGACTTACCTCGGGCTGCTGATCACGGGCGCGGGCCCGATGCTGGTGATCCGGATCCTGCGCATCCTGCGCCTGTTCCGCATCATGCACATGGCCGACTACGTCACCGACGCCAACATCCTGCTCGAGGTGCTGCGTACCAGCTGGCGCAAAACCCTGATCTTCGTCTACACCGTGATCACGCTGGTAGTGATCTTCGCCACCCTGATGCATTTCATCGAGGGCCCCGAGGCCGGCTTCACCAGCATCCCGATGAGCATGTACTGGGGCATCGTGACCCTGACCACGGTCGGCTACGGCGACATCACGCCGTTGACGGTGCCGGGCAAGTTCATCGCCTCGATCATCATGATCCTCGGCTACGGCATCATCGCGGTGCCGATGGGCATCTATTTTTCCGAGTACACCGAGGCCAGCCGGCGCCGCAAGAAGAAGGTGGAGTGCAAGTCCTGCGGCCAGAAAGGCCACGAGCCGGACGCGCGCTATTGTCGTACCTGCGGCGATGAACTGGAGCGGAGCTAGCGCAGCCGATGAGTCGCGACATCACTGTGGGGCTGAATGCCGTCATCGTCTCGGTGCGCGACGACGAGCCGCGCGTGCTGACCGTCGCCGACTCCTCGGACTTGCCCATGCTGCCCTCCGGCGCGCTCGACCCCCAGGGCGATCGCACGCTGGAACTCGGGCTGCGCGGCTGGGTGCGCCACCAGACCGGCCGGGAACTCGGCTATGTCGAGCAGCTCTACACCTTCGGCGACCAGGGTCGCGACCCGCGCGAGCGCGCCGGCGGACCCCGCATGCTGTCCGTCGCCTACCTCGCGCTGACCCAGGACCTGCCCGCGGAGGCCGCCGGCGGACACTGGATGGACTGCTACGCGTTCCTGCCCTGGGAGGACTGGCGTAATGAGCGCCCGCCCGTGCTGGACGAGATCGGGCAGGCGCTCGACGCCTGGGCGCGCCAGGCCCGCTCGCGCTCGGAGCGGGAGCGGCGCGCCGAGCGCACCGAGATCTGCTTCGGCCTCGGCGGCGCCGGCTGGGACGGCTACCGGGTGCTGGAACGCTACGAGCTGCTCTACGGCGCCGGCCTGACGCACGAGTCATGGGCGGACAGGGGACGCCGGCCGCCCGCCTCGGCACCGTCGTTCGGCAAGCCCATGGCGCACGACCACCGGCGCATCCTGGCAACCGGCCTGGCGCGCCTGCGCGGCAAGCTGCGCTACCGGCCGCTGGTGTTCGAACTGATCGAGGACCAGTTCACCCTCGCCCAGCTGCAACGCGTGGTCGAGGCGCTCTCCGGCCTGCGCCTGCATACGCAGAACTTCCGGCGCCTGGTGGAGCGCGGCGGGCTGGTGGAGAAGACCGGCCGCATCGATACCCGCACCGGCGGCCGCCCGGCCGAGCTGTTCCGCTTCCGCCGCGAGGTGCTGCGCGAGCGCCGCGCGCCCGGCGTCGGCGCGCTCAGCCCGCGCGGCCGCTGAAGCGGGGCTGTGCTGTTCCCCTTGCCGGGACTGGACATTCGATATGCTCAGCGGTAGCATAAGCCTCGCCCTGCGTATCGGGCTTTTTTTGGACACTAGTTTTGCTCGTTTTGAGTATAAGTAAATGACACAGCTCAACTACACGCCCGAGGTTGCACGCCAGGTGCAGCCGATCTACGAACGCCTCCGGCACGTGATCCCGGAAGCTGAATGGGGCGTGCACGCGCCGTACATCGCCGCCATCAACGAGCTCAAGCGCCGCATGAATGCGGTGCTCCTGGTGCACAACTACCAGACGCCGGAGATCTTCCACGGCGTGGCGGACTACACCGGCGACTCCCTCGGGCTGGCGCGCGAGGCGGCCGAGACCGACGCCGAGATCATCGTGCAGTGCGGCGTCCACTTCATGGCCGAGACCTCGAAGATCCTGTGTCCCGACAAGACCGTGCTGATCCCCGACCTGCGCGCCGGGTGCTCTCTCGCGGACTCGATCACCGGGGAAGACGTGCGGCGCCTGAAGGCCCAGCATCCCGGCGTACCGGTGGTGACTTACGTCAACACCAGCGCCGACGTGAAGGCCGAGTCGGACATCTGCTGCACCTCGGGCAACGCGGTGCGCATCGTCGAGTCGCTCGGCGTGGACCGCGTGATCTTCCTGCCGGACCAGTACCTGGGCCGCTACGTGGCCAGCCAGACAGACGTCGAGCTGATCCTGTGGGAGGGCGCTTGCGAAGTGCACGAGCGCTTCACTGGCGCCGAGCTGCGCGACTACCGCAAGCAATTCGACCGCATCAGCGTTATCGCCCATCCCGAGTGCCCGCCGGACGTGCTCGACGAGGCCGATTTCGTCGGCTCGACCAAGGGCATGATCGACTGGGTCGGCGACCATCGCCCCGAGCGCGTGGTGATGATCACCGAGTGCTCCATGAGCGACAACGTGGCGGTCGAGCATCCCGACGTGGAGTTCGTGCGCCCCTGCAACCTGTGCCCGCACATGAAGCGCATCACGCTGCCGAAGATCTTGCATTCACTGCAGACGCGCACCCACGAGATCGTCATCGATCCGGCGGTCGCGCGTCGCGCCCGCAAGGCCGTGGAGGCCATGCTCGAGGTCGCATGAACATGAGCACCCGTACCGTCAGCGACGTGATCGTGATCGGCGCCGGCGTGGCCGGGGCCTCGGTCGCGCTGCGCCTCGCCGACGCCGGACGGCATGTGACGGTGCTGGCGCGCCACCCGCTGGAGGACTCCGCCAGCAACCAGGCCATGGGCGGCATCGCTGCGGCCATCGGGCCGGACGACTCCCCTGCCCTGCACCTGGCCGACACCCTCGCCGCCGGCGGCGAGCTGTGTCGCGAGTCCACGGTGCGCGGCGTGGTGGAGCGCGCGCCGGCGGCCATCGAGTGGCTGCTGGCGCAGGGCGTCGCCTTCGACCGCGACGGCGACGCGCTGGACCTGACGCAGGAAGGCGCGCACAGCCGACGCCGCGTGGTGCACGCGGCCGACACCACGGGGCGCGCGGTGATGCTGGCCCTGACCCGGCGCCTGCGCGCACACCCGCGCATCACCCTGCTGGGCGCGCACGCGGCGGTGGAACTGCTGGTCGAGAACGACCCGGCCGGAAGCGGCGCGCGCAGCTGCCGCGGCGTGCGCGCGCTCGACATGGCGCACGGGCTGCTGCGCACGCTGCACGCCGACCACGTGGTGCTGGCGACCGGCGGCGCTTCGGGCATCTACCCGGTCTCCACCAATCGCGCGCGGCCGGTGGGCGACGGCATCGCCCTCGCCTGGCGCGCCGGCTGCCGCGTGGCCGACATGGAGATGGTGCAGTTCCATCCCACGGCGCTGCGCCATCCGGCCGCCGAGGGCTGGCTGGTGACCGAGGCCGTGCGCGGCGAGGGCGGCCGCCTGATGCTGCCGGACGGCGAGCGCTTCATGCACCGCTACGACCCGCGCGGCGAGCTGGCGCCGCGCGACATCGTCGCCCGTGCCATCCACACCGAGATGGCGGCGCACAAGCTGGAGTTCGTACTGCTCGACATCAGCCACAAGGGGCCGGAATTCATCCGCAGCCACTTCCCCAACACCTACCAGCACTGTCTCGCGCTGGGCCTGGACATCACCCGCGAGCCCATCCCCGTGGCGCCGGCCGCGCATTACACCTGCGGCGGCGTGGTCACCGGCGGCGCCGGCCAGACCGACGTCGCCGGGCTGTATGCGGTGGGCGAGACGGCCTGGACCGGGCTGCACGGCGCCAACCGCCTCGCCAGCAACTCGCTGCTGGAAGGCCTGGTCTACGGCGAAGCGGCGGCGGGCGCGATCCTCGCCGACGTGCCGCGCGGCAAGGCGCTGGAAGAGTCACGGCACACCCTGCACGCCGTACCGGCGCGGCTCGAGCCCCGCGTGGCGCAGGAGGCCCGGCAGCTTGCCGCGGGGATCCGGCGCCTGCTGGGGCGCGAGGTCGGGATCGTGCGCAGCGACAACGGCCTGGCGGCCGCCGCGGCGCGCCTCGAGGTCATGCAGTCCCGCGCCGACAGCCTGTGCCGCGCGCACGGCCCCGCGCCGGAGCTGCTGGAACTGCGCAACCTGGCCTGCGTCGGCCTGCTGGTGACGCGCAGCGCGCTGTTGCGCAGCGAGAGCCGCGGTGCGCACTACAATCGCGACCACCCGGAGACCGGCCCGCACGCCATGTCCACCATGCTGCAATCGCGGGCGCCGGCGGTGCTGGTCGATCCCCGCGCCGTCGCCTGAGGCCTCCCCGACCCCACTTGCCCCGCCTTTTGCGCTAGTCTCGGCGCAAACAAGTCCAGGGGAATAGACATGGGGAAACTGGAAAGGACCGAGCACGCCGAAGAGCATGCCAAGAACGTCGCCGAGCGTATCGGCGACAAGCTGGTAGAGAGCTTCGAACTGCTGGCGCTGTTCGTCATCGGCGCCGCGATCGTCATCTCGGCCGCGACGTTCGTGTTCGAGATGATCGCCGCGCGGCACGTCAGCCTGCACGACATCCTGCTGCTGTTCATCTACCTCGAGCTCGGCGCCATGGTCGGGATCTACTTCCGCACCGACGAGCTACCGGTGGAGTTCCTGCTCTACATCACCATCACCGTGATGACGCGGAAGCTGATCAGCGCCGAGGACCTCAGCGAGTCACGCATCCTCGTCACCACCGGCGCGGTGCTGATCCTGGCCGTGGCGGTGTTGTTGCTGCGCTACGGGACGCACAAGTTCCAGAGCAGCAGCCAGAGCCGCAAGCATTCGACGGCGGTCGACGTCGAACCCTAGAACCAGCGCTGCAGCAGCAGGTGCGTGGGCACGAAGACCAGCAGCAGGAAACACAGGTAGAGCAACAGCAGGTAGGCGGCCGGGGGCATCCGGTGCTGCACCATGGCCGGGCCGTACACCCAGTTGATGTTCTTCTCCTTGCTGCTGAACACCCTGCTCAGGGCGAGCACCAGCGCGCCGCCGACGGCTGACCACAGCAGGGATTCGGCCGGATAGCCGTAGGCGGCGACCAGCCACAGCAGCACCAGCGGCAGCGGCACGTGGAACAGCGACACGGCGCGCAGCCAGCGCGGGATGAAGGGATCGAACATGTATTCCGTGAGCCCCGTGATGCGCCGGCGCAGCAGCAGGCGCAGGGCGTAATCCACGTTCCACAGCACTTCGGGCAGCAGCACCATGCAGGCCAGCACGCCGGACAGCCAGGCGCTCTCCAGCCACATGGCCGGCACCGCGCCGATGAAGGCGATGTCGGAGAACCACAGGAAGTTGGCCGGCCCGTGCCGCGGCCAGTAGATGACGATGAACGCCAGCACCAGCACCGTGTAGGCGATCTTGAACCAGTCCGGGATTTCGAGCATCCGTCCTGCGCCGCTGCCGGCCGGCGTGGCCGGCACCTAAGCTAACACCTGCGCGGGCGCGGCCCAAGCCGCTGCGGCCGCGGCTGGCTATACTGGAACCGAACCAGGCCGCCATGGATGCATGCCGATGACCGACTTCGTCCGATTCCTCGCCGCATGGGCCCTGCTGCACGAGAGCGCCGACGAGGGCTGGAAAGCCGCCATCGCCCGCGGCAAGGCGCAATCTCCGGGTGATGCCGAGGGCGGCCCCGACGCATTCGTCGACGGCCTCGCCGCCCTGGTCGAGAGCGAAAAGGAGCGCCTGAAACAGGAACTGGCGCAACCGGGCGAAACAGGCAGCAGCACGCAGAAAGCAAGCGCCGTCCTGGCGGACCAGGTCGCGGAGATGCGCTTCGAGCTGGGCGAACTGCGCGGCCGGATCGAGTCGCTGCAGGCCTCCATCGACGCCCTGGTGGCGCAGAAGGGGGACTGACCCCGTGGCCTCGCGCGGCCGCACCATCGCCGCCATCGCGCTCGGTCGCGTGGCGCGCGCCCTGCTCGAGGCACGCCTCGGCCTGGTGCGCGGACACGCACGCCGCGCCATCTTCGCCCGCCACGCGCGCCTCGCCTGCGAATCGCTGGGCCCCGCCTGCATCAAGCTCGGCCAGCTGGCCTCCGTAAGGCCCGACGTGTTCGCGCCCGAGACAGTGTTCGAAATGGAGCACCTGCAGGACCGCGTGCCCGCCGTGCCGGCGGCAGACATCGAGGCCATCATCCGGCGCGAACTGGGGCGCCCGGTCCATGAACTGTTCGCGGAGTTCAACACCGAGCCCGTCGCCACCGCCTCGATCGCGCAGGTCCACCGGGCCGTGCTGGCGCGCGACTATCGCCCGGTGCAGGGCCAACTGCTGGCGGCGGGCACGCCGCTGGCAGTGAAAGTGGTGCGCCCCGGCGTCGAGGCGTCCATCGAGTCCGACCTCACAATCGCCCGGCGCTGGGCGGCGCGGCTGGAAAAGATCTCGCGCCTGGCGCGCTGGCGTCCCGCCGCGCTCCTCGCCGAGTTCGAGCAGACCCTGGCCAGCGAGCTGGACCTGCGCAACGAGGGCCGTGTCGCGGATCGCTTCGCGCGGGATTTCGCGGACGATGCACGCGTCGTGGTGCCGCGCGTGGTGTGGCCGTTGACCACGCGCCGCGTGCTGGTGAGCGAGTTCGTCGCCGGCTGGCGCCTGAACGACCTCGGCGAGGCCGAGCGCGCGGGCATCGACGCGCGCGGCCTGGCCGCGCACGGCGCCGAAGTCTTCATGCGCCAGGTACTGGTACATGGTCGCTATCACGCGGACCTGCACCCGGCCAATCTCTTCGTCACGCCGGACAGCCGCATCTGCTACCTGGACTTCGGCATCGTGGGGCGCACCACGCCGGCCCAACGCATCGCCATCGCGCAGGTGCTGGTGGCCACGGTTTACGGGGACGCCGACCGCGCGCTGCGCTACTCGCGTGAGCTGGGCCTGGAGATTCCGCCGCGCCACGAAGCCGCAGTGCGCGCGCGTGTGGCCGCTTTGATGCAACAGACCCTGTCGTCGCCCGGAAGCGCCGACGTGCGCGGCTTCGCGCTCGGCTTCCTCGAGATGCTCGCCGACTTCCGCATCCCGATCCCCTCTGGCTACGGCCTGCTGGTGAAGGCGCTGGTCACTGTAGAGGGCGTGGCGCGCGCCATCTATCCCGACATCGACATCGTCGAGTCGGCCAAGCCCTTCGCCACACGGCTCATCGCGGCCCAGCTGGCACGCCCGGAACGCCTGCGCGAGCGCCTGCCGGCGGCGTTGAGCGCGGCGCTGCGCGAACTGGCTGCCTGAGCACCGGCCATGTGTTTCAATGTCGGCCCGCGCCGGGCGCCGCCGGGCGCAAGGAACAGCCGATGAAAGTCCTGCTTGTCTTCATCATCACCACGCTGGCCTGGCTGGTTCTCTCGCCCGTGCCGATCGAGCCCGTGGCGTGGGAACCGCCGCCTGCGCCGGCGCTGCAAGGCCCCTACGCGGTGAACGATCGCCTCGCCGAAGTGCGGCGCGTGGGCCGCGGCGTCGGCAGCGGGCCCGAAGACGTGGCCGTGGCGGAGAACGGCACGGTGTACGTCGGCTACGAGGACGGGCGCATCGTGCGCTTCGTCCCCGGCCAGGGCGCGCCGCGCTTGTTCGCGCAGACCGGCGGACGGCCGCTGGGGATGGAGTTCGATGCCGCGGGCCGGCTGGTCGTCTGCGACGGCTACAAGGGCCTGCTGCGGATCGCGCCCGACGGCACCATCGAGGTGCTCGCCACCGCGGCCGACGGCCTGCCCTTCGGCTTCACCAACGACCTCGACATCGCCGCCGACGGCACGATCTATTTCAGCGACGCCTCGTGGAAGTTCGGCCCCGCGATGAAAGCGCGCGACGACATCCTCGAGCACGGCGGCAACGGCCGGCTGATGCAATACGACCCGGCGACCGGCCAGGTCACGGTGCTGCTGGACGGCCTGCAGTTCGCCAACGGCGTGGCGCTGGCGCCGGACGAACGCTCGGTGCTGGTGGTGCAGACGGGCAGCTACAACGTGTTGCGTTACTGGCTGGCCGGCGAGCGCGCCGGCACGCACGAGGTGTTCTTCGACAACCTGCCTGGCATTCCGGACGGCCTCTCCAGCAACGGCCGCGACACCTACTGGCTGGCGCTGTTCACCGTGCGCAATCCGGCGCTGGACGCGCTGGCCGGCTCGCCCTGGCTGCGCAAGCTGGTCTTCCGCCTGCCGCAGTTCCTGCAGCCGCAGCCGGCGCCGCACGCCTTTGTGCTCGGCCTGTCGCTGGACGGCGAGGTAGTGCACAACCTGCAGCACGACAGCGCGGACAGCTTCGCCCCCGTGACCAGCGTCACGGAGGCCGGCGGCCGGCTCTACCTCGGCAGCCTCACGCAGGAAGCCTTCGGCGTGTATACCCTGCCGGCGCCATGACGGCGCCATGACGGCGCGGGCGGCTCAGCCTCCCAGGAGGCCCGCGAATACTCCGCGACGCCACAACACGTACAGCAGCACCACCAGCGCGACCAGGAACAGCCAGGTCTTCCACGGCCGCTTCTTGTCCGCGAAGGGGTCGTGCAGCGAACGCTTCGCGCCCTCGGGCAGCTCCGCCAGGCCGGTGAGGGACTCGCCGAAGGGCAGGTTGATGCGTGCCCGGGCATTCACCGCCCAGCCGTTGGCGTCGAGCAGCGGGCCGAGATTGCGGCGCCTGAGCGTGAGCCAGGCCAGCAGCATCGACGGCCCCGAGATGATCAGCAGCACTGCAACCAGCACCAGCGGCAGCTGCCACCAGGCGAGGCTGAACAGGCCCGCAATGGCCGCTGCCAGCGCCGTGCCGATGGCGCCCACGGCGAGGCCGATAGCGGCGAAGATACCGGCGAACTTGGCGATGTCGAACGGCGGCGCAGCACCCTGCCCGGCCTCGGCCTTGCTCGCGGCGCCGGCCACGTTGGCCGCCGCCTTGCTCTCCATGTCCTTGTCGCGCGAGGCGGCAAACTTGCGCAGCTGGTCCTCGACCATCTTGCCGACGCGGCGGTAGGGCGACCAGAAAGCCTGGCGGATGCTGACCGGCTGCTCGACGACCTTGACCACCGTCGCCTTCCAGTCCCGGCCGTCGCGGTCGACGAACATGCCGTTGCGTCCCGGCACCATGAGCTCGTCAACCTCGCCGCCGGTGAGGGCGGCGACGATCTCGATCGGGCCGCTGCCGGCGCGCACGCAGCTGCAGTACACGAGATAGCAGCCGCTGAACGGCGCCAGCTTGGCGTGCTTGGCCATGTCGGAGACGCGCATCACCAGCTCGCAGCTGCGCTGGTCGAGGTACAGCGTGCCCGCCTGGAAGATGGCCTTGCTCTCGCCGCCATAGAACTCGCTCATGGTGACGAAGTTACGCAGCAGCGTGACCAGGTCGCGCTGGTAACGCACCAGCCGCTCCACGGCGTCGATGTTCGCCGCGGAGGCGTCCGCCTTGAGATCGCGTTCGATGAGCGCGGCCAGGCGCTCGCGGGTGTCGTCGGCAACGACCTTTTCGAGTTGTGCCAGCTCGAGATCGTGCACCTGCGTGTCCGGACGGTCCGCCATCCAGGCGCGGTAGGCATCGAACTTCGCCGACAGCTCCAGCCACTCCTCCAGCGTGAGCGCCTCGCGCGCCCCGAGCAGCGGCTCGACCACCTCGTCGTGCAGCTGGGCGACCGGCCCGGCCCACGCCGGGTTCACGCCCTTGGCCAGCGGCAGGGGCCGGTCCGCCGCGATCTCGGCCAGCGGCAGCGCCGCGACCTCCGCGTCGCCGGCGGCGATGACGCGCTCGCCGAGCATCCCGTAGGCCGCCACCGGCGCGTTCAGCCCTTCCACGGCACGCGGGTCGAAGGCCGCCAGGCGGCAGCGCGCGAAATAATCGTCCACCTTGGCGCGCACCGCATCGAAGGCACCGGCGGCCCCCGCGGTGGCGTCACCGAGCGGCAGGATGAGCTCGGCCGATTCCGCGGCGCGGTGGCGCCAGGCCAGCACCGCCTCGGCCTCGGTGAAGAACGCTTCCAGCGTGTCGGCGGTGATGCCGGGCTCGCCGCTGCGGTCGGGCACGCCGCCCTGGGTGGCGACGATGTCGGTGATGGCCGCGGCCAGCGCCTCATCGCCGGCGACGCCGGCAGGTACGACACCGTCGCCGTTGACGTGCGCGGGCGAAAACATCCTGGTCATGTCGGCGAAGTCCTCGACTGAGAGGACGCCGGCTTCGGTCTTGTCGAGGTAGCCAAGGACCTGGGTCGCCGCGGCCTTCAGCACCGCGCCTTCCTCGTGGCTGTCGTCAATGGCATCCACCGGGAGCGCGCCGTCGCCGAACAATGCCTGCGGGTCCTTCACCATGCGACAGGCCCAGCCGACCGCAGCCACGATTTCCGGCACGCGGATCTGGCCGTCGCCGTCGGTGTCCAGCAGCGCGAGGGTGCGGGCGTCGAACTCCAGGCCCGTGGTCGGGCAGCTCAGCGCGGTCCACAGCTTGGGGTCCAGCTCTGACAGGTGGCGCAGGTCCGCACCCGTCTCGATCGCGACCTGGTCGAATCCGCCGCAGCGGAAGAACCGCCAGGCATGCGTGCCGCCGGCGTTAGTGTTGTTATTCGCCATGACTTACTCCCTGATGAAATCGAGCAGGTGCAGCGACACGGTGATCACGTGCAGCACGAGCAGCGCAATCATGCCCTGCGCGGCGAGAATGTGGTAGCTGCGCCAGGCCACGGCATCAGGCGTGCCGGCGAGCACCAGCCAGGCCACGCCGGTGAGGCCGGTGGCGAACATGGCGAGCAGCAGCAGGCCCTCGATGAAGGCAAACAGGCCGCCGCCCTCGGCGGTCGGCAGCTCACCGCGGAACAGGCCGCGCAGCTCCCGCAGCGTCGCCCCCATGCGCCCTGACAGCCAGGGAAAGTAAAGGCGCCAGCCGCCGCCGCGGCAGCAGGCCACGAGGTAGGTCACGGCAAGGACGGCGGCGAGGACGCCGAGACCGACATGGGCGTAATCCAGCCAGCCGGCGTTGCGCGGGATCCGCCGCAGCATGTGCACCCAGGGGCTGGTCACCACCAGCCACAGCGCCAGCACGGCCAGCAACAGGTGCTGCCGCCGGCTGCCCTGCCCCCCCGCGGCGCTCACGGGTTCAGCGCGCCGCCGCGCCGGCCAGGTCGGCGAAGCGGTGGGCGAAACGCTCCACCTCTTCCCAGTTGGTGTACTCGTCCTTGGTCTGCGGGTCGGTCGGCCCCTTGGTCAGCCACATGATGAAGCGGATGACGTTGCGGTCGAAGGCACTGTAGCGCTGGTAGTCGAGGTCGCCGCCGAACACGCCGAGCAGCTTCGGCTGCCACGGGCTCTTGGCGACGAAGGCCTTGGTGTAGGGATTCGTCTCGGGCGTGTTCTTGTGCGGCTTGCGCGCCACCAGGTTGACCGAGAAGAAGGCGCTCGGCTTGGCGTCCAGCGTGGCCTTGTGGCGCGCGATGAAGTCCAGCACCGCCGGGTTGTGCTTGCCGTTGCGGATGGCGGCGCCGATGAGCACGGCGTCGTAGGTCGCCGGGTCGGCGGCCTCGGCCACCGGCAGCAGCTCGACCTCGTGGCCGTGCGCCTCGAGGGTCGCCTTGATGCGGTCGCTGATGCGGCGCGTGTGGCCGTAGACGCCGGAATAGAGCTGGAGAATCCTGGGCATCGCTGTCGGTCCTGGGAGCGGAATTGCCGCCAATTCTAGCGAATCGGCGCGTCCCGCTCGCCCGTATGTTCCACGATCGCCGCTCAGGCGGCGACGCGACCGAGCTGGGCTTCGGCAGCTTCCAGGCCCGCCGCGGCGTGCACGCCCTCGACCCCCTCGAGCGCCGTGCCGAGGGCGCGCAGGCACAGCTGCACGTTATCCGGACGCGCGGCGTAGCCCATCAGGCCGATGCGCCAGGCCTTGCCCGCCAGGGCGCCGAGGCCGCCGCCGATCTCCAGGTCGTACTCGGCCAGCAGGCGCTGGCGCACTGCGGCCTCGTCCACGCCCACCGGGACGCGCACCGCGTTGAGCTGCGGCAGGCGCCAGGGCGCCGCCACGATGAACTCCAGGCCCATGGCCTCGATGCCGGCGGCCAATGCCTGATGCATGCGCTGGTGGCGCGCCCAGCTCGCCTCCAGCCCCTCTTCGGCCAGCATCACCAGCGACTCGTGCAGGCCGTAGAGCGCGTTGATCGGCGCGGTGTGGTGGTAGGCGCGCTTCGGCGTCGTATCGGCGCTGCCCCAGTAACCCATGACCAGGTTGAGGTCGAGGAACCAGCTCTGCACCTTGTGGGTGCGGCTGCGGATGCGCTCCACGGCGCGCGGCGAAAAGCTCACCGGCGACAGGCCCGGCGTGCACGACAGGCATTTCTGCGAGCCCGAGTACACGGCGTCCACGCCCCAGGCGTCGATCTCCACCGGGATGCCGCCCAGCGAGGTCACCGCATCCATGATCACCAGGCAGCCGTATTCGTGCGCCAGGCGGCACAGCGTCTCGGCGTCCGAGCGCGCGCCGGTGGAGGTCTCAGCGTGCACGAAAGCCAGCACGCTGGCCTCCGGGTGCTCCTTCAGCGCCAGCTCGACCTTGTCCACGTCCACCGGGTGGCCCCAGGGATCCTCCACCACCACGGCAGTGGCGCCGCAGCGCTCCACGTTCTCTTTCATGCGGCCGCCGAACACGCCGTTGATGCACACGATCACGGTGTCGCCCGGCTCCACCAGGTTGACGAAGGCCGCCTCCATCCCCGCCGAGCCCGGGCCGGAGACCGGGATGGTGAGCGGGTTGGTGGTGCGGAAGGCGTACTGCAGCAGCTGCTTGAGCTCGTCCATCATTCCCACGAACTGCGGGTCGAGATGGCCGATGGTCGGGCGGCCGAGCGCCTCCAGCACGCGCGGGTGGACGTCGGAAGGTCCCGGGCCCATGAGGGTCCGGTGCGGCGGCTGGAAGGTCTTGATCTGCATCCTGCTCAGGCTCCGTCGATCGTGTGACCCGGGCAGTATAATGCCGCCCATGAAAACGCACCGACACCTTGCCGCGCTGTGCGCGGCCGGCGCCCTCCTCGCCCTGCCGGCGGCGGCCGACGATGCCGCCATGCGCAGCGCCATGGAGCCCGTCAACACCCGCGGCACCGAGGTCTTCAGCTGGGACCTGGAGCAGAAGAAGAGCGGCTTCCGCGCCATGGAAGCGCTGTTTCCCGCGCGCACCATCGCGGCCGGCGCGACACCGGCGCCGCTCCCGGCCGGCGCGCCGCTGGCCGCTTTCGAGACCGACGGTCCGATGGCCGGACGGCTGGCGAGCTTCATCGCCGACGAGTACGTCGCCGGGCTGATCGTGATCCACGACGGCAAGGTGCGGCTCGAGCGCTACGCCCTCGGCCAGTCGCCCCAAGACCGCTGGACCTCCTTCTCGGTCGCCAAGAGCATCACCTCGACGCTCGTCGGGGCGGCCATTCGCGACGGCCACATCGAGGGCCTCGACACCGAGATCACGCGCTACATCGACGAGCTCCAAGGCACGGCCTACGACGGCGTGACCGTGCGCCAGCTGCTCACCATGACTTCGGGCGTAGCCTTCAACGAGGACTACGCCGACCCGGACTCCGACATCCGCCGCCTGTACCGCGAGCCGCCGGCGCCCGGCATCGACGCCTCGGTGGGGTACATGCGCAACCAGCCGCGGGAGTTCGAGCCCGGCACGCAGTGGCACTACAAGACGCCGGAGACCAACCTCGCCGGCCTGCTGGTGATGAAGGCGACCGGCAAGCCGCTGGCCGAGTACCTGGCGGAGAAGATCTGGCAGCCCTACGGCATGGAAACTGACGCCACCTGGCTGGTGGACCACGTCGGCAACGAGCAGGGCGGTTGCTGCCTGCAGGCCACGCTGCGCGATTACGCCCGCTTCGGCCAGTTCATCCTCGACGGCGCGCAGGTCGACGGCGAGTCCATCCTGCCCGAAGGCTGGCTGGCGGCAGCGACCAGCACCCAGGCCGACACGGGTTTCCCCGGCGGCTATGGCTACCAGTGGTGGCCGCTGGGCGACGGCACCTTCCAGGCGCGCGGCATCTTCGGCCAGTTCATCCACATCGATCCGGAGCGGCGGCTTGTGGTCGCCATCGCGGCCGCCTGGCCGGGCCCGCGCGAACAGGAACGCCGCGCCGCACAGATCCGCCTCGCCTACGAGATCGCCGCGGCGATCGACGCAGAGTCCGGCAACTAGGCATGGCCGGCGCCAGCCTGCTCGCGCTGCTGGACGACATCGCCACCGTCCTCGACGACGTGGCGGTGCTCAGCAAGGTCGCCACCAAGAAGACCGCGGGCGTGCTGGGCGACGACCTGGCGCTGAACGCGCAGCAGCTTACCGGCATCCGCGCCGCGCGCGAGCTGCCGGTGGTGTGGGCCGTGGCGAAAGGCTCGCTGCTCAACAAGGCGATCCTGGTCCCCGCCGCGCTGGCCATCAGCGCCCTCGCCCCATGGGCCGTGCTGCCGCTGCTGATGCTCGGCGGGCTGTTCCTGTGCTACGAGGGCTGCGAGAAGCTGGCGCACAAGTTCCTGCACCGCCCGGCGGAGGACCAGGCCCAGCGCGAAGTGCTGGTGCGCGCCATGGCGGACCCGGATGTCGACCTGGTCGCGCTGGAGCAGCGCAAGATCAAGGGCGCCATCCGCACCGACTTCATCCTCTCGGCCGAGATCATCGTCATCGCCCTGGGCATCGTCGCCGATGCCGCCTTCGGCACGCGCGTCGCCGTGATGGTCACCATCGCGCTGTTGATGACCGTGGGCGTTTACGGCCTGGTGGCGGCGATCGTGAAGCTGGACGACGTCGGGCTTTACCTGTCGAAGAAGGAAGGTTCGAAGCTCGCCGCCGCGACCGGGCGCGGCATCCTGCGCATGGCGCCCTGGCTGATGAAGGGGCTGTCCATCGCCGGTACCGCCGCCATGTTCCTGGTCGGCGGCGGCATCATCGTGCACGGCATCGGGGCGCTGGAGCATTGGGCGCACGAACTGGGTAACGGTTTCGGCTTCCTCGCGCCGGTGCTCTTCAACGCCGCGGTGGGGATCCTGGCCGGGGCCGTGGTGCTGGCGGCCGTGACGCTCATCAAGCAGCTGAGGAGATCGCCCGCCGGTGCCTAGGGCAGCCGCGACCCGGGTAGGAGTCGTCGTCTTCGGCTGCTGGGCGCTGTCGGCCTGCGTCGTCATTCCACAGCCGCGTGACGTGATCCAGCTGTCCCCGGTCGATGGGCGCCTCGTGCAGGACGGCCGCGCGCTCGCCGGCGTGCCGCTGACCATGAATTCGCTGCACAACACCGCGCCCTGCGCGGAACCGATCGCCCGGGTCGTGACCGGCGCGAACGGCGAGTTCGCCTTCGACGAAATTACGGCACGGAAGACCTGGCGTGTCGTCGTGCTGGCGCCGTCCTCGCCGACCTACTCCATGACGCTGTGCATGGACGGCGCGGCCGGGCCGACGCCCATCTTTGCCGAGAGCATCTGGGCCACGCTGCCGATCACCCTCACGCTGCACTGCGACCTGGGCGCCGCCGCAGGAACCGACCAGGCCTGCGAAGTGACGGACTGGACGGGTTACAACTACCTCAGCCGCGCCGGCGAGCAGCGCAGCGCGTACCGCGAGCCTGCGGCACCGCCGAGCGACGTGGCGCGGGAATAAAAAAACGGGACGAGGCGCTCCCGGAGGAAACGCCCCGCCCCGCGGCCCAAGGCCCGACTCAGATCTCGAAGCGGAAGCCGGCGTAGAACATGCGCTCGGGCGCAGGCTCGATGCCGTCGTTGCGGACGCGGCTGTAGTAGTCCTCGTCCAGCAGGTTGTTGATGCCGCCGAACAGCGTCCAGGAGCGGCCCAGGCGGTACTCGGCACTCAGGTCGACGACCTGGTAGGACGGGATCACGGCATCAATCTGCGCGTCACCCGTGCCGCGCGGCAGGTTGGAGTCCTGCCAGAACTGCTCGTCCACGAAGGTCGCCGTCAGCGAGGCCTTGAGGCGGTCGTTGTCGTACATCAGGCCGGCCCGGAACAGGTACTCGGGCGCGAAGGCCGGCGTGTTGCCGACCAGGCTGGTGGTCACGCTGCGGGTGATCTCGGCGTCCAGCAGCGAGCCGTTGACGAAGCCGACCAGGTGGCTGGGGGAATCGCTGCGGGCAAGGAAGTCGTACTCGGCGGAGAATTCCAGGCCCTGGTGACGCGAGTCGCCGCTGTTCACCCGCAGCACATCGCTGACGTTGACCTGGATCTGCTCGATCTTGTCCTCGAACTCGATGCGGAACAGGCTGACGTCGAGCAGCAGGCCGGTGACCGGGCTGCTGCGGAAGCCAAGCTCGTAGTTCATGGCCTTGGAGATGTCCGGGCCGTTCTCGGCCGCCAGCTCGGAGCTCGGGTTGGCCAGGTCATCGAAACGCTGCGGACGGTAGGATTCGGAGACGTTGGCGTAAACCTCGCTGACGTCGCCCAACCGGTACATGCCGCCGAGGCCGAACAGCAGCTCGCTGTTGGTCTCGTCCACGTCGATCGGATCGCGCGCGAGGCTGGGGTTCTTCACGTTCTCGAACAGGTCGTAGTTCACCCGCTCGTAACGCGCGGCGGGCGCCAGGCTCAGGTTGCCGAAGCGGAACAGGTTCTCGACGAACACGGCGTTGTAGGTGATCACCCGGTCCTGGTCGTACAGCAGGTCCGAAGGCAGCTGCGCGTTGGAGCGGATGTCGTCGCTGACGTGGCGGGTACGCGGGCTATCGGTGCGGTAGGCAGTGGTGCCGACCGTCAGCACGTTGTCCTCGCCCCAGGCGCGCGCATAGCGTCCGTCGAAGCCGAGCGTCTTGAACTCCTGCTGGTCGATGTTGGTCGTCGCCGGCTCGTCGGCCGGGTCGATGAAGGCTGCGGAGCGCCGGCTGAAACGATCCTGGTAGGAGTGCCAGAGCCGGGCGTTCAGCGTGGCCTTCTCGCTGAGCTTCTGGTCGTAGCTGAGCGTGGCGATGCGCCGCTCGATCTCCACGCGGTTGAACGGCGTCTTCGTCAGGTCGCGGTTCGTGGCGAACTCCAGCGACGTCAGCCGCCCCGCCTCGCCGGAGTCCGACTGGTAGAGGTCGAGGTCGAAGCCGATGCGGACATCCTCGATGCCCTCGTAGGCGATCCCGAAGTAGCCGGCATCCACCTGGTAGTCCTCGTTCAGGCGGGGACCGTCGGCCTCGCGCCGGTCGTAGCTGCCCATCAGGCCCCACGTACCGTCGCCCCAGTTCACCTGGTTGTAGGTGCTGAAGAAGCCATCGTTGCCGAAGCTGTTCTCCGTGGAGGCGCCGAACAAGGCGTCGGCATCGGCACGGATGGTGACGAAGTTGATGGTCGGGCCGATCTGCGGACCGTATAGCAGGCCCGAGCCGCCGCGGACGAACTCTATGGTCTGGATGCGCTGGGCCGGCGGCAGGTAGTAGATGGTCGGGTAGCCGAACAGGTCCGACGCCAGCGGCACCGAGTTCTGGAAGAAGGCGACGAATTCCGACTCGTGCGGGTTGCCGAGGCCGCGATAGTTCACGTTGTAGATGCTCGGGATCTTCTGCTCCGACACAAAAACGCCGGGCAGGCGCGCAAACAACTGGCGCAGGTTCGGCTCGACGAAGATCGGCTGCGCCTCCAGGTCGATGGCGGTGGTCTTCTTGCCGGAGAAGACCTTGCCGTCCTCCACCGACGGCAGGTTGTCGGGCAGTAGGGGATCCATCCGCCGGTCGCCTGCCACCTCGAGGGTGGCCAGGTCGGCTGCAGGTTCGGGATTGTTGTCGTCGGCCAGGAGCGCGGGGGAACTCAGGGCGAGCGCCAGGCCGGTGGCGAGAAGTCGAGGAGAACGCATGGATTCGGGTCCTGTTGCTAGAAGACCCCGGAATGCTAATGATTCGCATTTGGGATTGCAACAACGGAAAACCCTTACTTCCATCTCGCCGGCGGCCCGGCGCCCCACTCCCCCCTACAGCTTGCGCCCGAGCTTCCTCTCGGCCATCCGCTTCTCCCGGCGCTGGAACGGCAAGCGAATGATTTTGAGGATAAAGAGCGCCTGGATGGCCCGGTTTCAGCGCGACGCCGCCAGCCGCCCCTGCACGGCGCGGGCGAAACGCCCCGGCGCCTCCGGATGGTGGGCGAGGAACATCAGCGGCTCGAAGACCTCGAGCTCCATGAGCAGGAACTGCCCGTCCTTCACCACGCCATCGACGCGCGCATAGACCGGCAGCGACGGCGCCGCGAGGGCACAGGCCCGCGCCTGCTCCACCAGCGCCGGCTCGACCTCGACGCGCTCAGTGGTGCCGCCGAACTGGAACTGCACGCGGTAGTCCCCCGCCTTGGGCCGCTTGCACACGGCGTGGCTGAACACCCCGTCGAAGAACAGCAGCGACAGCTCGCCGCCGTCCAGGATCTCGGGCAGGAAGGGCTGCACCAGCACGCCCCGGTCGGCGAGCGTCCCGTCGATCTCGTGCTGGTAGGCCGCCGTGTCATCGACGCGGAAGCGATGCGTGCGATAGGCGCCGCCGGAGATGGTCGGCTTGACCACGATCTCGTCCCAGCCACGCGCCCGCGCCAGCGCCGCGACATCGGCCCGCTCGCCGCGCCCGATGCAGATCGTCGGCACCAGCGGCACGCCCGCCGCCTCCAGGTCCAGCAGGTAGCCCTTGTCGTAATTCCAGTCGAGGATATCGCCGGCATTGCACATCAGCACGCCGCTGGCAATGCGCGCGTCCAGCCAGGGGCGAAACTCGGCGGAACGCTCGAAATAGTCCCACGGCGTGCGAATCACCAGGGCGTCGAAGGAAGTCCAGTCGATGGCCGGATCGTCCCAGATGGCCGGGACCGGGGTAATGCCGAGCTGCTCAAGCTCCCGGGCGAGCGGGAGGTCGTCCTCGAAGAGCTCGGGATAGGCGGTGCAGGTGACGAGGGCGACGCGGGGTTTCGCGGCGGTCATGGCCTCCCGTTCCTTGACTCGCCTGGCGGTGCGCCGATCTGCTGCAGCAGATCGAAGAGCGGCTGCTGGCTCACCTCGAGAAATCCGTCCCGGGGCCGGTCGAGATCGACCACGAGTGTAATCACCGCCCCGAGGATCAGAATCAGGACCACCGATGCCAGCGGGCCGCGCCGCAGGCTCAGGCCCGCGTTGTAACCCACCATCGACAGCGTCAGCAACGTCCCGGCCAGGAGCAGGAGGAGGATCGTCTCCGGCACCCGCGCGTAATAGCCCGCCGTGAGCCGCGTTTCGTGCAGGTCGATCATCTCGTTCAGCGACTCGATGAATAGAGAGAGGATCTCGGAGTCGGGCGCAACGCGGGCCAGCTCTTGGGTGATGGACCAGACTTCGTCGTGGAGTTCGATCGAGCGGACCACCCTGGCCCGCAAGTCTTCGAGGTCGTTGGTCGCGATGCGCACGGCAGCGTATTCGCGCAGCCGTTCCCTTATTTCGCTTGACGCCGGCTCGGGCAGGAGGCCGGCCCGGAGATACACGGTGCCCACCGCGTTCGCCTCCTGCAGCACGAGCTGGCGGCGCGTGTCGAAACGATCGGACGCCATTCCCATCGTGATCGCCAGCAGGAAAGCCATCAGCGCCAGCAGCGAGCCCACGAGCATGTTCGTGGGCCCCTCCTTCTCGTCAGCCGTGCGCGTCTGCCACCAGTGCCCAAGCCGGTAACCCGCCTCGATCGTCACCAGCGCCAGGAAGGTGAACAGCAGGAAGAACCCGACCATCGGGATCGAATCGAGCCATTGTTGGAAACCCATCATCCCACCTCATGGCCAGGCCCTGGCCGGGTTCGAGCAGCTATGGAGACGGCTGCCCTATTCTATCCCGTGCGGTCGGGCGATTCGTATGAAGCAGGGCCCCGCGATCAATTTATCCGGCAATCTGCGACGCTCGACGCCGAAGAACGTCGGCTCCCCCCCGAAAGTCACGTCAGGCGCTGCCAAAGCGCGTCAATGAACTGATTGACCAGCCCGTCCTTACCACTCCAGACGAGATAGCCCAGGGCAATGACGTTCAGGAGCACCATGAACCAGAATTCAGACAGGAATTCCTGCTTGCTCGATTTGTGCCGCACCAGGCGTTGGGCCGCCAATGCCCCAGGCCAGCCGCCGGCCAGGCTGAGTACCTGAAGGGTGGACTCACGGGTGCGCCGAAGCTCAAGGCGTGCCGAGGACTTGTCCCAGGCGTAGGCGAGGAAGGTGACGAGGCTGAGCAGGAGCACTGCGGCAACGACCAGCCAGGAAATCCGACCGAACCAGGCGGAGACCAGCAAGGCCAAGACGACCAGGAACGCGAACGCGACGGGAAAGGCGCCTCGGGTCAACCTGCCGGGCGCCCGCCGGGTCGGTTCCGGCTGGCGTGCGAAGCGGACCTTCTCCGCTCTCGACCTGCCTTTCTCGCCCTTGCCGATCTCGTAAGTAACGATGTCGCCCACCACGGGCCGACGGGCGGCTCTCGGGAAGGCCTTGATGTGCACGAACACCTCGCTGCCATCCGCGTGCCAGGCGATGAACCCGAAGCCCCGCTGGTCATCCCACCGCGCGATCTTTCCTTGAAGGCGCAAATCAACGCCCTCCGCCGTTGGTTCTGTCGAGCCCGGGACGCCGCAACAGAAAGATGATGGCTCCTAACGGGACAGAGAAGGAAAGTGTCCAAGGGCCATACATCGGCGCGAATGCAGATGCGCTGAATAGCTGGATCGCGAACGGCTTGAGGAGCCAATACCCAGTGGTCCAATTGAGCGAGAACTCCCCGATGCCAACGAGTATGAAGATCATCCATAGCCACTTGCGCCGGACATTCTTGGTCCTGATGCACGTGGCGAGCGCGAATATCGTCAAGAGGGGCGCTGCGAGCACGAAGACCCCCGTCACGTAGTGCAGCACTGACTTGCCGGTCAGAGAAAACTTAGTCTCCTCCTCAAGAGACTGATCGCGCGGCACGACGTTGAATCCCACCACACTTTCCCGTTCGCCCGACTTAAGGATCGCGACATTGATGATCAGCCACTGTCCGGGGAATTCGTACTGATACGTGAGGTTGCTGGTTCTCTCGCCACCGTCCTCGAATATCTGCACACCAACGAGCTTTACCTCGATGGGATCGCCGTCGGGAATCAGCTCGGCCATCTGCGCAAGCATTTCGCGAACGCTTGGTCCCGCGATCCTGGTCTCAGCTGCGGCCTCGATCTCGTCAAATCGTTGTTCACCCAGCAGGCTGATAATTCGCTTTGCGGCGACTTCGTCCTCAGGTTGGACATAGTCGGTCGGCATCGCGTTCGAGCCGCAACCAACAATCGACATCGCAAGAATACCCACCAGGTACTTGTGCATGCGCGACTCGTGGAGGCCAGGTTTCAGATTGAATTTGGGGTGGGTTCGAACTTCTTCCACCGTCCAAACCGGTTCACTTGTTAGGTGGCATATCGCATGGCCGCAGCGACAAGCCGGTCAGCGCGCTATAGCCGGGCGCCCTGGCCGAGTACCACTCTTCCGCGGACAACGCTCCCTGTTCGTAGAGCATTGCTCGCCAAAGGCCATGCAGCCCGTAGAGCCATGCCACGAGAACGACGATTGCCACGAACCCAATCACCGCGTTCACCCTGTTACGCGTTGCGACCGCGCGCACCGACAACGTGAGAGCGAACAGCAGCAGCGCAATGACCAGCGCGACGAACGACCAATATGGGCTGGGCGCGGGCCCGTCCTGGGGCAACCACAGATCGTGAAGACATGCACCTTCTCCGTATACCCCCGTGATGATCACGACCAGGAAGAAGGCGAGCCAACTAATGACGGTCAGAACAACCAAGGTGATGGATTCATAACCCGCGCCAAAATGAGAAAGCTTCGTCACAGGCATCATCCGCGACCGGGTCATGTCAAATCACGCGGCGTTTCATCGGCGGAGTGGGTCTGCGACACGAGTGTTGTAATCTCGAATCGCTCATTCGACTGCAGGTTCATGCCGGAAAAAACGTACCGAGGACGGCTAAAACGAGCAGAAATCCACCGACAACCATGGTTACGACATTTGTGCCTGAGAATCGAGCGTTGCGATCGTGCCCGGGAGCGACCGTTTCGTTGATCCTATTTGCTGCTATCTGAACAGGTATCAGCAGGAATGGCGCCAAGAATGAAACCAACCAGTAAGGACCAGGCAGCTTCCAAAGCAACGAGATCACGATCCAGGCTGCGGCGATGGGTCCAGCGGGAAGCGAGACTTCTACCTTGCTGGCCTGAGCGCTGCTTCTAATTCTTGAGAAGAGGGAATAACAGAAGAAGTACGCGAACACCGCTCTCAGCGGCGGAAGAATGTTTTCACGCTCGCGCTCTTTGACCAGCCTCCAATGGCTGTAGAACCAATAAATGTCGTAGAACCCCAAGGTGCACAATGACATCACGACGAGTTTCGCCGGCGAGACGGCGAAGTACGGGGCGGTCTGCCTGGGGTTTTCGGCGGGAACGGCTATGCTGGCGATCTCGGTCATCTGTTCAGACCTGCCTGCCGCCTAACGGTTGCGAAAGCGTCGGGGCCGGCTGGCACATGTTCTTGTGCCGCCAGAAGCCGGGACGGAAGGGGCCGTTCGCTGCCCGCACTGATTAGGGCCCTTGCCACTAGCCTTCCAGCAGCAAGTCTGAATCAGGCGGCATTTTGCGCCACCGAGCGAAGTCTTCTTCCGAACAATCGTCAGTCGCTTGCTTAGAGGCATTGCGCGCATTCCAGGCGGTATTGGCATGGTGGTAGAGGTGGGACATCGCAACGACGAACTCGCCGTGCTCATAGTTGGGATCGTCTTCGATTTCCCGAATAGTCCGGTCCAGTTCCTCTTGGGCTTCCTTAAGGTGAAAGAGTACGAACGATCGATTCATGCCTCTAGCCTCTCTCGGTCCGACGTCCGAGCTCACCGGCGAATAGCGACTGGAGCACGGGTTGCATACGCAAGCCGCGTGGCAGACGCGCAATGCGGCCAGTGGAAGGACCGGTTGGCAGGGACGTAACGTGTGTGATCCGCACGGATCAAATCTCCGCTAGTGCTGTAGCAACCAAACACAAGCCTCCGGATAGCTTGCGTCGATCGCAGCGGACCACAGCTCCGGGCGGATACTCCCATCGCTCATCCTCGGGATCTGGATTATCGGACACGATGCGGAAGTGATCTGGGCCGCAGAGCTCAGCCTGGACCGCGCGCCAGACATCCGTTCCTTCATCGAGAAGTGCCACGTAGATGGTTTCAGTCCGAGCGGAAAGCATGACTCGTATCCCGGCGCCTAACG
>CAYPTW010000038.1:0-23952 GCA_964413755.1 uncultured Thioalkalivibrio sp. | reverse complement strand
ACGAGGCCCAGGTCACCATCACCGGCGTGCCCGACCGCCCCGGCAACGGCTACGCCGTGCTCAAGAACGTGTCCGAGTCCCACATCGTGGTCGACATGATCGTCATGAACGCGCCGCGCGCCGGGATCGTCGATTTCAGTTTCAGCGTGCCGCGCGAGGAATACGAGCAGGCCATGGAGCTGGCGCGGACCGCAGCGGTCGAGATCGGAGCCAGCGACGTGCTCGGCAGCGCCAGCGTGGCCAAGATCTCCGTCGTGGGGGTCGGCATGCGCAGCCATGCCGGCGTCGCCACCACCATGTTCGAGGTGCTGGCGCGCGAGGGCGTCAACGTGCGCATGGTCTCGACCTCCGAGATCAAGATCTCCGTGCTCATCGAGGAGAAGTACCTCGAACTCGCGGTGCGCAGTTTGCACGAGGCCTTCGGGCTGGACCAGGAACCGTCAGCCACGGAAACGGTCAAATAAGGGCACAATTCCTGCCACGCGTGCTTTATGTGGGAAAAAGTGCCGGTTTTTCAGGGGCTAAGTTGCAACCCGCTGGCGACTTTCAGCGAATTGACTACTATTAGCCACTGTTTTCCACCTCAGCGCGCCGAGAATTAGAATAAATGTTGATATTGACCAGACGCGTTGGCGAGACGGTGGTCATCGGGGACGATGTCCAGGTGACCGTGCTCGGGGTCAAAGGCAACCAGGTCCGCCTGGGTGTCACGGCGCCGCGCGACGTCTCCGTGCACCGGCTCGAGATCTACGACCGGATCCGCAAGGAGCAGGAGCCGGGCGGCGAGGCCGGCAATGAACCCGGCGGCGGTAGCGAAGAGCCCTGATCTGCCGGACGGCCCTTTACCTGTTTCACACCCACCGGTATCATGCTTCGCCTTTCGGCGGGAGCGCGGCTCCGGTCGGATTGCCGGAGAGGTGGCTGAGTGGTCGAAAGCGCTCCCCTGCTAAGGGAGTAAGGGGCTTAAACCCCCTTCGAGGGTTCGACCCGAGACCCGCGCAGCGGGACGAGGGAACGCCGTCGCAGGGCGACGGCGGCCCGAAGGGCGAGGAGCGAAGCGACGAGTAATCCCGACCGCGGCCTCGCCAGGTACGCAGTTCGAGCGGAAAGGAACGGTTCAGGAGAGGTGGCTGAGTGGTCGAAAGCGCTCCCCTGCTAAGGGAGTAAGGGGCTTAAACCCCCTTCGAGGGTTCGAATCCCTCCCTCTCCGCCACGATTTGGTTTTCGAATAGACGCGCCCGTAGCTCAGTTGGATAGAGTGTCTGGCTACGAACCAGAAGGTCGGGAGTTCGAATCTCTCCGGGCGCGCCAGTCAAATGAAAAAGGGTCCCATCGGGACCCTTTTTTTATTTGACCGATGCCGCCCCATCTCTCCGGGCGTTCCCTCAGTCGGACAGCCCCGGCCCGCCGCGCCGCTGCTTGGCTTCGCTGCGCCGGCGCTTGTCCGCAAGGCGCCTTTCCCGCGCCGCCCGTGTCGGCTTGGTCGGGACGCGCTTGCGCGGTTCATGGTGCGCGCGTTCGATCAGCGCGGCCAGCCGCACGCGTGCGTCCTCACGATTACGCTGCTGGCTGCGGAAGCGGCGTGCCTCGATCATGATTACGCCGGCGGAATCGGCGCGACTGCCGGCAAGTTTCAGGAGTCTCGCCCGGACGGGTTCGCTGAGAAATGGTGAGGAAGCCGCGTCGAAGCTCAGTTGCACGCCGGACTCGGTGCGATTCACATGCTGCCCGCCCGGGCCGCCGGTGAGGATGAACTTCTCGGAGAGCTCGCTCTCCGGCGGCAGGAAACGGGATCGGGCCGCATCGCGGCCCCCGGCGCCGGGTTGCGATGTCACGGGCACTGCGCCCGCCCGAGTTCCGCAGGCAAGCCCATGATATGCGCCTACAGCCCCTCGACCCGCAGGGAGTTGCGCATCCGGGCCTGGCGAGCCTCGAGCTCCGCCACGATGGCCTTGAACTCGGGGTCCTCGTGGTAGGGCGCATACCAGGGCGAAAACTTGAGATTGCGGCTGTCGATGAGGCCGATTTCCATCGCGAGCCGGAGCCGTTCCAGCATCTTTTCCCGCTCGCCCTGGATGGCATGCAGCGAGGCCACGAACTCCTCGTAACCCCAGTTCACGAGCCCGGCCGCCCGGGCCTGCTCGTTCATGCGGATCATTTCCGCGTGCAGCCGCTCAGAGGTTGCCACATCGCCCAGTTGCCGCGCGGACCAGCTGACGAGCCAGGCGTGGGCCAGGTTGTTCAGGTCGAGCCTCGCCTCCGTGCCGGCAAGGAAGGGCGCGACCACTGGCCGGCAGAGTTCCAGCACGTCCTCGTGCCGACCAACCAGGAGATACGCTTGGCACAGCTCGCCCTGCCTGAAGATGTCAGGATTGCGCGCGTAACTCGCCTCCATCTCGGCAACCAGCCGTTCATGATCCTGTGGCCGCAAGAACCACTGGCTCCAGTACTGGAGGTTGGGATTGAACTGCCGGGCTTTCTCGAACCATTCCAGGGCGGATTCCTGGTCGTCCAGGTACAGGAACGCGCCTGCAATCCGGACATAGGGCTGAGGCGAGTCGGGTGATCGCTCGATCTGCGCCAGGGACGCGCGCACGGTATCGTCGTAGCGACCGAACTGGGAGTGCAGGTTGGCGAGGTTGGCGTAGGGCCGTGGCGAGTCCGGCTCCAGGGCGACGCCGCGCCGGTAGATCTCGAGCGCAGCGTCATAGTCGCCGAAGTTTGCCAGTCGCGACGCATACTGGCCCAGCACGTAGACGTTGCGCGGATCCAGCTCATAGGCCTTTTCCATCAGCGCCGCGGATTCGTCCCAGCGCGACAGGTCGCGGTTGATCAGGTCGCTGAGCCAGACATAGACGAGGGCGTCGCTGGGATCGAGTGCGATCGCGCGTTGATAGGCGGCTTCCGCGCCCTCTGCGTCGTCGCTGCTTTGCCGCAGCAGGCCTCGAGCGGCATAAGCGGAGGCCAGGCTCGGGTCCAGCGCCAGCGCCTGCTCGATCTCCTGCTCGACCAGAAGGCGGACCTCCTTGAGCGTCTTGTCGCCGTAGAGGTTGGCAAACAGGTAGGCCGTCGCAAGGCCCGCATGGGCGGGCGCATAGCCCGGGTCGGCGGCGATGGCGGCCTTGAACTCCGCGATGGACCCGTCGATCGCTTCTTTGGAGCGGACCTGCCAGAGGCGGTCACCGCGCACGAAGTGCTCATAGGCCTCGACGCTGGTGCGGTCGGCCGCCAGGGTCGCATCCGCCGCAGGCATCTCGTCCGGCTTGAGCGCCGCCACGACGGCATTCGCGATCTCGTCCTGCACGGCAAAAATGTCGCCGGTGGGCCGGTCGAAAGTCTTTGACCAGAGGTGACTCTGGTCGGACACGCGGATCAGCTGGGCAATGATGCGCAGCGTGTCGCCAGATCTTTGCACCGATCCTTCGAGCACGGCGCCGACGCTGAGCTCACGGCCGATCTCCGCGATATCGGCACTGGTGCCGCGAAAGGAGAAGGAAGAAGTTCGCGCGCTGACCCGGAGCCCGTCCACCTGGGCCAGCATGTGCAGCAGGGTGTCGGCCAGGCCCTCGGCGAGATGCAGCTGGTCGCGGTTCGGGCTGAAATCCTCAAAGGGCAGCACGGCAATTGAGTCGATGGTGGTCGCGTCGCTGACTGTTGCGACCGGCGCCAGCTGCGGGGTCGGTGCGCGCTCTTGCTGCAGGATGTGGGCACGGTCAACAGCAAAGAGCACGACCACGGCGCCCAGCAGCACGATGACCGCGATGTTGAGCCGCTTGGCGGTGTGCGCCGTCACCGATTCTTCGGGCGTTACCTCGGACTCGCGCTTGAGCCCTTCTGGGGTCAGTTCGTAGACCCAGCTGAAGATGACCATCGGCACAAAGCCGACCGCCAGCAGCACGATGAAGATCTTGAGCACCCAGTCCGGGGCGGCGAAGGCGTCGGTGGCCAGCTCCATGACCTGCACCAGCACCCAGGCCGCCACCAGGTAGGTGACGGCAACCCGGATCACGTTCCGACGCTGCAGTTCAGCGAACAGGCCCATGGCATCCCCCGATATGAGCGCCGCGCATATGCTGCGCGATAGTACCATTCCCGCCGTCCGGTCATAGATGGATGCTGCGATCGAACGCTGAGCAGAACCGCTTGAGCTCTTTCCCAGGCAGGAATACAATTCGTCACATCACGAAGTGACGAATTGCCCACTACCCTTATGCACCACCTCACCGCCATCGCCCGCGCGCTCGATAACGAGAGCCGGCTGCGCATCCTCATGAGCCTGCAGGCGGGCGAGCTTTGCCTGTGCCAGCTCATCGAGCTGCTCGGCCTGGCGCCGTCCACCGTCTCCAAGCACGTCGAGCTGCTGCGCGTCGCCGGCCTGGTCGACCGGCGCAAGGAGGGGCGCTGGCATTACTACCGCCTCGCCGGACGGGGCGCTTCCCCTGCTGTGCGCGAGGCGATCCGCTGGGTTGCCCGCGCCCTGGCGGATGACGAACAAGTGCTCGCTGACGCGGCCCGGCTCGCCACCGTACGCGCCACCGGGCCCGAGGAATGGACGGCATGCTACAGCCGAAACTGAAACTGCTGTTCCTGTGCACCGGGAACTCCTGCCGCAGCCAGATGGCCGAGGGCTGGGCGCGGCATCTCAAGGGCGACGAGATCGAGGCATATTCCGCGGGCATCGAAAAGCACGGGCTGAACCCGAACGCCGTGAAGATCATGGCCGAGGCCGGCGTCGACATCTCCGGGCACCACAGCAAGACGCTGGAGGATCTCGATGGCGTGCCGTTCGACGTCGTGGTGACGGTGTGCGGGCACGCGCACGAAACCTGCCCGGTGTTCCCGAGGCAGGCGCGCGTGGTTCATGTCGGCTTCGATGACCCGCCCAGGCTGGCCCGGGGCGAGACCGATCCGGAACAGGCGCTGGCGCATTACCGTCGCGTGCGCGACGAAATCCGCGCCTTCGTGGAAACCCTGCCGCAGGCCGTGGCCTGACGCGGCCCAACAGAGACCAGGCACCCATGGAACAGGCACTCAGCAAGAAACTCTCATTCCTCGACCGCTACCTGACGGTGTGGATCTTCGTCGCCATGGGCCTCGGTGTGGTCTTCGGCTACCTGTTCCCGGCCGGGATCGCACGCTTCAACGAGTCCCTCACGGTCGGTGAACACACCAACCTGCTGATCGCGGTCGGCCTCATCCTGATGATGTATCCGCCGCTCGCCAAGGTGAAGTACGAGCTGCTGCCGAAAGTGTTCTCGGACTGGAAGGTCATCGGCCTGTCGCTGGTGCAGAACTGGATTGTCGGCCCGATCCTGATGTTTGTACTTGCCGTCGTGTTCTTCGGCTTCATCGCCCCGGCCCTGTTCGGTCCCGACGATCGCTGGGGGCTGTACATGGTCGGGCTGATCCTGGTGGGGATCGCGCGTTGTATCGCCATGGTGCTGGTGTGGAACCTGCTGGCGAAGGGCAGCACGGAATACGCCGCCGGGCTGGTGGCGCTGAACAGCATCTTCCAGATCGTCACCTTCGGCTTCTACGCCTGGGTGTTCATCACCGTGCTGCCGCCGCTGTTCGGCCTCGAAGGCATGGTGGTCGAGGTGAGCATCGGCGAGATCTTCCGGAGCGTGATGATCTTCCTGGGCATCCCGTTCGCCGCCGGCATCCTCAGCCGCGTGATCCTGGTGCCGATGAAGGGACACGAGTGGTACGACACCGTGTTCATCCCCCGCATCTCGCCCATCACCCTCGGCGCGCTGCTGTTCACCATCGTGGTGATGTTTTCCATGCAGGGCGAGCGCATCATCAACCAGCCGCTCGATGTGCTGTGGATCGCCATCCCGCTGAGCGCCTACTTTGCCATCATGTTCCTGGTGAGCTTCTTCATGGCTTGGAAGGTCGGGGCCGACTATGCGCGCTCAGCGACGCTGGCTTTCACCGCTTCCGGAAACAACTTCGAGCTGGCCATCGCGGTGGCCATCGGCATCTTCGGCATCACCTCGCCGATCGCCTTTGCCACCGTGGTCGGGCCGCTGGTCGAGGTGCCGGTGCTCATCGGCCTGGTGCACGTGAGCCTGTATTTCCGCCGCCGGTTCTTCCCGGCAGAAGTCGACGCCCAGGCGGCCGGGCCTGCGGCGGCGCCTTGAACGCCGGCTCAGCTACTCTCGAAACCTTCCAGGAACGCTTCGATCCGGGCCGCGTTCGCGCCCACGTCGCTGCGCCCGACGCGTGACTTGGAGCGGATGTCCACCCGGCTGCCGTCGGCGGTCGGCCGCACGCGGATCACCACATCGTCCTTGAAGCCGAACCAGAAGGTGGTGTCGGTGGCCTCGATGCGCCCTTCCTGGGGCACGGTGACGACGATCTCCCAGCCCAGGTCACGAGCGACCTGTTCGGCACGGTCGAACGCCTCGGCAGGGCTGAGTTGCGTCAGCAGCGGTTGCACTTCCGGATAGGCTTCGCGCTGTTGCGCGGCCACTTCCTCGCCGGGGTACTCCGGGGGATTGGCCGCGTCGGCGCGCAGCGGCAGCACCGCCACAAAGACCGGCGGTTCCTCGGTGTCGGTGGTGATGTCGTGGATGAAGGGCAGGGAGCGCACCGTCTGCAGGCCGTTCCACGGTATCCAGGCCGCGACCGTGCCGACGACCAGCGCCAGCACCAGCGTCGACGTGGCATTGCGCCGTGTGCGGGGAATGACCAGGAACACCAGCGCCAGCACCGCGGCCGCCGCGCCGGCAAAGAAAGCCCCGCGCATCAGCAGGAAGCCGGTGCCGTATTCCCACAGGCCGACACGCGTGCCGGGGCCTGCAAAAAGCAGCAGCAGCAAAGCGATCAGGGCGACGAGCAGTGGCAGGCGTGAGATCTTCATGGAGGGCACCGGTGGACTGGGAGACCCGCCAATCATAGCGGGAATCCAGGGCGGGCAGCGCGCGTCGAGGAAATCGTTACCTCTTGAGCAGCGCGATCTGCGCGACCTCGATGTCCGCTTCGAAAGCTTCCCCGTAGGCGACGATGGCGAGCGATTTCAGGCCCCGCACATCGATCCGGCCGGATGCGCCCTTGCTCTCGAAGGCGGTGAAGGGGATGAACTGGTCCTGCCACTGGGTGCGCACGTTGATCGGCGCACGGAAGTAGGACCATGGCATCCAGTTCTGTCGCGTGCGCAGGTGGATGTAGTAGGGGCCCGGCCGGCCGCGCGCCGTGACGGCGACGCCGTCCCAGTCGCTGGCGTTGAAAGCGCCGCCGCCGGCATCGAGTGGCAGCCGGGCCTGGATGAACCCGCCGCGGTTCTCGAGACGCACCGTGCCGCGCATGCGCAGCACGCGCCCCTCCGGCAGCTCGGCGAACTCCATGCGCATGTCCGACACGCCGCCCATGACGCGGTCGGTGAAGCCTTCCCAGCGCGTGCCGATGGCGGAGACGCCACCGGCACGGCTGAAGTCGTCGAGGAGCAGGGAATCACTCATGCAGTCGATTCTGCCACCGTTTGCCTGTCGCTAGTAGGCGGCGTCGAACCCGAACAGGATGTAGTTTTCCTTGGTCTGGTGGCCGACGAAGGGCGGGCCGAAGTTGTCCTCGCTGAGGAAATCGACGTTGATTTCCATCACGCCCTTCACGTTGCGCATGAAGTAATAGGACGCGCCGAAGGTCAGCGAGTTGATGTCGATGCCCTCGTAGATGGTGCCGGTGCCGTCGAAGTCGCTGGCGTCGGTGTAGTTGTACAGCACCGACAGGGCCCAGCGGTCGTTCATGATGAAATCGACGCCGGCGAACGCGCCGAACCAGTCGTAGTCCACGCTCGGGTCGGCATCGAGGAACTCGTCCCACTGGTTCCACAGCAGCTGCGCGAACCAGTGCGTCCGGTCGCTGAGCGAACCTGACAGGTCGATGCCGTAGATGGTCTTGTCGGTGTCACGGCTGCCGCGGTCGGCGCCGGCGAAGCCGGCCGCGCTGCGCTGCTCGCCCATGAGCCCGAACAGTCCGACGTTCACGGGTCCGATGGCGCCGCCGAGCCGCCCGAACAGGTTCTTGCTCGAGTCGTTGTCGAACATGTGGTCGGGCCGACGATAACCCGGGCTGTTGATGGTGATGTTCTCGCTGATGCCGTTGCCGTTGGTCAGCCCCAGCGCCAGCTCCACGGGGCCGAACCCGCGGTCAAAGATCATGCCGCGATCGTAGGTGATGCCGGCCGCGCGATAGGCGTAGAAGTCCTGGAAGGTCAGGCGCACTTCGCGCGGGAACATCAGGTCGGAGACCTGGAACTGGCCGAGCATGCCGCCGATGCCGCTGCCGGCGATGTCGGCGTAGCTGAACCAGGCATCCTCGATGATGACTTCGCCGTTCTCGCCCTTCTCGGCAAAGATGCCGTAGAAGTAATAGCTGATGTTCTCCGACAGCGGGGCGCTGGAGAGCAGCTTGATGAGGTAGGGCGCCTGGATGTCGAAGGACGAGTCGTCGCCCGTGGGCCCGGTCTCGTAGTCCACGACCTCGCTGTCGCGCCCCTGCACGAAGGCCTGGGCGCGAATCGCCAGCGGCAGGGTCTTCGGCAACGCCAGCCGATCATCGCTGCTCTCCATCATGGTGCTGCGCCATTGCGGCATGCGCATGTTGTTGCCGGCGAACCACTCGCCGAAATCGTTCAGGCGCGGGTAGGCCGAGTGACAGGTGACGCAGCTGACGTCGTACTGCCGGGCGAATGCCGGCATGGCCTGGGTGGACTGCGGCCAGAGGCAGTATCCGGCGATGACCAGTGCCAGTGCGGCGACGAAGGGAGAAAGGCGTGTGATTCTTTGCATTGGGGTGCTCCTTCACGGAGTTCTGACCCTCGACAAGGGTCGGCCCCAACAGTAGAGCGCAGGATGCGGGGTGCGCTGTTTGACGTATATCAGAAAGAGCGTAAGTAGGTCCCGCAGAACGCGCTCAAGGCAGCTTCATGGCGGCCCAGGCGAGTGCCGCCCAGCCGACGATGAAGGCGAGGCCGCCGATCGGCGTGATGGCACCCAGGGCACGGATGCCGGTGAAGGCCATGGCGTAGAGCGAGCCGGAGAACAGCAGGATGCCGGCGACGAAGGCCCAGCCCGCGACATGGACCGCGGTTGCCTGCACCTGCGTGCCGAGCCAGGCGACCGCCAGCAACGCGAGCGCGTGATACATCTGGTAGCGCGCGCCGGTTTCGAAGACCTCCAGCATGCGTGCATCGAGTTGCGCCCGCAGGGCATGGGCACCGAAAGCGCCTGCGGCGACGCTGAGGCCGCCGAACAGGGCGCCGAGAATGGCGAAGAGTTTCATGCCCGGATTATGCCGCAGCCGTCACACTTTCGGCATCCCGGGTGCCCGCAGCCGCTTTCTTAAGCTTGATTTAAGGATGCGCGGCTAGCCTTGCGGCGAACCTCTTCATTCGGAGCAAACATGGCCGCCACAGCAAAGCTACTCGAGCGTCGCGCCGCTGCGACGCAGGCGATGCGCCACACGGTCGTCGGCACGCCCGGGCGGGAAGTTGCCGAGGCGTTCATCGCCTCGACCTTCTGCACCCGCTACGGCGCCACCATCAGCAGCTTCGCGCCCAACCTGATGGTGCTGGAGCAAGACAGGGGGATCTATGCCGCAGCGGGCTGGCGCTGCGCCGGGGACGAGCCGTTATTCCTCGAGACCTACCTGGATCACCCGATCGAAGAGCTGCTTGCGCGCACCGCGGGTCACCCCGTGGCGCGGCACGGGATCGTGGAGGTCGGGCACCTTTCTTCGACCCGGCGCGGCGGCAGCGTGGACGTCATCGCCGGGTTGAGCAGGCACCTGGCGCGGCTCGGTTTCGAGTGGGTCGTGTTCACTGCGACCGCCGAGCTCATATCGATTTTCAGCCGGCTGTCATTGCCGCTGCTCGCGCTGGCTCCCGCCGACCCGGCGCGGCTGGGCGCTGCGGCCGATGCCTGGGGTACGTATTACGACACCCGGCCGGTGGTCGTGGCGGGACCGATCCGCCTGGCGCTGCAGAGGCCGCACAGCCTTGGCTGAGTCCGCCGTACTACAGGCCCTGGAGACCAGGGCGCCGGAGGCGGTGGTGCTGGTCGGGACGGACCGGTCGTGGGCGGCGCGGGAAGTCCTCGTCGAGGCACGTCGCCTTGCCGAGCGCCTGCCGGCCGGTCGCGTGGTCGGCGTGCTGGCCGACAATGGTCCCGCCTGGGTGATCGCCGATCTCGCCTGCCAGCTGGCCGGGACCGTGCACCTGCCCTTGCCCGAGTTCTTCAACGCCGAACAGCTGCGCCACGTGCTCGAGCAGTCCGGTACGGATACCGTCATCACCGACCATCCCGAGCGCATCGGCGCGCTCGACCTGGGCTTCAGCGTCGTCGGGCGCTGGCAGGGGCTGCACTGGCTGCGCCGGGTGGTGGATCCGGTGGCGCTGCCTGAGGGGACTGCAAAAATATCTTTCACTTCCGGCAGCACGGGCACGCCCAAGGGCGTCTGCCTGGGCCTGGCCGGCCTGCATGACACGGCCACGGCCCTGTGCGACCGGCTGGCGGCGCTGCCGCTGCAGCGCCACCTCGCGGTGCTGCCGCTGGCGCTGCTGCTGGAGAACGTCGCCGGCGTGTACGCGCCGCTCCTGCGCGGCATGCAGGTGCATCTTCCGCCGCAACGCGAGGTGGGCTGGCAGGGTATGTCGGGCTTCGACCCCGGCCGCCTCGCTGCGGTCATCGACAGGGAGCAGGCCGACAGCCTGGTGCTGGTCCCCGAATTGCTCAAGGCCTGGGTGATGTGGCTCGGCGCCGGCACAGGCACGCCGCGCCACCAGCCGGGCTTCGTCGCGGTCGGCGGCGCGCGCGTGGCGCCGGAGCTGCTCGCGTCCGCGCGTGCCGCCGGCGTCCAGGCTTGCCAGGGCTATGGGCTGACCGAGGCGGGTTCCGTGGTCGCGCTCAACATCCCCGGCGATGCAGGCGATGGCGTCGGCCGGCCGCTGCCCCACGTGGCCTGCCGGATCGATGCGGGCGAACTGCAGGTCAGGGCACGTGGTTTCCTCGGCTACGTGGGTGCCGCAGCGCCGCCGGGCGACTGGTTCCCCACCGGCGACCTGGCGACTTTCGATGAGCATGGTCACCTGCACCTGGCCGGACGCTGCAAGAACCTGCTGATCACCTCCTATGGGCGCAACGTCTCGCCGGAATGGGTGGAATCGGCATTGCTTGCGGAGCCGGCCGTGCTGCAGGCCGTCGTCTGCGGCGACGGGGATGCGGCGCTCGCAGCGATCGTCGTGCCGCGTCCGGGAGTCGCCGCAACGGAGATCCAGCGTGCCCTGGAGCGCGTGAACCGGGCACTACCGGACTACGCCCGCGTGGGGCGCCTGGTCCTGAGCGAGCCTTTTCTGCCGAGCAACGGCCTGGCCACCGGCAACGGCCGGCCGCGGCGGGCACATATTCTCGCCAGGCATTCAGCTGCCCTGGCGGCAGTCCATCAAGATCACGAGGTACCGCAACATGTCGTTTTATGAGGAGCTCAAGTCCTCGACCGAGGAGGCACGCGCCTACCTCTTGTCGGCGCCGGTCATCGCCGATTGCCTGCAGGGCCGGGTATCGCACGAGGACTACCTGGCCTTTCTCGGCCAGGCCTACCATCACGTGCGGCACACTACGCCGCTGCTGATGACCCTCGGTGGCCGGCTGCCGGAACGTCTCGGCTGGCTGCGGCCTGCGGTGGCTGAATACATCGAGGAAGAAATCGGCCACGACGAGTGGATACTCAACGACATCGCGGCCGCCGGCGGTGATGCGGAAGCGGTACGCCACAGTCGGCCCGAGCTTCCGGCCGAGCTGATGGTGGCCTACGCATACGACCTCATCCAGCGCGGCAATCCGGCGGCCTTCTTCGGCATGGTGTTCGTGCTGGAGGGGACCAGCGCCGACTTTGCCCTGGCCGCCGCCGAGCAGATCCAGCAGGCGCTCGGCCTGCCCGGCAAGGCCTTTTCTTACCTGCGCTCGCACGGCACCCTCGACCAGGAGCACACCCAGCACCTGGCGGCGCTGCTGGAACAGATGCAGCCGGAGGACCAGGCCGACGTGGTGCGCGCCGCGCGCGTGTTCTTCCATCTCTACGGCAACATCTTTCGCGCCCTGCCCGGGCAGGCGGCGGCATGCAACTGAAGGGCGCACGTGTCGTGCTCACCGGCGCCAGCGGCGGCCTCGGCCAGGCGCTGGTGCAGCGCCTGGCGGGTAAGGGGGCGACGCTGTTGCTCACCGGCCGCAAACTCGAGTGCCTCGAGGCCATTGCCGCGCAGGCCGGCCCCGGACATCGCTGCGTGCAGGCCGACATCAGCACGCCCGGCGGGATCGCCGCCGTGGCGCAGGCGGCGCAGGAGCTGGGCGCAAACATTCTCGTCAACAACGCGGGCATCGGCGGCTTCGGCCTGCTGCAGGACCAGGGCGAGGCGGGCGTGGAGCAGATTCTCGCCACCAACCTGGCGGCGCCGATCCAGCTCACGCGCGCGATGCTGCCAGGCCTGCTGGCCCAGCCGGAGAGCGCAGTGGTGAACATCGGCTCCGCCTTCGGCAGCATTCCCTTCGCCGGGTTCGCGGCCTATTCGGCGGCCAAGGCCGGCCTGCACAGCTTCTCCGAGGCTTTGCGCCGTGAGCTCGCGGATACGGACGTGCACGTGCTGCACGTGTCCCCGCGGGCCATCGACACGCCGCTGAACTCCCCCGCCGTGGTGGCGCTGAATGCCCATCTCGGTAACAGCAGTGACAGCGCGGACCGTGTCGCTGCCGAGGTCGTCCGCCTGCTGGAGAAAGACGCGCGCCGCGCCGTGCTCGGCTGGCCGGAACGTTTCTTCGCCTGGTTGAACGGCGTGGCGCCGGGGCTGGTCGATCGCGGGCTGCGCAGCAAGCTGCCGACTATCAAGCACCACGCGGCGCCCCAGGCGAGCGCCGTCCCGCATTCCATTAGCGAACACTGAGGAGAGAAACCCATGCGTAAATTCATGCTTCTGGCGCTCCTGGGGGTCATGGCCTGGTCCCAGGCGGTGGCGTCCCCGGACGAGGAGCTGGTGCGGCCGCTGCAACAGCGCTGGGCCGAGATCAAGTACACGCTGCCCGAACAGGACCAGGCGGAGCAGTACCATGCCCTGGCGGAGAGCGCCCACGAGCTCAGCGCGGCCAATCCCAACAGCGCAGCCGCACTGATCTGGGAAGGCATCATTCTCTCCAGCGAGGCGGGTGCGAGCGGCGGCCTGGGCGCATTGTCCAAGGCCAAGGAGGCCCGCCGCCTGCTCGAGGAGAGCCTGAAACTCGACGAGAGCGCACTGCACGGCTCGGCATACACCAGCCTGGGCACGCTCTATGCCAAGGTGCCGCGCTGGCCGATCGGCTTCGGCAGCCGCGAGAAGGCGGAAGCGATGTTCCAGAAAGCGCTCGCCATCAACCCCGCCGGGATTGATCCGAACTTTTTTTACGGCGAGTATCTGCTTGACCGGAAGCAGCTCACGGAGGCGCGACGGCATCTGGAAGCGGCGCTGCAGGCGCCGCCCCGGGACGGCCGGGCCCTTGCCGATGAAGGACGCCGGCGCGAAGTCCAGGCCCTGCTGAGCCAGGTCGGAGCCGCAAGCAATTAATTGAAGATCCTGCTGGTCGAGGATGATGAGCTGCTCGGGGACGGCATCCGAGCCGGCCTGATGCTGGCGTCGTTTGCCGTGGACTGGGTGCGCCGCGGTGACCTCGCCCTGGCGGCGCTGGCGGACCACGACTACGACGCCTGCGTGCTCGATCTCGGCTTGCCGGGCAGGGACGGTATCGCCGTGCTGCAGCAGCTGCGCCGCAGCGGCAACGCCCTGCCCGTGCTGGTGCTGACGGCGCGTGGCGGCCGCGAGGACAAGGTCCGCGGCCTGGACAGCGGTGCTGATGACTACATGACCAAGCCCTTCGACCTGGAGGAGCTGCTGGCCCGGCTGCGGGCACTCCTCAGGCGTTCAGCGGGCATGGCCTCGCCCGTGATCCGGCATGGCGACATCGAGCTCGATCCGGTCAGCCGCAGGGTGAGCCGTGGCGGCGAGGAGATCCGCTTGTCCGGCCGCGAATATGCCGTACTGCTCGACTTCCTCACGCACCCGCAGCACATCCGCAGCCGCAGCCAGCTCGAGGACAGCCTGTACGCCTGGGGCGAGGGCGCCGGCAGCAACACGGTCGAGGTTTACATACATCATCTGCGCAAGAAGCTCGGGTCCGGCATCATCGTGACCCAGCGCGGTCGCGGCTACCGCCTCGGCGAGCCTGCATCGTGAAACGCGCTGCCCCCGCCGCGCAGGCGCCCTCGCTGCGCCGGCGGCTGATGATAGCGGTGTACATCAGCGTGCTCCTGCTGTGGGCCTTCACCGGCTGGCTCAGCTATTCGCGCGCCCAGCACGAGGCCGAAGAACTGATGGACGGGCACCTCGCCCAGACAGCGCACCTGCTGCTGGCGCTGGTCGAGGACAACGACGCGCAGGTCGAGAACCTGGCTGCGCGCCTCGCCGGCGTGCGCGGTTCCGAGAACGTCTACGAGCCCGCGCTGGAGTTCCAGTTCGGCTTGGCCGACGGCACCCTCCTGGCGCGGTCCCGCGACGCGCCGCGCCTGCCGATCCGCGGCGCGGCCGGCTACAGTGACATCCTGCGTGGCGACGAGGCCTGGCGGCTGCTGAACGTGAGCTCGGACGACGGCCGTTATCGCGTCCAGGTGTCGCAGGCCATCGGCCTGCGCGACCGCGCCGCACTGGAAGTGGCCGGCCAGATCGTCTTGCCCCTGGCGCTGCTCTTGCCCGCGCTGCTGCTGTTCATCTACGTCTCCATCCGCCGCGGGCTGCGGCCGCTCGACAACCTCGCCCGGGCGGTGTCGGCACGTACTCCGGACAACCTCAGCCCGCTGGTCGACGTGACCGTGCCGTCGGAGGTGCGGCCCCTGGTGGCCGAGCTGAACACCTTGTTCGACCGCGTGGCGCAGGTGCTCGACGACGAACGCCGCTTCACCGCCGATGCGGCGCATGAACTGCGCACGCCGCTGGCCGCGCTCAAGGTGCAGGCGCAGGTGGCGTTGCTGAGCAGCCAGGCGCCAATGCGCCAAAAGGCGCTGCAACAGATTCTCGGCGGCGTGGATCGTGCCGATCGCCTGGTGGAGCAGCTGCTGCGCCTGGCGCGCCTCGATCCGCAACGGCAGCTGGAACATGCCGGCCGGGTCGAGCTGGGGACCGTGATTCGCGAGGGGATCGGGCTGGCGGCGACGCGCCACGTCGCCGCACCGGGCGCGGTGCGGCTCGACCTGCCCGCCGGCGAATGCACGGCGCGGGGCGACGCAGAGTTGCTTGGCATGGCTGTGCGTAACCTGGTGGACAACGCGCTGCGCTATGCAGGCGTCAACGGCCAGGTCCGGGTCACGGTGGAGCCGCACGACGGGAGTTTCGATCTCTGGGTGCTCGACCGCGGGCCCGGCGTGCCCGAGGCCGAACTGTCCAGGCTGGGCCAGCGGTTTTTTCGTGGCCGCGACCACCTCGAGGAGGGCAGCGGCCTGGGGCTTGCCATCGTGCAACGCATCGCGGAACTGCACGGCGCGCAGTTACGACTCGGCAATCGCCCGGGCGGCGGCTTCAGGGCCGGTATAGTTGGCCTGGCATCATGAACGCCACCAAGTCACAGTCCCGTTTCGACGAGTTCCTGTTCGACCCTGCCGACGGGCGGCTGGAACACGTCCCGACCGGCAAGGCACTGACGCTGCGTCCGCAGGCGGCGCGGCTGTTGCTGGCACTGCTGGCAGCCCCGGGCCAGGTCGTCGAGCGCGAGAACTTGTACCGGGCAGTGTGGGATGCCGGCACGGTGGTGGATTTCGAGGCCGGCCTGGCGGCGCTGCTACGGGAACTGCGCCAGGCACTGGACCAGCTGGGCGGCAAGGCCGGTTTGCTGGAGACCATCCCGCGGCGCGGCTACCGCCTGCGGGCGACCCACCCGGTGCAGGATCCGGGCCGGTCAGCCAGACACGCAGCGGACGGCGACAACCGGTCGCGTTGGCTGCCGTGGGCGCTCGTGGTGTTGGCGATACTTGTCGCGTTGAGCGTCGGGTGGTGGCTGCGGGCGCCGGGGCCGGCGCCCGTCGAGCGCGAGGCGACCGTCACGGACACCTCCCGCACCATGGCGGTGCTACCGTTCCAGGCCTACCTGCAATCCGACAACGCTCCACGCCTCGAGCTGCTACTCGCCGACGCCTTCCTCGCAGAATTGTGGCGCGCGGAACTCGCCGACCTTGTGCTCATTGGCCGGGCGACGCTGCTGCCCTATGCCGGGCGGGAAGACGTCGCCGGTGCCGTGGCGCAGGACCTGGGCGTCGGGCTGCTCATCGAGGGCAGCGTGATCCTCGACGCCGGCGGCTGGCAGGTGACGGCGCGCCTGCTCGAAATGCCCGTCGGGCGGGTACTTTGGTCGGATACGCAGGTGGTGCCGTCTGCCGCGCCCCTGCCGGTGCAAGCGGTGGTGGAGCAGCTCGTCGCGAACCTGGAAGAGGCCTGGCCGGACCTGCCGCGCTAGGCGCAAACCCGCTGTTTCTACTGGATTTCAGGGAAATTCGAGGAAAATTTCAGGGTGCTGCCATGGTGGCGGCGCGGATGTTCCGCCATGTTCGGGGCGTGCGCTGGATGCCAGCGGATCATTGAACGGAATGGAGAACGACCATGAACAGACGTCTCACTGCTTTTGCCCTGTCCGCCGTGCTGGCCCTTGTCGCGCCCCTGGCCGCGTGGGCCGATGACGTGCGCACCACGACGCCGGGACCACACGCGGCACAGATCACCGGTTCGCCGGGATTTCCCAACCAGGATATCTTCGAGGTGCGCTTCGTCGAGATCAACGGCAACAACATCGTGCCGCGCGAGTTCATCTGGCTGGAGCCCGGCACCTACAGCATCCGCGTGGCAATCAACGCCAAGCACACGCGCCCGCCGCAGCGTCGCCTGGGCCCGCCGCGTGAGGAACTCGAGTACAACGTGATCTATCTCGAACTGGAGGCGGGCAAGACCTACCACATCCGTGCCCGCTACAACCGGGACGAGAGGAATCTCCGCGACCAGCCCTACAGCGTGATCCTGTACAAGGTGGAATGATGCATGCCGGCCGGTGCTCGCTGTGGCGAGCGCCGGCCCTCAGGGCCCCGGGGTGTCGGGCAGCGGGATGAACTCGCCATCGCCGGCCACGGCCGGGAACCGACCCGCTTTCCAGTCGGCCTTTGCCGCCTCGATGCGCTCCTTGCTCGAGGCGACGAAGTTCCACCACAGGTAGCGCGGCCCATCGAGTGGTTCGCCGCCCACCAGCAGGAGGCGGGACTCGGTGCGCGCGGTGAGCTCGAGCCCGGCCCCGCGGCGCAGCAGCAGCATCCGGCCGGCGCCGTGGCGATGGCCGCCGATGTCGATTTCGCCCGAGACCAGGTAGAGCGCGCGCTCCTCGGTCTTGCCACCCAGCGGCAGTCGCGCACCTGCGGCGAGCATCACATCCGCATACAGGGTCTCGCTGAAGGTCTTCACGGGTGAGCTGAGGCCCATGAATTCACCGGCGATGAGGCGCAGCCGCACGCCATGCTCGTCGAGCACCGGCAGGTCCGCGGCCGCGTGATGCAGGAACGCGGGCGGCGCCTCCTCGGCGGCGCGCGGCAGGGCAATCCAGGCCTGGATGCCGAACAGCGGTGCGGGCATGCCGCGTTGCTCCGCCGGCGTGCGCTCGGAATGCACGATGCCGCGGCCGGCGGTCATCCAGTTGACCGCACCCGGACGGATCGGCTGTACGCTGCCGACGCTGTCGCGGTGCATGATCTCGCCCTCGAACAGGTAGGTCAGCGTGGCCAGGCCGATGTGCGGATGCGGGCGCACGTCCAGGCCGCGTCCGGGCGCGAAAGTGCTCGGTCCCATCTGGTCGAAGAACACGAAAGGACCGACGGCGCGGCGCTTGCCGGAGGGCAGCACGCGTCCCACCTCGAAACCGCCGATGTCGCGTGTGCGCGGTACCAGCTCAAGCTCGACTGCGACCTCGTCGGGAGCTGCGGAGCGGGATTCGGCCTGGGGGCATGCGTGCCAGCTCATGTCGCCTCCTGGTTTCGGCCCGGGACCTGTCCCCATGCCGCCCGCCATATGCTGCCGCAAAGTGCGCCGCGACAAAAGTTCGCCACGCATTTCCGGGCGAAACGCCCGGATATTCGGGGTGGTCGTGCCGCCCGGAAATGCTGCACGGTATGGCCAACCGGATTGCCGCATGGACGCGGCCCGGGGCACACAGCAACACGACATGGAGGTCGAACATGAAACACGGAATTTGGCGTGTGATCGTAATACTGGGCGCGCTGGCATGCGCACCGCTGGCGAGTGCGGACGAGGAGGAAACATCAGTGCCGGAGGACGTGGAGAAGGGCTGCGCGGCGGTCGCCGAAGCCATCTCTTTCGTCACCGGTTACGTCGTCGGCAAGGGGTTCGGTGACTTCGGCAAGGCGCTGACCGTGCACCTGGCGACCAAGTACGGGCCGGACGCCGTGAACAAGCGCTGCAAGGAGTATTACAAGTCGCTCGAGGACCAGAAGGACAACTTTGACTACAACCACTTCGTGGAAACCGTCTGTAACGGGAATCCGTACGCGTGTCCCAACGGCTGGAATGCACTCACCGGCCTGCCCCAGCATCCGCGCGACTGCTACATGTACACGGTGTGCAACCTGTCTCTCGCGGTGGCGTCGGACAACAGCCTGTCGGTACAGGACATGCTGAATGCCGGCGCATTCATCGACCTGTCGCATCGTCGCGGTCACTGGGATTACGAGAACTTTGGCTATCTTGTCGGCGTATCCGGCACGAGCAGCCTGCTGGACGTCTATTGATCCTGCAGGGCCCGATCAAGGCAACTGCCTGCATGGACCGGCGCGCCGCAGGACTTGCTGCGGCGCGCCGGGCCGCAGTCGGCAATCGGAGACAGGGAGGATCGCTATGGAATCGGAACTGCAACGCTGGATGTTCTTCTTATTCATGTTCGTCATGACCGCGTTCCAGGCGCGTCCGGCCTGGGGGGAACGCAAGGGCCTGGGAATCGTCCGCCATGTGCTGTTCTTCTATGCCGGCTTCTTCGTCGTGATCTATGCCCTGGCGCGGCTGTTCGAGCCGGAAACCCTGGTCGAGGCCGGCATGACGCGTGACGCATTCCTGTGGTGGACCGCGGCCGCGGGCACCGCCGGAGTGTTCGGAGGCTCACTGTTCGGCCAGTGGCTGCGCCGCGCCACTGCCGGCTGGAACCCGGACCGGGGCGATGTGCGCTATCGCCTAGCGAGTCGGGACACCACCCAGGCCCGGGCTGCGAAACAGGACGGTGACGCGACCGACTGAGTCGATCCCGCTGCAACAAGCCGTGAGGCGCTCGGCCAGGGTCCTGGCCCGCTCGTGGTCTGCGGCGACCGATTCGGGCAGCGTGAGCTCGACCTCGATGTGCCCGGCGAGGTAGTGCAGCACGACCTCGGGGTCATCAGCCAGGCCCGCTCCGGTCCAGCACGGGCGCAGGCGCTCGATGACCTCGCCGCGCCCCGGCAGGTGGCTGCTCGGCGCCCGTTCCTGGTCGTCCTCGGGATCGATGTGCACCAGGATGTCGCCCAGGTCGTCCTGGACGCCGCGCAGCGCGCGGCACACGGCTTCGCTGATGCGGTGGCCTTCCGACACGCTGATACGCGGCGACACCAGCACATGGATGTCGGCCAGCAGCATGCCACCCATGCGACGCGTGCGCAGGTCGTGCGCATCGCGCACGCCCTCGGTGTTGCGCGCAGCTTCGAGCATCAGCTGCTGCTCTTCCGGCTCGACGCCCGTGTCGATGAGCTCGAAGGCGCTGTCCCAGATCATCTTCAGCCCCATGCGGCCGATCAGCAGCGCCACCAGCACGGCAGCCACGGCGTCCATGTAGCGGAATCCGGCGAGCGTTGCGCCGACGCCGATGAGCACCACGATCGAAGACACGACGTCGGAACGATGGTGCCAGGCGTTGGCCTCCAGCAGGCTGGAGCGGATGCGGCGTGCGGCACGCATGGTGTAGTGGTAGAGGAGTTCCTTCGACACGATCGCTGCGGCTGCCAGCGCCAGTGCCAGCGGCGTCGGGCTCAACAGGGCCTCCGGCGACATCATGCGCCGGACCGCATCCATGACGATCCCGAACGCGACCGCGGCCAGGATCACACCGACACCCACCGTGGCGAGCGTCTCGATGCGCCCGTGGCCATAGGGATGACGCGCGTCGGCAGCGGCGTTGGCCTTGCGTGCGGCGAACAGCACGAGGATGTCGCTGGACAGGTCGGAGAAGGTGTGTGCGCCGTCGGCAACCAGCGCCTGCGACTGCGTGATGACGCCCCCGACCAGCTGCGTCACGGCCAACAGGAGATTGGTCACGGCGCCGACCAGCGTCACGCGGCGCATGACTAGATAACGTTGTTCGCTCGGGCGGCCTGCCGGCATGGGATATGGATCTCCGGGCTGCAGCCGGTGATGAAGTAAGGGCAGTCTAGGGCCTGCAGGCCCGATTTTCGAGGTGCCCCGGCGATCGGCGGCCGTCTCTGCGCGCTGTCACGGCAAACTCGCTTGCAGCGTGTAGAATCGGCCGTTCGTGTGAGCCACGGCAAGCGGAGGCGGGTTCCCGTGACACAACACAGGCAGTTCTACATGCGGTGTTTTTCACCGCGCGTGGTGATGGTGGCGGGGCTCCTGCTCGCGGCCGCACCGGCGCAGGCGCGCATGCTGGGCGAAGTCGAGTTTGAGCCCTGCGTGCTCACCAGCCCCGGCATGCCCCGGCCCACCGAGGCCCAGTGCGCCACGGTGACGGTGCCCGAGAATCCCGCTGAACCGGGCGGCAGGACGATCGACCTGGCGCTCGCCTGGATCCCGGTCGAAGGCGAAGCGGAACCGGACCCCGTGCTCATGCTCGCCGGCGGCCCGGGGCAGTCCGCGCGCGAGGCCTACCCTGCCATCGCGTCCGCCTTCAGCGACATCAATCGCAGTCGCCATATCCTGCTGCTGGACCAGCGCGGCACCGGCGGCTCCAACCTCCTGGCGTGCCCCATGGACGAGGAGGAAGAGGCCACGATGGGGCTCGAGGAGTTCCAGCCGGAGCAGCTGCGCGAGTTCACGCAGGCGTGCATCGACACGCTGGAGGAGAAGGCGGACCTGCGCTATTACTCCACGCGGGAGGCCGTGTTCGACCTCGAGTTCGTGCGCCGGGCGGTGGGTGCGGAGCAGGTCAACCTGGTGGGCGTGTCGTACGGCACGCGCGTGGCCCAGCAATACGCCAAGGATCATCCCGAGCGGACGCGCAGCGTGATTCTCGACAGCGTGGTGCCGCCCGGCCTGCCGCTGGGCGCGGAGCATGCGCGCAATCTCGAGGATGCGCTGGAGACGCACTTCCAGCGGTGCCGCGAGACGCCCGCTTGCGCGGAGGCGCTGGGCGACCCCGACGCGCGCCTCGACGAGCTTGCCGCGCGCCTGCGCAACGGCGAGCTGGCGCCCGTGCGGTACCGCGATCCCACCAGCGGCGAGTGGCGCGAGGAAACGCCCACCTACGGCCACCTCGCCGCCGTCTTGCGCATGTATGCCTATTCGCCACTCACGGCCTCGGTGCTGCCCCTGGTCGTGCAGCGCGCGCATCAAGGGGACTATGCAGGGCTCATGGCCATGGCGCGCATGCTGGTGCGTGATCTCGGCGGCCAGATGGCCATGGGCATGCATAACTCCGTGATGTGCACGGAGGAAGCCGAGGACCTGCAGGTCCGCGCCGAAGATGAAGGCACGGTGCTCGGAGCCCAGCTGGTCGAGTTCATGGTGGCGCAGTGCGAGCTGTGGCCGCGGGGCGAGCGGCCCGCGAACTTCCGTGATCCCCTCACCGGGGACATCCCGGTGCTGCTGGTGTCGGGCGAGTACGACCCGGTGACGCCGCCGCGTTACGGCGACGAGGTGGCCGCTGCGCTCGACAACGCGCGCCACCTGGTATTGCCCGGCCAGGGTCACAGCCTCATTACCACCGGCTGCATGCCCAAGCTGGCGGCGCAGTTCCTCGAGTCGGCGGACCCGGCGGCGCTGGACGCGTCCTGTCTCGAGCGCCTCGCGGCGCCGCCGCCGTTTTCGGGCATGTACGGCTGGGAACCCTGAGCGAGGGCGCGAAGAAATGATCAAGGTTGAAGACCTGCACAAGACGTTCAAGGCCAAGACCGGGCCGGTGCGCGCCGTGGACGGCGTCAGCTTCGAGGCGCGCGACGGACAGATCACGGGCCTGCTCGGTCCCAACGGCGCCGGCAAGACCACGACCCTGCGCATGCTTTACACCCTGATGCGCCCCGAGCGGGGGCGGGTCACGGTGGACGGCGCCGACGCCCTGAAGGAGGCCGATCGCGTGCGCCGCGCACTGGGCGTGCTGCCGGATGCCCGCGGCGTCTACAAGCGCCTCACGGCGCGGGAGAACATCGCCTACTTCGGGCGCCTGCACGGCCTGGACGGCGGGACCATCTCGCAGCGCACCGAGCGCCTGGTGCAGGCGCTGGGCATGGAGGATTTCATCGACCGCCAGGCCGAAGGCTTTTCGCAGGGCCAGCGCACCAAGACGGCCATCGCGCGCGCCCTGGTGCACGACCCGAAGAACGTCATCCTCGACGAGCCGACCAACGGGCTGGACGTGATGACGACGCGCAGCCTGCGCGAGTTTCTCAAGACCCTCAAGGCCCAGGGCCGCTGCGTGATCCTCTCCAGCCACATCATGCAGGAGGTGGGCCTGCTGTGTGACCACATCGTGATCATCGCCAAGGGCAAGGTGACGGCCCAGGGCAGCGCCGATACCCTGCGGCGCATCAGCGGCGAGGAGAACCTGGAAGACGCTTTCGTCAAGCTCATCGGCACGGAAGAGGGGCTGGCGGCATGAGCATCGTGTGGGCGGTGATGCGCAAGGAACTGCTGGACCTGTTCCGGGACCGGCGCACGGTGATGCTCGGCCTGCTCATGGCGCCGTTGCTGTTCCCGGCCATGATCCTCGGTATCGGCGCGCTGGCGGAGCAACGCGCGAAGACCCAGCTGGAAAGCACGCTGGAGTTGCCGGTGATCGGCGCCGAGCATGCGCCGAACCTCATCGCGCACCTGGAGACGCGCAACATCGAGGTGATCGAGCCGCCGGAGGACCCGGAGGCTGCCATCCGGGCCCAGGACTACGAGGTGATCCTGAGTATTCCGGCGGCGTTCCCCGAGCAGTGGCGCGAGAGCCGGCCGGCGCTGGTGGAGCTCATGTACGACAGCTCGCGCCAGGACTCCCGCATCCCGGTGGGACGCGTGGAGTCGACCTTGCGCAGCTACAGCCGCCAGGTGGCGACCATGCGCCTGATGGTGCGCGGCGTGGATCCCGCGCTGGGCGAGGCCGTGGTGTCCGGGCGGCGCGACCTGTCCACGCCCGAGGCGCGCCGTGGCATGGCGCTGGCCTTCCTGCCTTACCTGCTGATCCTGAGTGCGTTCCTCGGCGGGGCCTACCTGGTCATCGACGTCACCGCCGGCGAGCGCGAGCGCCAGTCGCTGGAACCGCTGCTCGCGACCCCGGCGAGCCGCGAGGCGATCATGAGCGGCAAGATCGCCGCGGCCTGCGCTTTCGGCATGCTCAGCCTGCTGCTCATCCTGCTGAGCTTCAAGCTGAGCTTCCAGTTCGCCGGTTCCGGGCCGTTCAAGGGCGTGGACGTGTCCTTTCTCGCCATGGCCAAGCTGCTCGCCATCCTCGCGCCGATGGTGCTCATCGGCACCACGCTGTTGACGCTGATCGCCGCCAGCGTGAAGTCGGTGAAGGAGGCGCAAAGCTACATGAGCGTGCTCATGTTGCTGCCCATCATCCCTACGGTGGTCTTGCTGATCAGCCCGGTGAAGAACCAGCTGTGGATGTTCGCCGTGCCCTTCCTGGCGCAGAACCAGGCGATCCTGATGGTGCTGCG
>CAYPTW010000037.1:0-23975 GCA_964413755.1 uncultured Thioalkalivibrio sp. | reverse complement strand
CGGCTCGCGGACGGCGAGGGCGTGGTGGCCGGCAGCCAGGAGGACCTCGGCCGGCTGCTCGGCATGACGCGCTCCAGTATCCGCCGCTCTATTGCCGACCTCGCCGACAGCGGGCTGATTTCTACCGGTTACGGCAAGCTGCGCATCCTGGACAAAACGGGCCTCGAAGGGCTGCAACGGGAAGCCTGAGGGAAATCGAGTGCGCGTGCCGTCGAATCGGCTGGCCAGGGTGCCTCCTGGGTTCCGCTGGACATTTAACCTAAAGATTAGGTAGAGTCACCTAAATTAAAGGTGGCCGCAATGACGCGAGCAGTAATTTCTGAACGTCCGCTCATAGGCCTGTTCGGCAGCGAGTCTGCTTACCGCGTGCTCATGTACCTGGAAAACTACGACCAGGGCTACGCGTCCGAGATTGCCAAGACATTCGACTTTTCGCTAAGCCAGGTCCAGAACCAGTTGCGCAAGTTCGAGGATCTCGGCCTGCTGGTGAGCCGTCGCGAGGGCACCGCGCGGGTGTTTTATTTTCGCCCCAGTCCGGTTACCGAGCCATTGCGGGTCTTTCTCCGGGAAATGCTTACTCGGCTTCCACCGGAGGTTCTGGAACGCTATTTCCGGGGGCGGCGGCGTCCACGTCGTTTCGGTGAGCTCTAGAGCTTTCATGAGCCGCCTGAACCCGCATACGGCAATTTCCATCGCCCCTATGATGGACTGGACGGACCGGCATTGCCGCTACTTCCTGCGGCTGCTTTCGCCCAGCGCCTTGCTCTACACCGAGATGGTCACTGCCCAGGCGGTCCGCCACGGCGACCGCGAGCGGCTGCTCGGCTTCGATCCCGCCGAGCACCCGGTGGCGTTGCAGCTCGGCGGCTCCGAGCCGGAGGTGCTGGCCGAGGCCGCACGCGCAGGCGCCGACTATGGCTATGACGAGATCAACCTGAATGTCGGCTGCCCCAGCGACCGCGTGCAGTCGGGGCGCTTCGGCGCCTGCCTGATGGCGGAGCCGGCGCTGGTGCGCGACTGCGTGGCGGCGATGCGCGCGGTCGTAGACCTGCCGGTCACGGTAAAAAGCCGTATCGGCATCGATGAGCACGAGGACTACGGCTTCCTGCGCGACTTTGTCGGCACGGTGGCGGAATCGGGCTGTGACACCTTCGTAGTGCATGCACGCAAGGCGATCCTGCAGGGACTGTCGCCGAAGGAGAACCGAGAGGTCCCGCCGCTGCGCTACGAGTTCGTATACCGGCTGAAGCAGGAGTTTCCGCATTTGACCGTGGTGCTGAACGGGGGCGTGCGCGACCTCGAGGCGGTGCGCGCCCACCTGGCGCAGGTCGACGGCGTGATGATCGGGCGCGAGGCCTACCACAACCCTTACTTCCTCGCGCAGCTGGAAGAGGCGCTCAACGGGGCTGAGCCGCCGCCGCGCGAAGAGATCATGGCGCGGTTCACGGACTACATGGCCGGGCAGCTGAACAGGGGCGTGCGACTGTCGGCCATGACGCGCCACGTGCTCGGGCTGTACCTCGGCCGGCCGGGCGCGCGGCGCTGGCGCCGCCAGCTCGCCGAGGGCGCCTGCCGCCCCGGGGCCGGGCTCGAGGTCGTGCGTGCCGCGATGGAAAGTCTCGGCAGCGTTGCGGTAACGCAGTAAGCGCCTTCAGTCGGAGCCGCTGGGCACGGTCGCGCCGAAATCGTCCTCGACATTCGCCGCAATCCACACCACTGACGCGTAGGCGGCGACCGCCTGCTTGAGCGCTTCCGGGTCCACCTTGTCGAGCGTGTCGTTGGCAGTGTGGTGGATGTCGAAGTAAGCGCTCATGTCATGGCGCAGCGACAGCACGGGCATGCCTTCGGCGCGCAGCGTGGACAGGTCGGCGCCGCCGTTGGCGCTGTTGTCGCCGCCCTCGATGCCGAGCGGCGCCAGCACTTTGCGCATTGCCTCGATCACCGGGAAAGCCTTCTCGTCCACGCCGCTGTCCAGGCGATAGATGAGCCCGCCGCCGCCGTCGGCCTCGATGCCGATGACATGCCGCTGCTCCGATTGCATGGCCGTGCCGGTGTAGGTGCGCGAGCCGTCCAGGCCGCGTTCCTCGTTGGCGTACAGCACGATGCGCACGGTGCGCGCCGGGCGGCGCGGCATCATGGCGATGAAGCGGGCGGTTTCCATCAGGATCGCCACGCCGGTGGCGTTGTCCTGGGCACCGGTGCCCAGGTCCCACGAGTCGAGGTGCGCGCCCATGATGACGATCTCGTCGGGCTTGTCGGCACCGCGGATGTCGGCGATGACGTTGGCCGAACGCGTCGGCGGCAGCTCACGCGCACTGGAGTACAGGTGCAGGCGCACTTCTTCGCCGGAGGCGAACTGCGCCGTGACCAGGTCGGCGTCCGGGTTGGACAGGGCGAAGGCCGGGATCGGCCGGACGTCCTCCGCATAGCGCGTGGCGCCGGTATGCGCGAAGCGGTGCGTCGAGGTCCCGACAGAGCGGATGACCAGGGCCACGGCACCCCGCCTGGCGGCGACGGCGGGGCCGCTGCTGCGCTTCTGCACCGCCGGGCTGTAGCCGCTACCGTCACGCTGGCGTTCCATGCGCTCGTCGATGAATACGATGCGCCCGCGCACTTCCTCCGGCTTGGCAGCTTCCAGTGCGGCGAGGCTTTCGAAACGCACCACCGGCGCCTCGATGCCGCCCTCCGGAGTGCCGACGCTGCGACCCAGGGCGGTGGCGACCAGCGGCTGGGGAAACGGTGCCGTGACGCGCACCTCCGCCGTGCCACGTTCCCAGGCAGAGACCTCGACCGGCTGCGGCCGGATCTCGTCGAAGCCGATGTCCGCGAGGCGGGTCAATGCCCAGGTCACCGCAGCACGGTCGCCGGCAGACCCGGCGGGGCGCGGGCCGACCTCGGTAGTGAGCGACCAGGCGTGTTGCCAGGCATCGCTCTCGCCCAGGGCGCGGTCGCGCAGTTCGTTCGCCTCGCGCAGCAGCCCGGGTTCCGGCGGCGCGGCGTGCGCGCGCGGCGCCACGGCCAGGAAGAGAGAACAGCAGCTCAGCAGCAGCGCGGCGGAAGCCGCGGGCAGGCAGCGGGCCATCGGCAAGGCTCCAATTCATGTGCGGGGGCGCACTAGGTTACACCATCACTACGGCGGCTCACGAGGCGGCCTGCGCGTGTGTAGAATGTCGCGCTTGCTCGGCGAAAGGCGCGGCGGAAATGGCAAAGCAGAAGCAGAAAGGGAAGTCCAAGGGCTCCAAGGGTTCCAAGGCCTCCAAGTCATCCAAGGCCAAGGGCGGATCGGGGCCGCGCGTGACCATGGCCGACCTGGCCGACCGGCACGAGCTCTACGAGGCCTCGGTGCAGAGCGTGGAGCACGAGGTGGAGTTTCTCGCCACGGCCTTCAAGGCGCTGACCGGGCGCAAGGCGCTGGCGCTGCGCGAGGATTTCTGCGGCACGGCCGCGGCCGCCTGCGCCTGGGTGCGGGGCGGGCGCGAGCGCAGCGCAGTCGCAGTGGACATCGATCCGGAGGTGCTGGAGTGGGGCCGCAGCCATCATGCCGCCAAGCTCAAGCCCAAGTCCCGCGCGCGCCTGGACCTGGTGGAGGGCGACGTGCGCACCGCCGACACCCGCGCGTCGCTGGCCCGGCTGGGCGGAGCGGCCAACCCGGCCGGCGCGGCCGATATCGCGGTGGCTTTCAACTTCAGCTGGTGGACCTTCAAGACCCGTGCCGAGCTGGTCGCCTACTTCCGCGCGGTGCATGCGGCGCTGGCCGAGGACGGGGTCTTCATGCTCGACATCTACGGCGGCTCCGACGCCTATGTCGAGCAGGAGGAAGAGACCGAGTACGGGCTCTTCACCTACGTCTGGGACCAGCACAGCTTCGATCCCATGACTGCGCGCTACCGTTGTTATATCCACTTCCACTTCCCCGACGGCTCCGAGATGCCGCAGGCGTTCAGCTACGACTGGCGGTTGTGGACGCTGCCGGAGCTGCAGGAACTCCTGCTCGAGGCCGGTTTCGAGCGCACCGTGGTGTACTGGCAGGGCGAGGACGAGGACGGCGAGCCCAGCGGCGATTTCGCGCCGGTGTCAGAGGGCGAGAACGACCCGGCGTGGATTGCCTACGTGGCTGCGGTGAAGCGCGGCAAGGGAAACGGCGCCTGAGCGTTGTGTTCAACTAACATAGCCTTGAATTAACATAACAAGTTGAACCGCCGGGCGGGCAGCGAGTATGCTCGCGGCGGATGTGCCCGAATTCGGGCATGGCGGTCATCACGAGGCCAGGGAACATGTCCAGGGACAATTCAGTCGCCGTCCTCTTTGCCGACGTCGTCGGCAGCACCGAGCTGTACGAGGTCCTCGGGGACTTCAAGGCGCGCGAGACCGTAGGCCGCTGCATCGACGTGATGCGTCGGGCGACGGAGAGCTACAACGGGCGCGTGGTGAAGACCATCGGCGACGAAGTCATGGCGACCTTCCCCACGGCCGACGGCGCCATGAATGCTGCGCGCGACATGCAGGTGGCGATCAGCAAGGGCGAAGTGGTCTCGGGCGGCGGCGCGCCGCTGGCGATCCGCGTCGGCTGCGATTTCGGGCCGGTGATCCCGGAGGAGCGCGACGTGTTCGGCTCCACCGTGAACACCGCCAACCGCGTCACCAGCCAGGCCAAGGCGGCGCAGGTCCTCATCACCGAGAACATGGTGGCCAACCTCGGCGCCGAGTGGCGCGTGGCGGTGCGGCAGATCGACCTCGCCCCGCTCAAGGGCAAGAGCGGCGAGGTGGCGATGTACGAGGCGCTGTGGGAGTCCGAGGACATCACCAGCATGCTGCCCACCATCAAGTGGGGCGACGAGCAAAAGAAAAAGGCCCGCGGGCGCATGCGCATCCGCTTCCTCGGCAAGGAAGTGGTGGTCGATCCCTCGCGGCCGCACGCCACGCTGGGCCGCAGCGAGGAGAACGACCTCGTGGTCAAGGGCAACCTGATTTCGCGCCTGCATGCGCGCATCGAGATGAATCGCGACCGTTTCCTGCTGGTCGACCAGTCGACCAACGGCTCCTTCATCGTCACGCGCAAGGGCGAGGAGCTCTTCGTGCGGCGCGACAGCGTGCAGATCAGCGGCGAGGGCGTGATCGGTCTCGGCCGGGTGGTGCAGCCCGGCTCAGCCCAGGCCATCACCTTCATCCAGGAAGATTGAAGGTCTCAGCCGACCGGCTCCGCGTGACCCCCGAAAGCAACGAGGCCCTCCGGGGAGGGCCTCGCATTCTGCTCGACTGCGACTTCGACTCAGGCGGCCTGCGCCGTCGTCGACTTGCTGGCCGCGGCCTTCTTGGCGCTGGTCTTGCGCGTCGAAGCCTTGCGCGTGGTCCGCTTCTTCGCGGTCGTCTTGCGCGCCGTGGTCTTCTTCGCGCCAGCCTTCTTGGCCGTGCGCTTCTTGGCGGTCGTCTTCTTGCGGGCCGGAGCCTTCTTGCTGCCGGCGCTCGAGATGTCGACCACCACGTCCTTGAACAGGTCGCCGAAGGCGTCGCCGGTGTCGCGCACCAGGGTCATGGTCTTGCGCGCGTTCTTCACGGCGTGATCCCGGCTCTTGGGCAGCGAGGACACCTGCTTCTCGAACAGCGACTTGACGTCCTTGGCCTTGGCGGCCATCTCGATACGCCCGGCGCTGCCGTCGATCAGCTCGTCGAGCATCTTGACCTGCTGCTTGAGCAGCTTCTCGATGCTCTTGTGCGAGAGGGCGTTCAGCTTCAGGGTGGTGTCGGCCACGGCGTGGACCGGACGCTTGGTCCGGCTGATGAGGCCGGCGGTCTCCAGGCCGGCAGTCCGCAGCCCGGCCACCGCGCGGTCGGCCATCAGGCGCGACTCCGACTTCAGGTTATCGGCAAATTGTTCGATTCGGTTCATCATTTCGTTAACCTCGGTTCCATGGTGCGGTGCAACAATTGATGCAATGCACAATATACCCCAGCAGGCCCGGAGTCAAGCCGGTACGGTCAATTTCCGGGTGGGTACCGGCCCTTGGCCTGCTTTTCTTGCTGTCCCTGTCGGCAAGGCAGGCGCTCGCGGCGGACGAAGAAGAGCTCCTGGAAGCCGCAGCGCCGGCGCCGCCCCCCGCGGTCGAGCTGGTCGTGCCGGCGGATGCGATCCAGTGGGCGTGGATCGTCCCAGCGCCGGAAGAGGACGAGGCTGACGTGCGCCTCGTGACACAGCCGCCGCAGGCCGACGCGCCAGAGCAGCTCGGCACCATCCGCTTCCAGTATGACGGCGAGGCGCCGGCCGAAGCCCTGCGCATCGTGGCGACAGTCCCGATCGATCTGGACTACGTCGCTGACAGCGCCACCGGGCCGGGCGCGGAGACCGCGTACGACGCCGATTCGCGCCAGGTGGCGTGGACCATCGCCGGGCCGCTGGATCCGGGGACGCGCGGGCTGGTGTCGTTCCGTGCCGTCCCGCGCGACGAAACCGAACCCGGCGACGCAGAGGCGCGGTGAGCAAGTCCACTTCCAGCGCGGCGCCCAGGGGCGGCGGCAAGGCATCGCGCAAGCCGGCTGCGGCGGCGCGCCGCAAGTCGCGCGGCCGGCCCCCCGGCGGCCGGCGACGGCTGTGGCGCGGGCTGTTGTGGCTGGGACTGGCCGGGGTGCTGGCGCTGGCGGCCTGGCTCATGTGGCTGGATGCACGCATCACCAGCCAGTTCGAGGGGCGACGCTGGGACCAGCCGGCGCAGGTGTTCGCCGAGCCCGTCGAGCTGTATGCCGGCCTGCCGCTGGGTATTCACAGTTTCATCGAGTTGCTGCGGGCCCAGGGCTATCGCGAGGCCGACGGCGGGGCGCCGCGCCCTGGTTTCTGGTGGCGCGAAGGCGCCAGCGTGCGCCTCATGACCCGGCCGTTCCGCTTCGCCGACGGCGAGCAGGCGCCGGTCGTGGCACAGGTGGACTTCACCGCGGCGGGCGTCGGCCGCATCCGCGACCCGCAGGGCCGCGAGCTGCCGCTGCTGCGCATGGACCCGATGCGCATCGGCAGCATTTTCCCGGTGCATGGCGAGGACCGCATCGTGCTGGCGCCGGGCGAAGTGCCGGCCCTGCTCGAGCAGGCCTTGATCGCGGTGGAGGACCGCCGCTTCCGCAGTCACTTCGGCATCGACCTGGAAGCCATCGGCCGCGCCCTGGTGGTCAACCTGCGCGCCGGCGCCGTGCGCCAGGGCGGCAGCACCCTGACCCAGCAGCTGGTGAAAAGCTATTTCCTCGACAGCCGCCGCACCCTGGGGCGCAAGATCACCGAGGCCTTCATGGCCATGCTGCTGGAGCGCCATTACGACAAGGACGACATCCTCACCGCCTACGTGAACGAGGTGTTCATGGGGCAGGACGGCACGCGTGCGGTGCACGGTTTCGGCCTCGCCGCGGCGTTCTATTTCGGCAAGCCGCTGGCCGAGCTCGACACTGCGGAGATCGCCACGCTGGTGGCCATCGTGCGCGGCCCTTCCTACTACAACCCGTGGCGCCATCCGGAGCGTGCGCGCGAGCGGCGTGACCTGGTACTCGAGCTGCTCGCCGCACAGGGCGTGATCCACGCCGCGCAGGCGGAAGCGGCGTCGCGGCGCGACCTCGGGCTGCGCGCCAGCAGCACGGCGGGACCCGGGTACCAGCCGGCGTTCCTCGGCCTGGTGCGCCGCCAGCTCAGGCGCGACTACCGCGACGAGGATCTCGACTCGGCCGGGCTCACGGTGCTCACCACTCTCGATCCCCTGGCGCAGCGCGTCGCCCAGGCGGCCGTCAGCGAGGGCGTGGCGGAGTTGCGCCGTCGCGGCGAGGCCACCGCCTCGGTGCAGGGGGCGGCCGTGGTGACGCGTCCGGCGACGGGCGAGGTGCTGGCCCTGGTCGGTGGTGCCGACGGCAGTTTCGACGGTTTCAACCGCGCGCTGGACGCGCGCCGCCCGATCGGCTCCCTGGTCAAGCCTGCGGTGTACCTGGCGGCATTCGAGTCCGGCGAGTACTCCCTCGCGTCGACGCTGGAAGACTGGCCGGTGGAAGTCACGCTGGAAAACGGCGACACCTGGCAGCCGGACAACTTCGACCACCAGGCGCGCGGCCCGGTCTCCCTGCTGCGCGCGCTGGCCGAGTCGCTCAACCTCGCCACGGTCAACCTCGGGCTGGAGCTCGGGGTCGAGGCGGTCGCCGCGCGTCTCGCGGCCCTCTCCGGCGGGCCGGCGCCGCCGGCATTTCCCTCCCTGCTGCTCGGCTCGGTGGAGTACCCGCCGCTCGAGGTGGCGGAGATCTACGGCGCCATCGCCGCCGGCGGCTTTCGTGCGCCGCTGCGCTCGGTGCGCGCCGTGCTCGACCCGGAGGGCCTGCCCCTGTCGCGTTACCCGCTGGACATCGAGGCCGTGGCCGACCCGGCGGCCGTGGTACAGCTGCAGCACGCCCTGCGCCACGTCTTCGAGCGCGGCACCGCGCGCGGCGCGCTGCGGCGCCTCGGCGGGCGCGCGTATGCAGGCAAAACCGGCACTTCAGGCGACTTTCGCGATAGTTGGTTCGCCGGCTTCGGGAGCGATACTCTGGCCGTGACCTGGGTGGGGCGCGACGACAACGCGCCGACCGGCCTGACCGGGGCGAGTGGGGCGCTGCCCATCTGGGCCGATATCATGGCCGGAGTCGGAGCGTCCGCCTTCGTGCCGGGCACGGCGGAGGGCCTGGTGGAAGTGGAGATCGATTACGCCTCGGGCCTGCTGGCGCGCGGCAGCTGCGCCGACACGGTGTTCGTGCCGGTGCCGCAGGACGCGACGCTGTATGCCATGCGCGGGTGCGAGCCCGGGGATGAGACGCTGGGCGAGAGAGGAGTGGAATGGTTGCGCAAGTTTTTCCGGGGCGAGCCGTGAGACGGTCACGACGGGCACGGTCGTCAGTCTTGTTCGCGCTGCTCGGTTTCGCCGTGGCGGGCTGCGCTCCTTTTCCCGTGCAGGAGGTTCCGCCTCCCGACGTGCGCGAGCCGGCGCCGGAGATCGAGCCGACCTTGCGCCAGCCGCAGGTGCTGCCGCCGCCCGAGGCGACGCCTGAGCCGCGCGCGGCGCCGCAGCCGTTGCCACAGCCCGAGCCGGACACCGCCCCCAGTTACCACCCGGCCGGCGAGGCCCTCGTCGAGCAGGCGCGGCGCGAGGCGATGCTGGGCAACGCGGCGGCGGCCGGTTCGACGCTGGAGCGCGCGCTGCGCATCGACAGCGCCAATCCCTGGATCTGGATCGAGCTCGGTTACCTGCGGCTCGAGGCCGGCCAGGCCGCCGCGGCCGAAAGCATGGCGCGCAAGGCATTGAGCCTGGCGAGCGTGGACCGCAAGGCTCGGGAGGCGGCGACGCGGCTGCTGCAGCAGTCCGGGGCCGGGCGGTGAGCCTGGCGGAACGCACGGGGGCGGCCTTCGCGGCCGACGGCGCGCTGGCACGCTCGCTGCCGGGCTTCCGGCCGCGCGAGGGCCAGCGGCACATGGCCGAGGCGGTGGCCGCGGCGCTGGAAGCGCGCGAAGTGTTGCTGGTCGAGGCCGGCACGGGCACCGGCAAGACCTACGCTTATCTTGCTCCCGTGCTCGAGGCCGGGCTGAAGGTCGTGGTCTCGACCGGTACCAAGACGCTGCAGGACCAGCTCTATCGCCGCGACCTGCCGGCGTTGTCGGGCGCGCTGGGACGGCCGGTGCACGTGGCCCTGCTCAAGGGCCGCAGCAATTACCTGTGCCGCCATCGCTTCAACCTCGCGGTGGAGGAGGGCACGGCCAGCCGTCGCGACGGGCGCTGGCTCGGCCGCCTGCAGTCCTGGTTGCCCACCACCACGCGCGGCGAGATCGCCGAGGTGCCCGGCATCCCCGAGGATGCGCCCCTGTGGGGTCGCGTCACTTCGAACGCGGACAACTGTCTCGGCCAGGAATGCCCCGAGTTCCAGCGCTGCTTCGTGGTGAAGGCGCGGCGCGAGGCGCTCAAGGCCGAGGTCGTGGTGGTGAACCATCACCTGCTGCTGGCCGACCTGGCGCTGAAGGACGAGGGCTTCGGCGAGCTGCTGCCCGGCGCGGACGCGGTGGTGGTGGACGAGGCGCACCAGCTGCCGGAGATCGCGGCGCGCTTTTTCGCCATCGGCGTGGGGACGCGCCAGGCGCTGGGCCTGGTGAGCGACGCGCGCAGCGAGGCGCTGCAGGCGGGCGCCTGGCAGCCGGCGGTGGAACAGGCCGTGGATGCCCTCGAGCGCGCCGCACGCGAGGCCGCGGCGGGCCTGGCGAACGCCGCGCCGCGCGTGGCCTGGCCGGAGCTGCCGCCGGATATGGAGGACCGCCTGGCGGAATGGGAACACGCGGCGGGCGCGCTGGCTGAGGCCTGCGACGGGCTCGAAGGCGCCACGCCGGGGCTGGACGCGGTGACGCGCCGGGCCCGCGCCATGGCCGCACGCCTGCAACAGCTGGGCGCGGGCGGCGAGGGCTGCGAATTGCGCTGGGCCGAGACGCACCGGCGCAGCGCGAGCTTTCACGGCGCACCGCTGGATGCCGGCCGGGCGCTGGCCGAGAAGCTGGCCGGGCGTGAGTGCGGCTGGGTGTTCACCTCGGCCACGCTCGCCGTGGGCGATGACTTCGGCGCCTTCATGGACCGGCTCGGGCTGGAGGAGGCCGAGACCCTAAAGCTCGACAGCCCGTTCGATTTCGCGGCGCGCACGCGCCTCTACGTGCCAGAAGGGCTGCCGCAGCCGTCCGCGCCGGATTACACGCGGCGCGTGGTGGCGACGGCCTTGCCGCTGCTCGAGGCCAGCGGCGGACGTGCCTTCCTGCTCTTCACCAGCCACCGCGCGCTGCAGCTGGCGGCGCGCGAGCTGCGCGCCCGCGCCGACGAGCTCGGTTTTCCCGTGCTGGTGCAGGGCGACGAGCCGCGCGCGCGCTTGCTGGCGGAATTCCGCCGCCTCGGCAACGCGGTGTTGCTGGGCACGCAGAGCTTCTGGGAAGGCGTGGACGTGAAGGGCCCCGCGCTGTCGGTGGTACTGATCGACAAGCTGCCCTTCGCCGCGCCCGACGACCCCCTGCTCAAGGCGCGCCTCGAGGCCGCGCGCGAACAGGGGCGCGATCCCTTCCGCGACGTGCAGCTGCCGCAGGCCGTGCTCAGCCTGAAGCAGGGCATCGGGCGCCTCATCCGCGACGTGGACGACGCCGGGCTCGCCGTGGTGTGCGACCCGCGCCTGCTCGGCAAGGGTTACGGCCGCGTGTTCCTCGGCAGCCTGCCGCGCATGCCCATCGTGCGCCGCGAAGAAGAGGCGGTGGATTTCCTCGTCGGGCTCGGCCTCACCGCGCTGCAGGCGGCGGGATGAACATCCTGGCGCTGGATACGGCGGCGAGCGCCTGCTCGGTGGCGCTGCAGGCCGGCGAGGCCGTCATCGAGCGCATCGAGACCCAGCCGCGGCGGCATGCCGCCTCGCTGCTGCCCATGGCAGAGGCCTGCCTGGCCGAGGCCGGCCTGGCGCTCAAGGACCTCGACGCGGTGGCCTTTGGGCGCGGCCCGGGCAGTTTCACCGGGCTGCGCATCGCCGCCAGCGTGGCGCAGGGCATCGCCTACGGCGCCGGGTTGCCGGTGACGCCGGTGTCCAACCTTGCAGCGGCGGCCGTGGCGGCCTGGCGCAAGCATGGCTGGCGCCAGGTGCTGGCGGCCTTCGACGCGCGCATGGACGAGCTGTATGCGGCCACCTATCGCCTGGACGCCGCGGGCCTGCCCGAGCTGTGCGGCGAGGAACGGTTGCTGATGCCAACAGCGCTTGCGCCACCGGAAGGCGCATGGTTCGGCGCCGGTTCCGGCTTCGCCGCATGGGACGACCTGGCGACCAGGCTGTGTCTCGCCGGCTGCGACCCCCTCATCGAGCCCGTGGCGCGCGACCTGCTCGGTCCGGCCGCGGCGCTGCTGGCGGCGGGACGGGCGGTGAGCGCCGCCGAGGCGCTGCCTGTCTACCTGCGCGAGCAGGTGGCGTGGCAGGGCGGCGGCCAGGGCAGGGGCTAGCCGGGCCTGTGGGTCCTGAAACCTCGTTGCAGCGGGGGTTTAATCAAATTGTCACATCCCGTTGCTGTAATGTTGCGGTCACAAAACTGGGCTGAGCCATGACTGCCAAGCAGATTTTGATCGTCGAGGACGAGAAACCGATCCGGGACATGATCGCCTTCAGCCTGAAGCGGGCGGGTTACGAGGTGCGCGAGGCTGAGGACTGCCGCCAGGCCCGGATCCAGGTGGCGGACCAGGCCCCCGACCTGGTGCTGGCGGACTGGATGCTGCCGGACATGAGCGGGCTGGAGCTGACCCGGCTGCTGAAGAAAGACCCTGCGACCAAGGACGTGCCGATCATCATGCTGACTGCGCGGGCCGAGGAGGAGGACAAGGTTCGCGGCCTCGAGGGCGGCGCGGACGACTACATCACCAAGCCGTTCTCGCCCCGCGAGCTGCTGGCGCGCATCAAGGCGGTGATGCGACGCCATGGCGTGGACGACGAGGACGAGGTCTACGCCCTGGGCGGCATCACGCTCAATGTCGCCACCCACCGCGTCATGGCGGGCGAGCAGGAGGTGTCGCTCGGCCCCACCGAGTTTCGCCTGCTGAGATTCTTCATTACCCATCCCGAGCGCGTCTACAGCCGCGCCCAGCTGCTGGATCGTGTGTGGGGCGGCAATGTCTACGTGGAGGAGCGCACGGTGGACGTGCATATCCGCCGCCTGCGCAAGGCGCTCGAGCCCTCCGGCTGCGACCGCCTGGTGCAAACGGTGCGCGGCGCGGGCTACCGGTTTTCCGGGCAGGTCGCGGGGTGAGTCCAGGGCCGTGGGGCTACGTCTTGTTGCGCTTCGTGGCGCTCTTTGCCACCGCGGTCCTGTTCGGCTGGCTGTTTGGCCACTTCTTCGCCTGGCTCTCCGCTTTCGTGCTGGCCTACCTGGGCTGGCACCTTTGGCATCTTTGGCAGCTCGAGTCCTGGCTGCGCAAGAAACTCGGCGAACCCCCGCGCGACGCGCCAGGCCTGTGGGGCGAGGTCTACGGCCAGCTGTATCGCATCCGGCTGCAGAGCCGCGCACGCAAGAAGCGCCTGGCCCGGGTCCTCAAGGAATTCCGCAAGTCGACCAAGGCCCTGCCTGACGCCGGGGTGGTGATCGGGCCGGAGCGGGAAATCGTCTGGCTCAACCGCGCGGCGGAAGTGCTGCTCGGGCTGCACCGTGAAGATCGTGGCCAGCGGATTGACAACCTGTGGCGAGCGCCCGAGTTCGTCGAGTTCCTCAAGAACCACGAGCCCGAGGAGGTCCTGAAGATCGGGGCGCCGCGCAACAAGGACTTTCGCCTGGCGATCCAGCTCGTGCCCTACGGCGACAACCAGCGGCTGCTGCTCGCCCGTGACATCACTCACGCCACGCGACTCGAGAACATCCGCCGCACTTTCGTCGCCAACGCGTCGCATGAGCTGCGCTCGCCGCTCACCGTGATCAGCGGCTACCTCGATGAGCTCGTCGAGGAACCCGGGCTCGCGGACCACTGGCACGAGCCTGTCCAGGAGATGGTGCGCCAGTCGCAGCGCATGCGCTCCATCATCGACGACATGCTGACGCTGTCCCGCCTGGAGGCGGCCGGCCCCGAGGCCGGGCGGGACCGTGTCGACGTCTGCGGCCTGCTCGCCGCGCTGCGCAAGGAAGCGGTGACGCGGCCTCGGCACCCCGCAGTGGTGGAGCTGCAGCTGGAGTCCGCGGCCGGGCTATGGGGCGCAGAGTCGGAGATCTATTCGGCATGCGCCAACATCATCGGCAACGCCCTTAAGTACACGCCGCCGGAGGGCAGCATCCATATCCGCTGGTATGTGGAGGATGGGTCCGCATGCCTGTCGGTCAGCGATACCGGCGTCGGCATCCCGGTGGACGCCATTCCTCGGCTGACCGAGCGCTTTTACCGCGTCGACAAGGGACGGGATCGCGCCACCGGCGGCACCGGTCTAGGCCTGGCGATCGTCAAGCACGTCCTGCAACGCCATGGGGCCCGGCTCGAAGTCGAAAGCGAGCTCGGCGAGGGCAGCACCTTCACCTGCCGCTTCCCCGCAGACCGTACCCTGCTCTGAATCCACCCGGCTGCGTGCGATTACGTATGCGCCTCCGGCGTCGGCGTGTAATATTTCTGTAACGTTTGACGGGGTCAGTCCATGAGCCACGAGGAGGCGCGCTACGAATACCGGTCGTTTGCGCCGGTGCTCGGCAGCGTCGAACAGCGCCTGCGCAGCGCAGGCGGGCAACCCGAAAGGCGCACCAGCGCCGAGATTTACCTCCTCAGTCGCCCTGACGAGCGCTACAACTACAAGATTCGGGACGGCCGGCTCGAGCTCAAACTGCTGGAGGGATACCACGGTCCGCTCGAGCGCTGGGTGCCGCAGCCGGCGCATGAATTCCCCATCGACGACGCAATACTCGCCAAGGGGCTCGTGGCCTCGCTGGAGCTCTCCGCGGGCCTGCCGCCCGGCGCCGGGCAGTCAGTGGAGGTGCTGGTCGATGCTTTCCGCGGCGTGCCCGGGGCGGTTGCTGTCGACGTGTTCAAGCGCCGGGAAGGATTCCAACTGGACGGCTGCATCGCCGAACTCGTGCAGGTGACGGTCGCCGGGCATACCACCCACAGCATCTGTGTCGAGGGCGTGGATGCGCAGCGCGTGCTTGACCTGGCAGAGCGGCTCGGCCTGGCAGGCCTGCCGAACATCAGCTATCTGGCGGAGGTTCGCAGCCTGCAGGGATGGGAGCACGGTGCGTCGGCCGGCCCCGCAGCAACGGAGAAGAAGCAATCATGAGCGCCATTCCCCCCCCGGCAGCCGAGAAATTCGATCCGCTGGACATGCACAATTACCGGATCGACCGCTTGCCCAAGCGTCGTCGGACCCCGACCGAGATCGTGCTGGCCCGCGCCGGCATCCCGCTGGGCATCGCGCTGTTCGTGCTGTTCGGTTTCCTCTGGACGCCGCAATGGCTGAGCGGGTTCGGGGTCGAGGTGCTGCCTAAGGCGGCAGCGGCGGTGCTGGCGGACGTGGGTGCCGACGAGTTCGTGCGGCGCAACAGCTTCATGCTCGGCATTTTCCTGTTCGCGATGGTCCTGTGGACCACGCAGTCGCTGCCGAGCTACCAGACCTCGCTTATCGTCATCATCGCGCTGGTGCTGACCGGCGTGCTGACCGAACGCGCGGCCTATGCCAATCTCGGCCATCCCGTGATGTGGCTCAACATCATGTCCTTCATCCTCGCCAGCATGCTGGTGAAGACCGGCCTGGCAAAACGTTTCACGCTGTGGTTCATCCTGCGTTTCGGCCATAACGCGTCGCAGGTTTTCCTCAGTTTCATCGTCATCAACGTGGTGATGTCGGCCTTCATCTCCGCCACCACCGCCAAGGCTGCCATCCTGCTGCCGGTGTTCATGGTGATCGCGGCGATCTACGGCGCGCGGCCCGGTCCCGGCAAGACGAATTTCGGTCGCAACATCGTCCTGCAGCAACTGCTCAACATCAACCTGGGTGCCGGCTGTTTCGTAACCGGTTCCGGCGCCAACCTGCTGGCGGCCGCCCTGATCGCCGGCGCCACCGGCGGGGCGGTCTATTTCGCCGACTGGATGATCGCCATGCTGCCCACCATGGTCGGGCTCATGCTGCTCGGTTACGTCATCGGCATGCGTATCATCTTCCCGCTCGAGGAGCGCCAGAAACTGCCGCAGATCGAGGGCGGCATGGACCGCCTGCGGGAGGAACAGGCGAAGCTCGGCAAGCTGGGCTGGGACGAGATCCGCGCCGCGGTCATCTTCATCACCATCCTCGCCTTCTGGGCAACGGACCGGTTGCACGGCATCAGCCCGACGGCTGTGGCCTTCGTCGGCGCAATCGTGGCGTTGCTGCCGCGGGCCGGCGTGGTCGAGTGGAACGATATCGACATCCCGTGGCACCTGATGCTGTTCTCCGCCGGTGCTTACACGCTGGGCGCGGGATTCAGCCAGACGGGGCTGCCGAACATCGGGGTGCAGGCCTTCTTCAACGGCATCGGGCTGGAGGAGGGCGCCCCGTTCTGGGCGCTGTACCTGATCCTTACCGGCGTGATGTGCTATTCGGCTTTGCTGTCACAGTCCAAGACCATGCGGACGATGATTTTCATCCCCATCGCCATTGGCACTGCAGACCTCTTCGGTTTCAGCATCATCAGCCTGGCGCTGCCGGTGGCGTTCCTGATCGAGCATGTTTACGTGCTGCCGTTCAACAGCAAACCCGCGGCACTGCTGTACGAGACCGACCATTACAGCCTCAACGATGCGATGAAATTCGGCCTCATCATGATGACGCTGGGCTGGATCGCGAACATCATCATGGGTGAGACCTGGTTCCGCTTCCTTGGCATCACGCCCGATGGCGTGTTCGGCCTGTTCTGAGGTAACGGGACAGATGTGCCTCAGCCCACCCCGCTCACTCCATGCCGACCACTTGCTTGGCGGCGCGGAGATAGTTCGTGTTGGGCAGGTCGCCGATGCCGAGTCCCTCGATGACTTCGCGCATGCCGGCATAGTTCTCGCTCTCGGCGCAGGCCGTCTCGACCAGGGCGCCGTTGAACCAGACTTCGGCGTACTCGCAGATGATGCCGTCGATGGTGAACCCGTAGCGCATCTTCTCCACGGCGACCGGCGTCAGCTCGGGGTGACGCCGGGCCAGTGTGATGAAGGTATCGATATCGTAGCTGTCCGCGTCCAGCGCCATCTCCACCTTGAGGTGCGAGAGGATGGTGGCGAGGTCGTCCCGGCTGACGGGGAACTGGAACTTGCCGCGCGGCTGGAAGATCTCGTAGCCCTCGGGCGTTTCACCGACCTTGGTCTTGATGTCGAGCAGGCCGTCGCGGACCTTGACGTTGGCGTCGTTGGTGTTGACGGAAAGGAAGTAGGTTTCCGCCGGCATCCGGCGCGCCTTGAACAGCACGGTCTTGCCGTTCCACATGTGGTCCTTCACGGTCTGGATCACCCCGGGACCGAACACGCGGAACTCAGCTCGCGGCACGATTTTCTCGGCTTCCTCAGCGGAAGTCGCGGTGTTCTTGGCGTAGACGTCTGACATGCGCTTTTCCTTCAACAGGTCCCAAATCAAGCAAGGTTAACAAGGAGTCTCCAGCCGTGGAAGCAGTCCAATCGAATCATGAGCTTAGGGCATATCTCCACAGGGCCCGCACAGCGGTGCAGGAGGGACGTGCGACCCACTTCGTGCTGGGCAACGAGGCTGCGGACCTCGATTCCATGGTGGCCGCCGTGGCGGCGGGCTACTGGCTTACGATGCCTTCCGGCGACTCGGGTGACATTTTCGTTCCGCTGGTCAACATCCCGCGGGCCGACTACAAGCTGCGTACCGAGGCGGTGTACCTGTTTTCCGACGTAGGCCTCGGCCCCGAGTTGCTCACTTTCATCGACGAGGTCGACCTGGCGGCGTTGCAGGCCTCCGGTGGGTTCCGGCTGGTGCTCGTGGACCACAATGCCCTGGCCGCGGGGCAGGCGCAGCTGGGTCCGGCCGTGATCGGCATCATCGATCATCACCGCGACGAGGGCGAGTTCCAGGACGCCCGACCGCGGCTCGTGGAGCCGGTCGGCTCCGCTTCGACCCTGGTGGCGGAGCAGTTGCTCGACACCGGGCCCGAGGCCGTCGAGCCGGAACTGGCCCGGCTGCTTCTCGGCACGATCCTGCTGGACACCGTCAATCTCGATGCGGAGGCCAGGCGCGCCACCGAAAAGGACGTGCGCGTTGCCGGGCGCCTCAGCGAGATCTGCGGCGCCGACCAGCAGGCGCTATTCGATCGCCTGCAGTTCGAGAAATTCAACGTCGATGCGCTGGACACACCCGACCTGCTGCGCAAGGACTACAAGGAATACCAGATGGGCGACGTACGCTGCGGCATCGCTTCGGTACTGCTGCCGGCGGCCCGGTGGCTGGAAAAGGATCCGCAGCTGGGCGAGTCGCTGGCGGCCTTCGCCCGCGACCGCAATCTCGACCTGTTGCTCGCAATGAACGCCTACACCGACCCGGACTTCAAACGCGACCTGGTCGTCTGGGCGGCGGACGAGGCATTGTTCACGCGGGTCAACACCTTCCTGCTCGGCAGCGAACTTGCGCTGGAACCGCTCGATGCACCGAACGCCCAGAGCGCGCGTTACGCCGCCTACGTGCAGGGCAATGCCGCCTATTCACGCAAGAAACTGCAGCCGCTGCTGCAGAGTTTTCTTGCCGGCTAGGCCGGGGCGAACTCAACGGCCGCCGGGCCGGGAGTAGAGCGCATGACGTTTGAAGCAACTTTTTTCCTCGCCTTCACCATCCTCGGTGGCCTGGCGCTGTTCCTGTTCGGCATGCAACTCATGACCGAGGGGCTGCGCCAGGCGGCGGGGGACAAGTTGCGGTTGATTATTTACCGCGGCACCGGCAATCGCCTCACCGGCCTCGGCCTCGGCACGGGCCTCGGTTTCCTGATGCACAGCAGCGCCACCACGGTGATGGCCGTCGGCTTCATCAATGCCGGCCTGCTCAGCCTGGTTAACGCCCTGCCGGTGATGATGGGCGCGAACGTCGGCACCACGCTGTCGATGCAGCTGATCTCTTTCAAGCTGACCGATTACGCGCTGTTTGCCGTGGCGATCGGTTTCCTGCTGCTCGCCGTCAGTCCCTCCGCGCTGTTGCGCAACATCGGCCGCAGCCTGCTCGGCTTCGGCCTGCTGTTCAACGGCATGGACCTGATGAGCGGAGCCATCGAGCCGCACCGCGAAGCGCTGCTCCCCTGGCTGGCGCACCTGGACGGCTCGACCTGGCAGGGCCTGCTGCTCGGCACGCTGGTGGCCTGGGCTTTCACCGCGGTGATCCAGAGCAGCGGCGCCACCATCGGCATGACCTTCGTGCTTATCACGGCCGGGGTGTTCACCTCCTTGCCGCAGGTGTATCCAATCGTGCTCGGCGCCCACCTCGGCACCACGACCACGGCGCTGATCGCCTCCCTGGGATGCGGCATCGAGGGGCGGCGCGGCGCGGTGGGCAACCTGCTGTTCAACCTCTTCAACGTCGCCATGGCGCTGCTCGCGGCGCCGCTTTTCATTGCCGCCATGGAGCTGACGTCGGACGACCTGGTGCGGCAGACGGCGAACCTGCACACGGCGATCATGGTCGTGGCGAGCCTGTTGCTGCTGCCGTTCACTCCGCGCATTGCCGCCCTGTTGCGGCTCCTGCTGGGTCGGCGCCAGCCGCTGCCGGTGCGCAGCTTCCTCGACCCGGAACTGCTCATGCGCCCGGAGAATGCCCTTGCCGCGGTGATCCGCGAATCGCGCCGCAGTCTCGACATCATCGCCGGCAGCCTGCAGCAGGCGCGCGATTTCGCGCACGAGGCAGCGGCCCTCAGGGCGCCTTCCAGCATTGCGGCGAACGAACAGGCGGTGAACGAGATCCGGGACGCCACACACGACTACCTGGCGCGGATGACCGATCGCTACCTGTCCCGTCGCCAGCGCCTGCTGGCGCAGTACCTGTCGCGGATCGCCAGCGACATCGAGCGCATCGGGGATTACGTGGTGCACCTTGCCACGCTCACCGAGCAGCGGCGTCGCATCCCGAACGCGCGCTTCGATGAGCCCACGCGCCTCGCGCTGGTCCAGCTGTGCGACCACGCCGAGGCTGTGTTGGAGGCTACGCGGCGTTCGCTCGATCCGGACCAGGCGACCTTCCCGGGCTCGGCTCATGAAATCGAAGCTGCGCGGGACGTCTTCTCAGAGCGAAGCCAGCTCATCCGGCAGGCCGTCAACGACCGCGTGGCACAACACGAGGTGACGGCGATCGCCGGGATCTACTTCGGCAACATGACCTTGGCGCTGGATGCCCTGGTGCGCCATTGTCGCCTGATCGCGCGCGAGCAGCAGCAGCCCTACTTCTCCCTTAAGGCTGCGAAGTTCGACCGCGTCGAGCCCCCCGCGAGCGTCAAGACGGGTCCGCCCAGTCGCAAAAAGGAAGGCTGACCAGGCTGGCATTGGCATAGCGGGGGTCGTGCGTGACTTCCTTGCCGACCCACTCCGGCAGCGTGAAGTGCTCGTCTTCGGCGCCGAGCTCGATCTCGGCAACCACCAGTCCGGCGTTGGCGCCGTGGTACTCATCGATCTCCCAGGTGTGGCTTCCAAGCAACACCTCGTAGCGCGTCTTGTCGATGATCGGCAGCTGGCAGAGCTCATCCAGCAGCCGTTCCGCATGAGCCAGCGGGAGGGGGTATTCGAACTCCAGGCGCCGCATCCCCTCGGCGCGGCCCTTGATGGTCAGCCAGGCCTCGTCACCGGCGGTGCGGACCCGCACCTGCCGCTGCGGTTCGATAGCGAGGTAACCCTGGCGCAGGCGGCTTCCGCGGACCCCCTTCTTCCAGGCGGTCCCAGTGACCAGGAACTTGCGCTCGATCTCCGTTTTCACCAACACAGCTGACCATGGTGTCCCATGCGCGTCAACCATGTAATGAAAGGCCTAAACGGCATAAGCATTTGTCACAAAAATGTCACATTTCGGCCCGTCTATTGACTGAGATCAATTCGTCTTACGGAGACCCGGAGGACACTTTGCGCGATGTCATCGAGTGCCCGCGACTGATGCCATCCGGGACCGCAAGGACCTGTTGATTCACGGGCGTTTTGCGGGTTGGGCTGAGTCCGCACTGGTGCTCCACGTCCGATTCGTTTTGAGGGAGGCATTAGCATGTCAGTTCGCTATTTGTTCTTAGCTTTCGCTGCGGCAGCCTTGCTGGCTACGACGGGTGCGACGGCGTCTGAGACGGATCGGCTCCTTGAGACCCTGATCCAGAAGCAGGTCCTGACCCCCGCAGAAGCGGAAGCGATCCGCGCTGAGGCGGCGAAAGAGGAAGCGGTTGAAGAGGTCGAACTGGGCAGCGCGCCGGCGGCCTACGAGCCCACGGCGCCGATGCAGGTTGACGAGGGCGCGACCATCTTCGTGCGCCGCTTCGGCGTGCAGACTGCCGATGGGTCCGAGCGCTTCCGCATGCGCGGTCGTGTGCAGCTCGATTTCGCGATGCAGGACTTCAGTGACGAACTGGTTGAAGTGGCGCGCGAAGATCCGCTGCCCGATTATGGCCTGATCTTCCGCCGGATTCGCCTTGGCGCCCTGGGCGTGATGCGCGAGAAGTTCGAGTGGCAGGTGGAAGTCGATTTCGCCGAGAATGCGGTCGAGCTCGAAAATACCTACATCGGTTACCTGTTCGACCATGGCGGTATCTTCAAATTCGGCAACATGAAGGAACCGTTCGGTCTCGAGTACGACACCAGCTCGCGTTACATCACCTTCATGGAGCGCTCCGCCACGGTTGACGCCTACGGCGTCGGCAAGCAGCCGGGCATCATGTACCAGGCCTTGCAGCCGACCTACCACATCGCGGTCGGCCTGTTCGGTAACGGGATCGAGTTCAATCGTGACGTCGAGGAAGGCTACTCCATTGCCGGACGCGCCACCTTTGCGCCGTACCTGAACGGGACGGACTTCGTGCACCTCGGTGCGGCCATCAACTACCGCAAGAACGCGCTGAACACGGCAGAAGACTACTACGAGGCGGTTCGCCTGCGCACCCGTGAAGGCACCCGGGCCATCGACGCGCGCCTCGTGGGCCGCGACGACCTGGAGGGCGTGGAGGACTTCACGCGCTATGGGCTCGAGTTCGCCGCCGGCTTCGGTTCGATGTGGTTCCAGGCCGAGTACATGAATGTCGACCTGAACCTCGATCCGACGCGTGTGAACCCCGAGGAGACCTTCAACGTGGATGCCGACTCGATCTCGCAGGACGGCTACTACATCTACGCCGGCTACTACCTGACAGGCGAGCACAAGCCCTACCGCGCCTTCGGCGGTGACTTCGGCAACCTGCGCCCGAACGCCAACTTCAACCCGAGTGCGGGCACCTACGGCGCTTTCGAGCTGGCCTTCGGCTACTCCGTGGCGGATTCTCTGGAGCATACGCGCGTGGGTCGCGGCCAGAAGCAGGATCGCTACGTGCTCGGCCTGAACTGGTACCTGACGCCGGAAGTCATGTTCAAGTTCAACGTCATCTACTTGGAAGGCGAGCGTGATGACATAACGGGAGACGGCTGGGTCTACGGCATGCGTGGCCAGTACTTCTTCTAGGATCTGAACCGGGCGTGCCGGCGCTCTAGCCGGCCGCCCCACTGATTAAAGCGGCCATGGCCTCCGGGTCATGGCCGCTTGTTTGTTCGCATCTGCGGATGCGACTATTGAACCTTCGTTTCCGCCACAGGTCCGAGCCACTCGATGGAACACCAGGACATCAGCCACCACTGGTCGCGCCGCTTCAATGCGGAACTCGAGGCTGTGCGCAGTAACGTCATGGCCATGGGCGGCATGGTCGAAGAGCAGCTACGCCGCGCGGTGGAGGCCCTCGAAAAAGGCGACAGCGAGCTCGGCGAGGAGGTGGTGCGCGACGACCACAAGGTGAACCGCCTCGAGGTGTCCATCGACGAGGAGTGCAGCCGCATCATCGCGCGGCGCCAGCCCACCGCCAGCGACCTGCGCCTCATCATGGCCATCATCAAGACCATCACCGACCTGGAGCGGATCGGCGACGAGGCCGAGAAAATCGGCTATCTGGCCTCCCGGCTGGCATCGCAGGAGCGCCCAGTCGACGGCTACCGTGCCCTGCGCCACATCGGCGAGCTCGTCGGCAGCATGCTGCACCAGTCGCTGGACGCCTTCGCGCGCCTCGACCCGGGCCTCGCGATGCAGGTGATGCGCGAAGACAAGGCCGTCGACCAGGAGTACGAGGCCCTGTCGCGCCAGGCCATCACGCTGATGATGGAAGACCCGCGCAGCATCCGCCGCGTGCTCGACATGCTGTGGGTGGCGCGCGCGCTGGAACGCATCGGCGACCATGCCAAGAACATTTGCGAGTACGTCGTCTACATGGTGCACGGCAAGGACATCCGCCACGTGGACCTCGACGACGCCGAGAGACAGGTCAGGAACGAGAATGGTTGAGACCGCCTCCCGCGGCTGGCTCAGCCGCCGCATGATCAACGGCTATTGCGCGCTGCTGTGCGGCGGGCTGCTGGGCTTCGCCCTGTTTGCCGAGCATGCCATGGGCTACGAGCCGTGCCCGTTGTGCGTCCTGCAGCGCATTGCGGTGCTGGTGCTGGGTTTCGTTTTCCTCGCGGCCTATGCGCACAACCCGGGACGCACCGGCGCCCGCGTGTACGGCGTGCTGGCCATGATCGCGGCCGCCGGAGGCCTCGGCCTGGCCTGGCGCCAGGTCTGGCTGCAGGGCCTGCCGGCCGACCAGGTGCCCGCCTGCGGTCCCGGCTACGACTACATCATGGACGTCTTCCCCCTGCACGAAGCGCTGTCCATGATCTTCGAGGGCTCCGGCGACTGCGCCGAGATGGGCTGGACCTTCCTCGGGCTGAGCATGGCCGGATGGGTACTGGTGTGGATGGCCGGCTTCGCGCTGGTCGCCGCCGTCAATAACTTCCGGCGCTGACCACTCGAACCGCGGCCCCGCCCTGGCCGCGTGCGCGGTCCGCAGCACCGTCCTGGCCGCGCGCCCGCACCGCACGATACCCCTCTCGCTCAGAAATCTTTATATCGCTCGATGGGCATCGTGCGTTCCGGGTGCGCTGCCGTAGTGGCCGGGTAGCGATCCGGGCGCACCGCGGCCCGGAGGCTCTGCTGGCATGACCGGCGCATACCCGGTCTCTGGCCGCAAGCCCGGTGGCCCGGCATGTCGTTACTGCGCCCGGTCCGGCGGGACCTGCAACCCGGCAGCGGGGTCGGGACGTGCAACGCTCACTGAGCGAGATAAAGATTTCCGAGCGAAGGGAGCGTTGCACGGTCCGGCCCCGTGGTCAGGTCTCCAGGCGGGCCGGATCAGCCGAGCAGCCGCCGCATGATCCCTAGGTAGAGGTCTTTGAGCGGCTCCAGGTCGTCCACCCGCACGTGCTCGTCGATCT